>NZ_JBHWBZ010000017.1:113096-145094 GCF_042735475.1 Kitasatospora sp. NPDC059577 | reverse complement strand
AAGGAACGGACGCTTCCTTCGGACTGCCTTCCAGCAGGCCCTCCGGGCTTCGTTCTTTCGTGTTTCCAGCTTATCAGATGTTTTCCGCTCCGTTTCCGGGGCTTCGTTCATCCAACTCGCCGGTGTCTTCCGGGGCTTGACGCCCTGTCCGACGTTTCAAACTCTAGCCGATCCGTACTCCGAAAAGCGAATCCGCCGCAATCCGATAAAACGAGCACGCCAAACAGGAACCGAGCCGCGACGCAGAAATGCGAACGCAACCCAGCCCGAACCTGGGAAGTGGTGTTTCAGAGGATTGGCTGCCTCGGGACCGTCCGCGCTGGTGCGTGTCCGGTGCTCCCTGCCAGGCAGCTCGAAGAACACTAGACCTCTGGGGTGACCGAGTCAAGCGCCGCAAGTGGATTTTCGGCTACCGCATCCGCCGGCAGGTGGAAGGCCAGGACCGCGACGTCGTCGTCGTGTTCCGAGGTCACCCCCATGGCCCTCAGCAGCCGCGCGCAGATCACGTCCGGGGCGCCGATCGCACCGGTCAGGGTCCGGGCGAGGAGGTCCAGGCCCTGGTCGATGTCCTCGTCGCGGCGTTCGACGAGGCCGTCCGTATAGAGGACGCCGGTGGTGCCGGGGAGCAGGCGGAGGGTGTGGGACACGTGCAGGCCGTCGCCGGTGCCGAGCGGGGGGCCGTTCTGTTCCTCGCTGCGCAGGATGGTGCCGTCGGGGCAGCGCAGCAGCATCGGGAGGTGGCCGGCCGAGGCGTAGGAGAGGGTGCGGCGCCGCGGGTCCCAGACGGCGTAGGTGCAGGTGGCGATCTGGTTGGCGTCGATCTCCATGGCGAGGCCGTCGAGCAGGCGCATCACTTCGTGCGGGGGCAGGTCGAGCCTGGCGTAGGCGCGGACGGCGGTGCGCAGCTGGCCCATGACGGCGGCGGCCCGCAGGCCGCGGCCCATCACGTCGCCGATGACGAGTGCCGTCCGTCCGCCGTCGATGGCGATGACGTCGTACCAGTCGCCGCCGACGGCGGCCTCGGCGCCGCCGGGCTGGTAGGTGGCGGCGACCCGCAGGTCCGCGGGCTGGTCGAGCTTCTGCGGGAGCAGGCTGCGCTGGAGGGTGACGGCGGCCTCGCGCTGGCGGCGTTCGGCTTCGCGGAGCCGGGCGGCGGCGAGGACCTGGTCGGTGACCTCGGCGGCGAAGATCAGGACGCCGGTGGGCGGGCCCTCGACGGGGGCGTCGCCGGTCTCGCCGGGGCCGAGCGGGACGCAGGAGACGTTGTAGTAGCGGTTGCCGGTGAGGCCGAGGATGCAGCGGGCCTTGACGCTGCGCGGGCGGCCGCCGCGGATGACCTGGTCCATGAGGGGCAGGACGCCCATGGTGCCGAGTTCCGGGAGGGCCTCGCCCGCGGGCAGGCCGGTGGGGCGTTCGCCGAAGAGTTCGCGGTAGGCGCGGTTGGCGTAGCCGAGCTGGTGGAGCGGGCCGTAGGTGACGGCGACCGGGGCGGGGATGCGGTTGAGGACCTCGCGCAGGTTCTGGGGTTTGTGCGGGTCGAGGAGTTCGGCGGTGGTGGTGGTGGTGGTGGGGCTGGTCGGGTCACGGGGGCTGGGCACCACGACGCCGTCGGCGCAGGGCACGCCCTCGTCGGTGCCGGCCCCGGCGGACGGGGTGGCACGCCAGGGGACTCCGGTGAGCCGCGCGCTCCAGCGCATGAGGTTCAAACGACGGCCGCTTCCTCGTTTTCCAGGCATATCATCACTTTTTGTGTACGCGGCGGCACACGGGGTAATGACCAGGTCGGGCTGATCCTGTCAGGCGGAGGCCCGATTCCGGAAGTCGCGCGCCCGGCGTGGCCGTCCGATCGACATCCGGCCCGGGCCGGCGGGGACCGTCAGCGGGGCGCATCCGGTCCGGTGTCGGACGGCCGGCCTAACGTCGGGCCGAACCCGCCTTCGAAGGCCGAACGCGGGTTCTCCATCGCGCCCAGCGAGACCGCCTCCCGGGAGAACACTCCGCCCAGCACCCAGTCCACCAGCACCCGCACCCGGCGCTCGGCACTCGGCAGCCGCCGCAGGTGCCGCGCCCGGTGCAGCCACCAGGCCCGCCGGCCGGTGAGCTTGCCGCCCCGCCGGGTGTGCGCGACGGCCCGGCCCGGACCGAGCGAGGTCGAGCAGGCGGCGGGGCCGGGCTCGTACGCGGCCAGTCCCGGCGCGTGCGGACCGCCGTCCAGGGCCACCGCGATGTTGCGGGCGAGCAGCTCGGCCTCGGCGAAGGCGTGCTGGGCGTTGGGCGCGCAGGGGGCGCCGTCCGCACGGGGATCCGGCACGGCCGCGCAGTCGCCGGCCGCCCAGACGCCGGGCAGGGCGCGACCGTCCGGTCCGACCGCCTGCAGGGTGGCGAGGCAGCGGACCCGGCCGAGGGTGTCCAGCGGCAGGTCGGTGTCGCGCAGCAGCGGGGACGGCCGGACGCCCGCCGTCCAGACCAGGGTGCGGGCGCCGAAGCGGCTGCCGTCGGAGAGCGCGACGACCCGGTCGACCGCGGACTCCAGGGTGGTGCGCAGGCGGATGTCCACGCCGCGTTCGCGCAGTTCGCCGAGGGTGTGCTCGGCGAGCTCGGGTGCCTCCTCGGCGAGGATCCGGTCGGTCGCCTCGACCAGGACCCAGCGCAGGTCCTCCGCACGGACGTTGTGGTAGCCGCGCACGGCGGCGCGGACCATGTCCTCCAGCTCCGCGAGCGCGCCGACGCCCGCGTAGCCGGCGCCGACGAAGACGAAGGTGAGCGCGGCCTGGCGCAGCGCGGGGTCGCGGGTGGCGGAGGCGAGGTCGAGCTGTTCCAGGACGTGGTTGCGCAGGCCCACCGCCTCGCCGACGGTGGAGAAGCCGAGGCCGTGCTCGGCGAGGCCCGGCACCGGCGCCGTCCGGGAGACCGAGCCGGGGGCCACCACCAGGACGTCGTAGGGCAGTTCGATCGGCGCGGGGGGTTCGCCGGGGCCCGCGGCGTCGGCCAGGGCGCGGCGGGCGGCGTGTTCGATCCGGGTGATCCGGGCGGTGATCACCCGGCAGTCCGGCAGGACCCTCCGCAGCGGGACGACCACGTGTCTCGGGTCGATCGAGCCGGCCGCGACCTCGGCCAGCAGCGGGTGGTAGGTGAAGTAGGCCTGGGGCTCGACGACGGTGATCTCCACCTCGCCGCGCCGCAGCCGCTCCCGCAGGCCGCGCTGGAGGTGGAGTGCGGTGGCCGTACCGGCGCAGCCTCCGCCGGCGATCAGGATCCTGATGGTGCACCTCCTGCCGATGTGACGTCTCGTCCCGGCCCCGCGGCCGGGGGTGTCCCCCCATCACGCCCCCCTATGAAGGACCGGCAGGGGTGGTCTTGTCCACAGTCCGTACGGGGCGGGTTGCGACGCGAGTGGCCGCCGTGGCCAGTTGTGCTTCCTGGGCGACTTTCTGACGCACTTTCGGCCGCGAAGAGCCGTGAACTATGGTCGGATTGTGTACCGGGGCGGCCGCCGCCATGACAATCGGCGGCGACGCACCGTGGAGCGGCCACTACGGCCAGTTCCAGCGTTGGCGTGAGAACCCGACTGGGGCACAGTCATCCGGGGAAGGTTAGTTCCCGGACAGGGCCCCGGACGGTGCCGACGCGCCGAGCCGGACGTGGACCCGGCACGGCGGCACGAACCGTGGTCACCGGAACGGGACGGGCGGCACGAGCGATGGGTCATCGGGTCATTTCTGACGGGCTGAGCTGCACCGGGGGGTGCGGGGGCGGGCGACGACAGGGTCCGGATTCGGACGCCTGCGGGGGAGAGTTGGGATGATGGATCAGGAGCAGGTGTTGGGGCGGACGGGCGCACCGCAGGCCGGGCCGGGCGTGGTGCCCGAGCAGCGCGGCCCGGTGGACCTCCCGGCGCAGACCGGGACGGTGCAGGTCGGCGTGGTCCAGGCCGCCGTCCCGTACCGGAGCGAGCCCGCACAGGCCACCGTGCCGGTGCCCGGGGCCCGGCTGCGGGTGGACGCCCGGCGGAACCTGGAGAGCGTGCTGCGGGCGGCCCGCGAGGTGTTCGGCGAGTTCGGCTACGGCGCGCCGATGGAGGAGGTCGCGCGTCGGGCCGGCGTCGGGGTCGGCACGGTCTACCGGCGGTTCCCGAGCAAGGAGGTGCTGGTCCAGCGGATCGCGGCCGAGGAGGTGGCGTGGCTGACCGCGCAGGCCCGCGAGTCGCTGTACGGCGGCGACGGCGCCTGGGACGCGCTGGCCGGCTACCTGGCCCGGGCCGTGAGCAGCGGCGCCGGACGGCTGCTGCCGCCGGAGGCGTTCCGGTACGCGGAGGAGCTGGGCCGGGTGCCCGGGCAGCGGGCCCCGGAAGCGCCCGCGGCGGTCCGCTTCGACCTGCGCGGCGAGGAGGCCCGCTCCGGCGGGACGGCCGAGCCGTCGGCCGCCGACGCCGATCCCCGGCTGCTGCTCCAGCTGCTGGCCGCGCTGGTGGCGCGGGCCGGTGCGGCGGGCGAACTGCGGCCGGGCGTCACGGTGTCGGACGTGGTGCTGGTGCTGACCGCCTCGGTGCCCGTGCACGCGGCCCGGCCGTCGGTCTCGACCCCGGCGCCGGTCGGGTTCTCGCCGGTCTCTCCGCAGACGGACGGTCAGGCGCTCGCCGGCCCCTCGGACCGGCTGCTGCAGATACTGCTGGACGGTCTGCGGGCGCGCTGACGCCCGGTGCCGGGTGCGCTCGCCGCGCCCGGCGGGTGCGGGAGTTGGAGGATCACCGGCGCGCGGGACAGGAGCGCGCGCCGGGTGCGGGCGTCGCACGACCCGGCGCCGCACGCTGGGCGAACACACCCGCGACGGCCCACGGAAGAGTGGGGAACGGCCGGTCCGGCTACCGCCGGTCCCTGCGCTATGCCATCCTTTGCCCGTGGTTGGAGCCAATGTCCGAATGCGCGCCCTTCGCGCGCCGTCGGCGCCGTACGACGGGGAACCTTGCGCCTACGCACTCCCGCGCGCCCTGCCACACTACGGGGGCTGTCGTGGAATCTGGGGTCCGTTGTGAGCGCCGAGGAACAGAACGACTACGGGTACGGGCTCGACTTCGGAGGCCTCCCCGGTAGTACCGCCGAAGGGTCCGCCGCGGGCCCCGGCGGGGTCGGCGGTCCGGGTGGCGTCGGCGGGCACAGCGTCGGCGGCGGACGCGGCGGCGGCGGTCCGGCCCAAGTGCCGGGCGGCACACCGGGTTCGGCCGCCGGACACGTCCCCGACCAGGCCGGGATGCCCAGCCGCGAATCGCTCTCCGCCTCCGCCGCCGCGCTGCCCTCCGGCCGGGTGCCCGGCCAGGCCCCCGCGGGCCGGGGCGGCGTCGCCCCCGAGGCGTTCGTCGGCGAGCCGTTCGGCGGCGGCCGGCGGCCCGCGCGCCCGACCGTGCCCGCCCCCGCCGACCCCGTGGACGGCGAGCGCCCTCCCTCGGACGCCGAGTTGACCGCCCGGGTGCGGGCCGGCGACGACACCGCGTACGAAGAGATCTACCGCCGGCACGCCGAGTCCGTCCGCCGCTACGCCCGCACCTGCTGCCGGGACAACTTCACCGCCGAGGACCTCGCGGGCGAGGTCTTCGCCCGGACCCTGCAGGCGCTGCGGTCGGGCAAGGGACCGGAGTTCGCCGTCCGCGCGTACCTGCTGACCGCCGTGCGCAACGTCGCGGCCGCCTGGCACCGCAGCGAGCGGCGCGAGCAACTCGTCGACGACTTCGCCGTCTTCGCGCAGACCTCGGCCGCCGTCGTCGACCTCGACCTGGCCGACCCGGGCGCCGACGCCTGGGCGATGGCGATGGCCGACCAGCGGATGGTCATGCAGGCCTACGCCGAACTGCCCGAGGACGACCGGGTGGTGCTCTGGCACACCGAGGTCGAGCGGGAATCCCCCAAGACCGTCGCCGTGATGCTCGGCAAGACCGCCAACGCCACCGCCGTCCAGGCCCACCGGGCCCGCGACCGGCTCGCCGCCGCGTTCCTCCAGGCGCACGTCTCCGGCAGCCAGGACCGGGCGTGCGAGGCCTACGCCAACCGGCTCGGGGCGTACGCCCGCGGCTCGCTGCGCAAGCGGGCCTCGGCGGAGGTCGGGCGGCACCTCAAGGAGTGCGACCGCTGCACGGCGGCCTGCCTGGAACTGACCGAGATCAACACCGGCCTTCGTGCGCTGCTGCCCGGCGGCGTGCTCGTCTGGATCGGCCTCGGCGGCTTCGGTGCCGCCGCGGCCGCGGTCGGCGGTGTCGCCGCGGTCGGCGGTGCGGCGGCCGGGACCGCGGCGGCGACCGCCGGGTCCTCCGGCGCGGCGGCCGGCTCCACTGCGGCCGGTACCGCAGCCGCCGCGGGTACGGCGGGGTCCGGGGCCGGTGCGGGCGCCGGTACGGCCGGTGCCGGTACGGCCTCCGGCGCCGGTGGCGGCGCCGCCGTGGCCGGCGAAGGCCTGGGCGCCGCCGCCAAGGCCGGGATCGCCGCCGCCGTCGCGGTGGCCGCGGCCGCCGTCGCCGCGTACGCGCTGACCGGCTCGTCCGAGCCGCAGACCCCGGCCGCCGCTCCCCCGGCCGCCGGCGCCCCGGCCGTCCCGTCCCCGGTACGGCCGGCACCTCCGGCACCCGTCCCCGCGTCGCCCCCGCCGCCCGCGCCCGGCACTCCGGGTCCGGCGCCGGAACAGCCCGCGCCGGCCCCGGAACAGCCCGCGCCGAGCCCCAGTGCGAAGCCGACCGCCAAGCCCACGCAGGCCCCGCCCGCCCCCCGGGCCTCGAAGCCCGCCACCCCGGCACCCAGCAGCCCCCCGGCCCCCGGGCAGACCCCGACTCCCCCGGTCGTGCCCCTGCCGACCCTGCCGCCGGTTCCCACGCCCGAGGTGCCCGTCGTCCCGACGCCCACCCTGCCGCCGGTGCCGACGCCGACCGCCACCCCGCCCTCACCCCCCGCGCCCACCGACTTCTGGGCGGACGTGCTGCCCGTGGTCAAGCCCGGCGGGAACCGGGTGCCGCCGTCCGGACCGAGCATCCGGCAGAAGGGCAGCGACGGCTTCTGGCAGCGCGTCGGCGGCTGGATCAGCGGCGACTACCACCGGCACGCCCTCACCGTGCACGCCCCGGCGACGACCCTGATCGACCTCAACCGCAGCTGCACGTCCTTCGACGCGGTGGCCGGGGTGGACGACGCGACGCTCTCCCCGGGCGGGGTGGTCTTCTCCGTCCAGGGCGGCGACGGCCGCACCCTGTGGCGGTCCGGGACGCTCGCCGCCGGTGACGGGGCGGTGCCGGTGCACGTGCCGCTGGCCGGGCAGAACTCGATCCGGCTGGTGGTCACCCCGGCGCACGGGGTCTGGTCGGCGCTGAACCTCGCGGACTGGGCCGAGGCCCGCTTCAGGTGCTCCTGAGGCGGGCCCCGGGGCGGTGACCGGCGTGGAGCGCGGTCAGACGGCGCAGACGCCGTCCGCGCAGCCCTCCCCGGCCGGGGCGACCTGCACCGGGGCCGGCCGGCGCTCGCCGATCTCGGCGGCGACCTGGTCCAGCACCTTGCGGAAGGTCCCGGCGTCCTGGCCGCCCTGGACCGCCCACTTGCCCTCGAACACGAAGGTCGGCACGGCACTGATGCCGAGCTCCCGGCCCTCGGCCAGCTGGGCCTCGACCTCGGCGGTGCCCTCGTCGCCCGCCAGGTAGGCGGTCACCCGGTCCCGGTCCAGACCGGCCGCCACGGCGACGTCGGCCAGGGCGGCGCGGTCGCCGACGTCGACGCCGTCGGTGAAGTGCGCCTTGAGCAGCGCCTCCTTCAGCCGCCCCTGGACCGCCGCGCCGTACTCGGCCTCGGCGAGGTGCAGCAGGCGGTGGCCCAGGAGGGTGTTGGCGTGCAGTGCGGCGTCGAAGTCGTACGTGATGCCCTCGGCCAGGCCCAGCTCGGCCACCCGGGCGTCCATCGCCACGGACTGCGGGCCGTAGCGGTCGGCCAGCCAGGCGCGGTGCGGGCTCGCCGTCGCGGGGGCGTCCGGGACCAGCTGGTACGGGCGGTAGACGACCTCGACCTGCTCCCGGCCCGGGAAGTCCGCGAGGGCCTGCTCGAAGCGGCGCTTGCCGATGTAGCACCAGGGGCAGGCGATGTCGGACCAGATCTCGACCTTCATGCGGGGGTCTCCAGGGGGCGTCTTGTCAGAAGTGGACGAGATGGGTGAACGATGAACCATCTCGGTACATTCCCGACAACTCCCTGACCTGCCGGTTCACCCCGCGGGCGGCGCCGGGACCACCAGGACCGGGCACGCCGCGTGGTGCACCAGCGCAGAACTCACCGAGCCCAGCAGCAGCCGGGCGAAGCCCCCGTTGCCCCGGGTGCCGACCACCAGCGTGTGCTGCCGGGTCGCCGCCTCCAGCAGCACCTCGATGACGTTGCCCAGCACCACGTGCAGCGACATCTGCCCCTCGAACGGGGCGGGGCGCTGCCGCTGCACGGCGGTCACCGAGCGGCGCAGCCCGTCCGCCGTGCTCTCGACCAGCGTCTCCACGCTCTCCCGCACCAGCTCCGCCATGCCCGGCGGGTAACCGGCCGGCGCCGGGTTCACCACGGCCAGCACGTACAGCGGCAGGCCGAACAGCTCGGCCTCCGTCATCGCCCGGTCCAGCGCCCACAGCGACCCGTCCGACCCGTCGCACGCCGCCAGCACCCCCGCCGGCCGCCCCGTCGGCGGCCGCCCGAGCACCGACAGCACCACGGGCACGTCCCGCCCCGCGCTCCCACCGGCCACCGCACACCCTCCTCGCCCGGGATCCACAACCCCGCCATCATGGCCCGCCCCGCCGACGCCGCGGCCGCCACCGCGCCGAGAGGAGGCGACGGGCGCCCGGGGGCGCGTCCCGGCTGTCAGGGACCGAGCGCCGGGGGCTCGGGGTGCGGGAGCCCGGTCCAGCAGGCGCCGTGGCGGCGGGCGCGGACGCGGCGGAGCCAGAGCTCGGTGGAGACGAGGTCGGCGAGGCCCGCGAGGGCGGCCGGGGAGAGGGGATCGGCGGAGCGGGCGAGACCGGCCCGGACGGCGGGGAGGTCGATGAGGCCGGCTTCGGCGAGGAGGGGGGCGTCGAAGAGTTCGGCGAGGCCGTCGGCGGCGAGGCGCAGGCCGGCGCGGGCGGGGGCGGTGCGGTCGGGTCGGGGGCCGCGGCCCCAGTCCGGGGGCAGGTCGGTACGGCCGGCACCGGTGAGGACGGCGCGCAGCAGGGCGTGCCGGGCGCCGGGCTGGAGGCGGACGTCGTCGGGGAGCAGCCGGGCGGCGCGGACGACCTGGTTGTCGAGGAAGGGCGCGTGCAGCCGTTGGCCGGGCTGTTCGGCGGCGTGGACGAGCGTGCGAAAGGAGCGCGCCTGACGGTAGAGGGCGTGCCGGGCTCGGTGCGCGCCGGGGTGTTCGTCGGGCGCCGGTTTGCGCGCCGCCACCCGGAGTCGCAGGGCCACCGAGGAGAGTGCCTCGTCGGAGAGCCAGCGGGCCGCCGGTCCGGGCACGCACCAGGCGAGGTCGACGGCCGAACGGCTCCCGGCCGTCCCGCCGCCGTCCGGGACGTGGCGGGCGGTCAGTCTGGCGGCGGCCTCGTCCAGCGCCTCCGCGTAGCGGACCCGGGAGAGCCGGTGGGCGGCCAGGACCACGGTGAGCGGGGTGCGCAGCGCACCGGTCAGGACGCCCGCGGCGGCCCGGTCGGCCCCGGCCAGCGCGGCGACCGGGGACAGCAGTTCACGCGGGCGACCGGCCCGGATGAGGTCGGCGAGGCGGGCCGGGTGGCCGTCGAGGACCTGGCGGGCGCCGTAGCCGGTGAGGTGGTCGGTGCCGCCGGCGTCGAAGCGGGCCTCGGCCCGCGCGGCGGCGACGAGTTCGGGCCCGGGTTCGTCGGTGAGCCGGCCGGCCTGCGGGTCGGTGCGCAGGCCGGCGTACGGGAGGGTGCCGGGGTCGGGGTCGAGCACGGTGTGCCGCAGTCGCGGGGTGTCGGGGGCGAGGACGAGGGTGGCCGGGGGCTCGGTCTCGCCGAGCGTGACGGCGGCCAGCTGTTCGGGGGCGGCGGGGGCCCGGGGCGCGGCGCGGGCCCAAGAGCCCTTGACCGCGCCGTTCCTGGCCCAGGTGGCCGCTGCGGCCTCCGCGGCCCCCGGCGCGGCGTCGGCCCCCGCCGTCCTGCGGGCCGGGACGGTCGCTGCGGGCACCGGTGGCAGCGGGACGGCGGCGGCGAGCAGGGCGACGGTGGCGGAGGCCGTGCCGTACGAGAGGTCGACGCCGAGCCGGGCCCGGCCGGCGGGGTCGGGGACCGGTGCGGTGGTGCGGACCCGCGAGCGGACGGACTCCAGCAGGGCGCGGGTGAGTTCGCGGACCGCGGGCGCCTCGTCGCGGGGCTGCTCGGCGGAGGCCGGACTGTCGTAGGCGGACAGGTACGGACGGCCGCCGCGGATCCCGAGCACGTGGCCGGGCGGCACCTGCTGGACGCCCAGGTACGGGGTGCCGGTGCCGAGCGCCTCGGGGGACTCGGGGCAGGCGAGGCGGGCGGCGAGGTGGCCGGTGTCCAGCGCGGCGCCGACCAGGTCGGCCAGCGGCAGGGCGGCGGTGGCGTAGGCGGTGCCGTTGCCCCAGGGGGTGTGGAACACCGGCCGGGCGCCGGCGAGGTCGGTGAGCAGCAGGGTGGAGCGGGTGCCGGAGCGCAGCACGACGGTGTAGCTGCCGGGCCAGGCGGTCAGGTGGCGGACGGCGCCGCCGCGGGCGGCGGCGAGACCGGCGGCGAGTTCGGCGTCGGTGGCGCCGCAGTGGCCGAGGACGGCGAGCCGGGTGGTGGCGGGGGTGTCCTCGACCGGGTCGGGAGCGGTGGGCCCGGTGCGGACCACCGCGGGCGCGCCGGGCCGGAGGGTGGCCAGGCGGATCTCCTCGGGGCGCCAGTCGCCGACGGCCCAGAGCGGGTCGGGGCCGCCCCACAGGGGGCGCGCGGCGATCGGTGCGACCGCGCCGAACCCCTCGTGCACGGGTGCACCCGCCCGGGCCGCGCCCGTGCACCAGCCCGTCAGCCACCGCATCGTGCCTCCACCGGACGAGGACCTGCATCCGCGCGGCGCGTCCGCCGCCGGGCGGGCGGCCGGGTGGGGTGTGCCGTGGCGGCCCGCGCGCGTCCGGACGTGCCCCGCGAGCCCGACGCGTCGTCAGGGACATCGTGCCACCGCTCGGCGTCACCGTGGCCGGTGTTGCGGGTTCCGGTTCGGGGTGACCGGCCCGGGGCGGGGCGCGACGGTGCCCGGCGGTGGGCGCGACGGTGTCCGGCGGGCGGCCGGCGGTGGGCGGGGCGGTGTCCGGCGGGCGGCCGGCGGTGGGCGGGGCGGTGTCCGGCGGGCGGTGGAACCGGGCGGGCCGGGCCTTCCCCTCCCCGGCCCGGACCGCCCGCGGGCCGCCTTGGCATGGGCATCGCGAGATGGCCGAAAGGCGTCGCCCTGCCCGGGAGGGCATCCGCATGCCCTCCCGGACTTCACCGCCGCCCGCGGGGATCGAGGCGGCGGCATCACCCGGCCCGCCGGGTCCTCGACGGCGGGCCGACCCACGACCACCAGCGAATCGCCGACCAGCCGGTCGGGCCAGGGGGCACGGCCGGGCGCACGTGAACACGGGACCGGAGCACGACGCTCCGGCGCGCGGGCCGATCGGCCGGATCCGAGTGGTCCGGACCAACCCCCGTGCGGCACCGGCGAGTGCGCGATCCCGCCATCCGGAATGCGACCTCTTAACCGTCGGAACGCGTCCGACTACTCTAGGTACTGCAGCTACGGCCCGGTGCCGCCCGGGCCCCGCGCACAAGGCCGCAGGAGGTGCAGCCGCCACCATGACCGTCAGCCCCCGTGGACCGAACGAACGGCTCGGCACGCTCCTGACCCTCGCCCAGATCAGCAACGCCGGGCTGGCCCGCCGGGTCAACGACCTCGGCGCGCAACGCGGGTTGACCCTGCGGTACGACAAGACCTCGGTGGCCCGCTGGGTGAGCAAGGGCATGGTCCCCCAGGGGCCCGTGCCGCACCTGATCGCCACCGCGATCGGCGGCAAGCTCGGCCGGCCCGTCCCGCTGGAGGAGATCGGCCTGGGCGACACCGACCCGGCGCCCGAACTCGGCCTGGCCTTCCCGCGCGACGTCGCCGAGGCGGTCCGCTCCGCCACCGACCTGTGGCGGGTCGACCTCGACCTGCGCCGGGGCCCCGGCGGCGGCCGGTGGAGCGACAGCCTGGCCGGCACCTTCTCGGTTGCCGCCTACGCGACGCCCGTCTCCCGCTGGCTGATCGCCCCGGCGGACGGCTCGGTGGCCCGCGAGGTGCCGCGTTCCCCGAGCGACACGTCCTCCTACCGGGTCGGCCACTCGGACGCCGCCAAGCTCCGCGAGGCCGCCCAGGAGGCCCGCCGCTGGGACTCCAAGTACGGTGGCGGGGACTGGCGTTCGTCGATGGTGCCGGAGTGTCTGCGGGTGGAGGCGGCGCCGCTGCTGCTGGCCTCGTACAGCGACGCGGTCGGCCGGGCGCTGTTCGGCGCGACGGCCGAACTGACCCGGCTGGCCGGGTGGATGGCCTTCGACACCGGGCAGCACGAGGCCGCCCAGCGGTACTACATCCAGGCCCTGCGGCTCGCCCGGGCCGGCGCGGACGTGCCGCTCGGCGGCTACGTGCTGGCTTCGATGAGCCTGCAGGCCGGCTACCGGGGCTTCGCCGAGGAGGCGGTCGACCTGGCGCAGGCCGCGCTGGAGCGCAACCGGGGTCTGGCCACCGCCCGCACCATGAGCTTCTTCCACCTGGTGGAGGCCCGGGCCCAGGCCAAGGCCCGCAACGCGGCAGCGTGTGCGACGGCGCTCGGAGCGGCGGAGAGCGCACTCGAACGAGCGCGCGCCGGGGATCCCGATCCGGCGTGGATCGACTTCTACGCCTACGACCGGCTCGCCGCCGACGCCGCCGAGTGCTTCCGCGACCTCGGAGTGCCCTCCAAGGTCCGGCAGTTCACCCGCGAGGCGCTGGCCACGCCCACCGAGGGCTTCGTCCGCTCGCACGGCCTGCGGCTGGTGGTCTCGGCGATGGCCGAGGCGGAGGCGGGCAACCTGGACGCCGCGGTCGCCGCGGGCGAACGCGCCGTCGAGGTGGCCGGCCGGATCTCCTCGCAGCGCAGCCGGGAGTACGTGGTGGAGATGCTGCGGCGGCTGGAGCCGTTCCACGGCGAGCGCCGGGTGCGGGAGCTGGCCGAGCGGGCGCGGGCGGTGATCGTCGCCCCGGCGTGAACGGCGGCGGGCCCGGACGGCCAGGGCAGCCAGGGCAGTCAGGGCAGTCAGGGCAGCCAGGGCGGTGAACGACGGTCCGGACGGTGCAGGACGGCCTGACGATAAATGAGGTGCGACGGCGGGAGGGGCCTGGCTAGGGTCTCTCTCGTCCGGGTGCGCAGGCAGAGGTTACTTCCACTCCTAATGGGCAGGTCGCGGGTTCGAATCCCGTCACCGGCTTCGGGCCGGTGTAGCTCAGTGGCCAGAGCAGCTACGTCACCTCAGCCGTCTTGAACTCCGGACACCTACACGTGAATAGTTCGTCCGCACCTCCCGGTGCGACGGCAGCGGTTACTTCTGGTAGACGCCGGTTCTCCGGCGTAGCGGTTCGAGCCCGCGAAACACCGCCGCCGACCTGATCTCGGGAGGCAGCGCGCTCCGGAGTGCCCGGTGCGCAGGCGGGGGTTACTTCGGATCTTGGGGTTCCGGGTTCGAGTCCCGGGCGTGCCGTGCGCGAGCGCGGCCGCTAGCTCAATCGGGTAGAGCACAAGGCATACACCTCCGCCGACGTCGACCGTCCCACGGCCGGCACGATCTCGGGCACCCCGGACGCAGCATGCCTCCCTCCCACTGACACCAGCACACCGAGGGGGGCTGTCGTATGTCCAGGTTCAACATTCGCAAGAGCAAGGCGGGTCCGAGTTCGCCGGTGGCCACGACCGGGCAGCTCACCCGCAACCACAACGGCGGCGTCGGCCACGTCCGCGACCGCAAGTCCGAGCTGTTCCTGCTCGCGGTGGCCAACATGGTCGGCAAGGACACCTACTACGAGCACGGCGGCGACCGCGACGACCGCTACACCGCGCTCGTGCGCGAACTCGCCGTCGCCGAACCGGAGTGGACCCTCGGTCTGCTGCGCTGGCTGCGCTACGGCGCGCACATGCGCACCGCGGCCCTGGTGGGCGCCGCCGAGTTCACCCGGGCCCGGCTCGACGCGGGCGCCCACGGGCACTCCCGGCAGGCCGTCGCGGCGGTGCTGCGGCGCGCCGACGAGCCCGGCGAGCTGCTCGCGTACTGGACCTCGCGCTACGGCCGGGCGCTGCCCAAGCCGCTCAAGCGCGGCGTCGCGGACGCCGTCCGCCGCCTCTACGACGCCCGCTCGCTGCTCAAGTACGACACCGCGGGCAAGGGCTACCGCTTCGGCGACGTGATCGAGCTGACCCACCCCTCGCCGGACCCGGACAAGCCGTGGCAGGGCGCCCTGTTCGCGTACGCGCTGGACCGCCGGCACCGGCCGGAGGAGGCCGTCCCGCCCGCGGCCGACCCGCTGCTGACCGCGAACCGCGAACTGCTCGCGCTGCCCGTCGAGGAGCGTCGGGACGCGGTGACGGCCGAGGACGGCGCCGAGCGGCTGGCCGCCGCCGGGCTGACCTGGGAGGCGCTGGCGGGCTGGCTGCGGGGGCCGCTGGACGCGCCGGTCTGGGAGGCGGTCATCCCGTCGATGGGCCCGATGGCGCTGGTGCGCAACCTGCGCAACTTCGACCGGGCCGGGGTGTCGGACGCGGTCGCGGCCGAGGTGTGCCGCCGGATCTCCGACCGGGGCGAGGTGCGGCGCTCGCGCCAGTTCCCGTTCCGCTACCTGTCCGCGTACCGGCACGCGCCCTCGCTGCGCTGGGGGCACGCGCTGGAGACCGCGCTCGGCCACTCGCTGGCCAACGTGCCGGAGCTGCCGGGCCGGACGCTGGTCCTGGTGGACCGCTCCGGTTCGATGTTCGACCGGTCCGGCGGCCCGACCGAGCTCAACCGGGCCGACTCGGCGGCGATCTTCGGCACCGCGCTGAAGGTCCGCGCCGCCGAGGCGGACCTGGTCGAGTTCGGCACCACCAGCCGGGTGGTCGAGGTCGGCCGGGGCGAGGCGGTGCTGCGGGTGCTGGACCGTTTCTCCAGCCTCGGCGGCACCAACACCGCCGAGGCCGTCCGCACCCACTACCGGGGCCACGACCGGGTCGTGATCGTCACCGACGAGCAGACCGGGCCGAACCACTGGGGCGGCGACCCGCTCGCCGCCGTCCCCGCCCACGTCCCCGTCTACACCTGGAACCTGGCCGGTTACGCCCCGGCCCACGGCGCCAGCGGCGGGGCGTACCGCCACACCTTCGGCGGCCTGAGCGACGCGGCCTTCCGCCTCATCCCCCTCCTGGAGGCCGGGGCGAACGCCCACTGGCCCTGGGAGGAGTAGCAGGACCGGCGGCCGGTGCGGCCGTCGGTCCTGCCGGACGGCCGGGAAGGGGTCCACGGGGGTGGTCCCTTCCCGGCCGTCCGGCGTCGCGGCGCGCAGCGTTCGCGCCCTCGACCCGTGCGGGGCGCCGTGGCAGCATCGGCGGCGGGGCGGCCGGGCGAGGCGAGGAGCTTGCGGTGGCGGACGAGGTCGACGTGCTGGTGGTGGGCGGCGGGATCGTCGGACTGGCCACGGCGTACGCGCTGACCCGGGCGCGGCCGGGGGCACGGGTCGCGCTGCTGGAGAAGGAGTCCGGCTTCGCGACGCACCAGACCGGGCGCAACAGCGGAGTGATCCACAGCGGCGTCTACTACCGCCCCGGCTCGTACAAGGCCCGGTACGCCGTCGCGGGCGCCGCCGAACTGGTGGCGTTCTGCCGCGAGCAGGGCGTCCCGCACGAGGTGACCGGCAAGCTGATCGTGGCCACCGGCGCCGCCGAACTGCCCCGGCTGGCGGCGCTGGCGGAGCGCGGGCGGGCGAACGGCATCCCGGTCGCCGAACTGGACCGGGCCGGGATCGCCCGGTACGAACCCGAGGTGACCGGCATCGCCGGGCTGCACGTCGCCACCACCGGCGTCTGCGACTTCCCGGCCGTCGCCGCCGCCTACGCCCGGCTGGCCCGGGAGGCCGGCGCCGACCTGCGGACCGGCAGCGGGGTCCGGACGGTGGCCCGGCGCCGGGACGCGGTGACGGTGGGCACCGCCACCGGCGAGCTGCGCTGCCGGGTGCTGGTGAACTGCGCCGGGCTGCACAGCGACCGGATCGCCCGGCTGGCCGGGGACGAGACCGGCGTGCGGATCGTGCCGTTCCGCGGCGAGTACTACGAACTGACCGAGCAGCGGAGGGACTTGGTGCGCGGCCTGGTCTACCCGGTGCCCGACCCGGCCTTTCCCTTCCTCGGCGTGCACCTCACCCGAGGCGTCCACGGGGACGTCCACGTCGGCCCGAACGCGGTGCCCGCGACGGCCCGCGAGGGGTACGACCGGCGCACCGTCAGCCCCCGCGACCTGGCCGGGACCCTGGCCTTCCCCGGTACCTGGCGGATCGCCCGCCGGCACTGGCGGTACGAACTCGGCGAGCTGCACCGCTCACTGTCCAAGCGGGCGTTCACCGCGGCCGTGCAGCGGCTGCTGCCCGCCGTCGGCGCCGAGGACCTGGTGCCCGCCACCGCCGGGGTGCGGGCCCAGGCGGTGGCCCGGGACGGCTCGCTGCTGGACGACTTCGCCTTCGCCGGCTTCGACCCGGCCGACCCGGGTTCCCCCCGCCGCGCGGTGCACGTGCTGAACGCCCCCTCCCCCGCCGCGACGGCCTCGCTGCCGATCGGCCGGGAGGTGGCCCGCCGGGCGCTGGCCGCCCTGGAGGCGGGCGGATGACCGGGCGCGGGGGCGGACGGACCGGCGACGACAGCGGCCACCGCGGGCCCGGGGAGCGGACGGACCGGGCACCGGAAGCAGGCGGCCCGGGCACCGGAAGCAGGCGGACCGGCCGCGTGACCGGAACCCGGATGAGCCCCGTCACACACCCCGTCGGGCGCCCCGCGCGGCCCCGTAGACTCGGGGGATTGTGACTGCCACCGCCCCGATCCCCCAGCCCTCGCCGTCCGCCCGGATGTCCGCGGCGCCGGCCGCCTACCCCGCGCCGATGTACCCGCACAAGGCCACCGAGGCCCAGCACCGGGAACGCCGCATCCGCAGCTTCCAGCCGCGCCGGGGCCGGATGACCAACGCCCAGGCGAGCGCGCTGGACCGGAGCTGGGAGACCTACGGCATCCCGATCGACGGCACCCCGCTCGATCTGCGGGAGCTGTTCGGCGAGCTGCCGGTGACGCTGGAGATCGGCTTCGGCATGGGCGAGACCACCGCCGCGATGGCCGCCGCCGACCCGGCCATGGGCATCCTCGCCGCGGACGTGCACACCCCGGGCCACGGCAACCTGCTCGGACTGCTGGAGCGCGACGGCTCGGACAACGTCCGGACCGCCGCCGGCGACGCGGTCATCCTGCTGCGCGACATGATCCCGGACGCCTCGCTGGCCGGTCTGCGGGTCTTCTTCGCCGACCCGTGGCCCAAGCCCAAGCACCACAAGCGCCGGCTGGTCCAGTCCGGCTTCCTCGACCTGGTGCTGCCCCGGCTCGCCCCCGGCGCGCTGGTGCACTGCGCCACCGACTGGGAGCCGTACGCGGAGCAGATGCTGGAGGTGCTGTCCGCCTCGCCGGAGCTGGAGAACCTGCACCCCGAGGGTGACGGGACCGGCTGGCTGGAGCCCGCCGACCACCCGGACGGCAGCATCCCCGGTTACGCACCGCGACCGCAGTGGCGTCCGGTCACCAAGTTCGAACGGGCCGGGATCGCCAAGGGCCACGTGGTCCACGACCTGCTGTTCCGCCGCCGCTGACCCTCCGGCCGCCGTTCGAACGGCGGCCGCACGGCGACCGCGCCGACGCGCCCCGGGCGGACGGTTCGTCCCGAGTCCTCCCGGCGGACCGCCGCCGTGGCCTACCCTGTGCCGCATGGGCAGCCCGTCCGGCGGCGGGTCCCGGCCGACCGCCCGGACTGTCCGGACGGCTGTTCAGGTCGCCGCCTACGCACCGGAGACGGTCCCGCGCACCGGAGACACCCGGACCATCCCGGGCCCCCGGAAGCGCCGGGACCACCGCCTGCTGCCCCGGCCGGGCGGACCCCCGTCGGCGGCCGCGGACGCCCCCGCCACCGGCCGGCCGCCGGGCCGCCGCCGCTCCGTGGCGCTCTCCTCGGTCACCGCGACCGCCGTCCTCACCCTGATCGGCTGCGGGGTGCTGATCCTGCACCTGGTCCAGCGGCAGACCGGCACCGTCGGGCTGCTGGTCGGGCTGGGCCTGGCGATGGTGCCGCTGCCCTTCGTCCTGGGCGGACTGGCCTGGCTCAACCTCACCGCCCGGGTGCCGCTGCGGCACACCGTGTTCTGCCTCGGCTGGGGCGCCTGCGCCGCCACGACCGTCGCCATCCTCGCCAACAACTGGACGGCCGGCTACCTGACCAGGCACCAGGGGCGGCTCGGCGAACTGCTCGGCGCCGGGCTCGCCACCCCGGTGATCGAGGAGACCGCCAAGGCCACCGCGCTGCTGGTGCTGCTGCTGCCGTTCGGCCGACGACTGCGCTGCCGGGGCCGCCGCACCGGGCGCCCCTGCGCGCCGCTGCTGCGCAGGTCGTCCGAGCCCCGGTGCCCCCGCCCGTACCAGCGCCGCCCGGTCGGACCGCACGCCCGGGGCCGACTGCGCCCGTACCTGCGGCCGCTGCCCTACCTCCGCCCGGCCCCGCCGTCCGGCGGCGCGCCGCACCGCCGCTCCCGGCCCCGCACCCTGGCCGCCGGGGTGGTGCTCGGCGGGATGACCGCGTGCGGCTTCGCCTTCACCGAGAACGTCCTCTACCTGGGGCGGGCCTTCACCAGCGACCAGCGGCAGCGACTGGACAGCATCGGCCTCGGCGATCCGCCCAGCCTGCGCGACTTCGACGGCACCGTGCAGACCTTCGTGCTGCGCGCCCTGCTCTCCCCGTTCGCCCACCCGCTGTTCACCGCGCTCACCGGCATCGGCCTGGCCGTCGCCCTGACCACCGGCCGGCGCCGGCTCGCCCGGCTGGCCGCACCGGCCGGGCTGCTGGCGGCGATGGTGCTGCACGGCACCTGGAACGCGGCCGCCGACCTCGGCACGGACGGCTTCCTGGTGGTGTACGCGGCGCTGATGGTGCCCTGCTTCGTCGCGCTGGTCTGCTTCGCGGCCTGGGCGAGGGCCCGCTCGGCCCGCCCGGACCGGCGCGCGGCGCGGGGCGGGCGGGGAACCGCCGGGCACTCCGTCGGGCGCTCCGTCGGGGCGGCCTGAAGCCCCCCGGCGGGCCGCCCGGGACCCGGCACCGGGGGCGGCCGGAGAACGGATTTCCCATCTCGGCGACTTCCACGTATTGTTGTGTTCACCGACGCGGGGTGGAGCAGCTCGGTAGCTCGCTGGGCTCATAACCCAGAGGTCGCAGGTTCAAATCCTGTCCCCGCTACTCAGTAGCCGAAAGGCCCGGAGGATTCTTCCTCCGGGCCTTTCGCGTTCCCCGGACAGTTCCGGGGCCGGACAGTTCCGGGGCCGGGCGGTTCCGGGGTGCCGGCTGCGGACCGCCCCGGCGAGGGCCGCGATTTAATCCGTTGCCCTCCCGCCGGTGGGCTGCCTATCGTGGCAGCACACTGAAAGGAGGTGATCCTGAGTTGAGTACTTTCGGGATGCGTGAGGTGGCTGCTCGCTAGAGCCGCCCCTGCCTGCGCAGGGTGAGGCCCACGGCCTCCGGCAGGCGAAATCCACAGCAGTCACCCGGCCCGCGGGCTCACCGGTACATCCCCGGTGCCTCGGCGCCTGGCCAGTGCACGGGCCGGCGCGGAGGAGCAGCCCGCGGGTCGTCTGCATTTCTCCCCCGTGTCGCGACCGGGGGCGCCCATCGGTGCTCCGCAGGTCGCTGCTCCCCGTGTCGTAGCCGGGGCGCGCCCGGGACGTTCTCGTGGTGGGGCCCCGGCGCCAGGGCTTGTCCGACAAGCCCTAGAGTCGGCGCGGGGTTCCGGAGCGGAGCGACACGGGCACAGGGGGTAGGGGATGGCGATGGCGAAGGCGCGACGGCCGGGCGGCGGTCCGGCGCTGCGGACGGCGCAGCGGGGTGCCACCGCAGTACTGGCCGGGACGGGGCTGGCCGGGCTGCTGCTGTTCGCGCTCGGCCGGGACCACGTCTGGCAGGCGCTCGGCGGCGGACTCGTGACGGCCGGCGCCTCGACGGTGCTCGGCGGCGGGCTGGGCTTCCTGTTCGGGGTGCCGCGGGTGCGCGGCGGCTCGGAGCAGCCGCAGGGCTCGTACGTGCCGAACACCAATCTGGAGCAGGTCTCGGACTGGCTGACCAAGGTGCTGCTGGGCGTCGGCCTGACCCAGCTCGGTTCGCTCGGCGAGCGGCTGCACGGACTCGGGACGGCGCTGGCGCCCGTGCTCGGCGGTGGTGACGCCGCGGTGCCGTTCGCGGCGGCGCTGGTGCTCTACTTCCTGGTCCTCGGCTTCCTGGCGGGCTGGCTGGTGACCAGGCTCGCGTTGCCGCAGGTGCTGAACGACGCCGACCGGGCCCTCGACCTCTTCCTCGCCGGGCAGGACCGCGACCGGCACGGCGACAAGGTGGGTGCGGACGACCTGCGGGTCCGCGCGATGCAGCAGCTCGGGCTGCTGGGCGGCAGCGCGGAGCACCCCGCCGCGCTGGCCGGGCAGTTGCCGCCCGCCGCGGGCTCACCGGCCGGGCCGGAGGGCGTGGTGGCCGAGGTCCGCTCGACCGCCCGGCGTTCGGCGCTGACCGCCGACCAGGTGCGGGACCTCTTCGCGGACGGCTCCGAGGGGCGGCGGATCCAGGCGCTCGCGCTGATGCAGGGCGACCCGTCGCTGGCGGACCTGGCGAGCGTGCTGGAGGCGATCGAGCACCCGCGGTCGGGCTTCGAGCAGTACCACGCGTTGCTGGCCGCCCGGGGGCTGCTCTCCCGGCTGCCGGCCGCCGGGGCGCAGCGGCTGCGGGACGCGGTGGCGGCGCAGCTGGTCGATCCGCGGGGCATTCCGTACGCGTCGGACCGCAGTTGGCTGGCGGAGAAGATCCTGTCCCGGCTGCAGGTGACGGCCTTCGTCCCGGCGCAGCCGTCCGGCCCTGCCGTACCGGCCGGGTCCGCAGGTCCGGCCGGTACGGCAGGGGACGCAGGTCCGGCCGGGGGCGCCGGGGGCTCAGGTCCCGCCGGGGGCGGTTCCTAGACGGTGAAGCGCAGTTCGGGCTGCTCCCAGGGAGTCCTGGGCTGCGGCGGCCGGGTGCCGGTGCGCTCGGCGCCCATCCGCAGGTAGAAGGGCTCGGCGGGCGGGTGGGACACGACCTTGACCGCGCTGATCCCCGTGGCCCGGGCACGGTCGAGCATGTCCGTGATCAGCTGCCGTCCGATGCCGAGTCCCTGGGCCGGGTCGGCGACGAACATCAGGTCCAGTTCGGCCGGTTCGCGGATCAGTGCGTAGAAGCCGAGCAGTCGCTCGTCGGCGCCGTCGACGGCCATCCGCACCTCGTGCCGGGCGAGGTAGTCGGGTGTCACCCGGTAGCCGTCGATCATGGCGGCGTAGGCGCCGCGGTAGGCGGCGGAGGCCTGGATCAGCTCGGTGAGCCGGTCGGCGTCGGCTGCTCCGGCCCGCCGGATCGTGATCTCGCTCATGCGGCGAGTATAGGAGTGACACCCATGAATGACCATTACATTCCGGCTCGGCGGCGGCGACGGTCGGCCGCCCTCAGCACCAGGACGCGACGGGTGCGGCCGTCCTCCGCGCGGGGGAAGCGGCGGACCTCACTGGCGATCCGGCACTCGCCGAGCGCGTACCGCAGCGGGTCGAGGTGCCCGCAGCGGCGGCCGTGCCCGTCGTGCAGCGGCTGGACCCGGACCTCGCCGTCCGGCGAGGTGACCCGGACCAGTTCGATCAGGGCGGCCAACTGACGCTCCGGACCGAAGAGTTCGGGATAGGCGAAGAGCAGGTAGCAGCTCAGGGTGAGGGCGAAGGTGCCGTCCGCGAACGGCAGCCTGGGCAGCGCGGCGGCCACGTAGCGCTGCGGGTGCGCGGCCGAGTCGGCGGCGAACAGCAGGCGGGCCCGGTCCCAGCTGCGCAGGTAGCGCTCGGGCCGGTGCGGGAGCGGCGAGGGGTAGAGGAACGGGCGGGCGGCCATCGCGCCGGCCATCGCCGCCCGGGCGGTCAGGGCACGGTCCGCGACCACCGGCAGCGGCAGCGCGTACGCCGGGTCCGCGGCGATCACCCGGCAGCCCAGTCCGCGCGCCTCGGCGGCCAGGCCGGCCGCGCCGCCGGGGCAGTCCAGCAGCGGCCCGGGGAGGGCGGCGAGCTGGGCCCGGGTGAGGTCGAACAGGGCGCAGTACTCGTCCAGCGGACGGGAGGTGACCAGGACGTCCGGGGGTTCGGGGGGAATGCCTGCGACGGCCACCCGGTCATCCGAACACGCGGCGGCCCCGGCCGCATCCGGAGTGCGGACGGGGCCGGGGCCCGGTGGTCGGCCCGTCGCCGACGGCGGTGTTCAGCGGCCCAGCAGGCCCTGGGCGGCGGCCCGGTTGACGTTGGTCAGGCCGCGGACCAGCTGCGCGGTGAGGAAGACCAGCACCACCCCGACCAGCGAGAACCCGGCGATCTGCCACATCCCCTCGATGTAGTAGACGTGCTGGACGTGGTGGCCGTCGGTGTAGTCGAAGAGCTTGTACCCGCGCCAGTCGGTGTAGGTCGGGAACACCCAGTGGTAGACGGGGTAGAGCGCCATCGCCCAGCCGGCCAGCAGGAACGCCAGCGTCATGGTGAAGCTGAAGACGGCCCAGGGGAACATCACCACCTGGTGCAGCGCGGCCTTCCAGCCCGCGCCGTCCGCCAGCCGCGCGGTGATCGCGCCCCAGGCGCCCGGACGGACCGGGCGCACCGGCTTCGGGCCGGGGACGTCCAGGGCCAGCATGCCGCGCGCCCGGGCCCGCTCCAGCCGGCCGAAGCCGCGGCCGGCGGCGGTCAGGCCGGCCAGCACCGGCAGGCCGAGGACGGTGACGAAGGTGCCCAGGCCGAGGCAGAACAGGGTGATCGCGACGGCGAAGCCGGCGATCGCCACCGGCAGGCCGCTGAGCACGTAGCCGATCTCGCGGTAGTAGTGCGCGGAGAACGGCGCCGCCCAGAAGACGGGCGGCCGCTCGGTCCGGCGGGCGCGGTCGGCGTGCGGGTCGGCGGCGTGCGGGTCGGCGGCGTGCGGGTCGTCGCCGTACCCGCCCAGGAGGTCCCCCGCGTACTCCAGCGTGCTTCGGCTGCTGCTCATGTCCCGGCCCCCGGCCCTCGTCCTGACGTCGTCCGCGTTCGCTGACGTCGTACAGTCTGGCGGGACCGGTGGGTCGGGGGGCATCCGGAGGCCTGGCGGATCGGGGGTGGGGTTAACCCCCCGCCCGCGGGCCCGCCGGTCGCCGGCCGGCCGCGGGCCGGCTCGGCGGAGGCCGCTCGCCCGGTTCAGCCGGTCGGACCCGGCCACTCGTCGACGAGCAACGCGTAGCGGTACGAGTCGGACCAGGCGCCGTCCTTGAACCGGTCCTGCCGCGCCCGCCCCTCCAGCCGGAACCCGAGCTTGGTGAGCACCCTGGCGGAGGCCGTGTTGTCCACGTCGACCCGGGCCGCCAGCCGGTGCAGGTCCAGGGTCCGGAAGGCGAAGTCGCAGAGCAGGCCGGTGATCTCGCCCGCGTAGCCGTGGCCCCAGGACGCGCGGCCGAGGACGTAGCCGAGGTGGGCGGAGCGGTACGTCCCGAGCGTGAGCGAGGCGTGCCCGATCGGCGTCGCGTCCTGCGGGTCCTCGGCGTCGGCGAGCCTGGTGACGGCGAGCCGGTAGGTGTCCCGCTCCTCGGCCATCGCCTGCTCCAGGTAGAGCTCGATCTGGTCGGCGCAGGACTCGCGGTCGCAGGGTTCGAAGGGCAGGTGGCGGGTGACCTCCGGGTCGCCGAACAGCGCGTGCAGGGCGTCCACGTCGCCGTCGGTGTGGTGGTACTCGCGGATGGCCAGCCGGGGGCCGACGAGTCGTACGGGGACCATGGCTGCCGACCCTACCGGCCCCCGGCGACTACCGTTCGGACTATGAACGACGAAGACCTGCGGCTCGCCCCGCGCACCAGGGCCGCCGACCTGCTCGCCTGGGCGGCCGATCAGGGCCGCACGCCGGTGGCCGAGGGGCCGCTGCGCGCGGTGCTGGCGCTGCTGGAGCTGGGCGGGAGCAGGATGCACGACGGCTGGCCCGAACTGACCTCCGACGCGGTGGAGCACCTGCTGTACGAGCGGCTCCACCTGTACGTCCAACCCCTGCCCGAGGAGGACCCGCTCGCGTACGGCGACGCCGTCCGGCTGCTGATCGACCACCAGCGGGCGGCCCGGCGGCTCAACGCCAAGCGCCAGGAGCGGCTGCACGCGGAGGCCGAGTGGCAGGGCGAGGTCGCGGCCGGGCTGCTGCGCCGCGCCGACCTGGTGACCTGGCCCCGGCTGTACACACTGCTGCTGCACGCGTACGGGGTCGACGTCGCGGACGGGGCGGCGGTGCGGGACTGGCTGGCCGGTTTCGGGGAGCTCGCCGAGGAGGAACGGCTGGCCGCGTACGAGGCGCTGGCGCCGGCCGGCTGGCTGGACGAGCCGGACGAGCAGGGCTGGGGACCGGGCCGGGTGCTGTCGGTCGGCATGGCCACGGACGGCGCGCGGCGACTGCTGGAGCAGGGCCTGATGCGGCGCAGCTACCGCAACCTGGCCGAGCTGAACGCGCTCGGCCGACCGATGCCGGACGAACTGACCGGTGACTTCGGGCAGTTCGAGGAAGCGGCGGTCGACGCGGCGCTCGACCTGTTCGGGGTGTGGACGGTGCCGGGGCTGCCGCGGCTGCTGGTGGAGGAGTTCCCGGAGCTGGCGCCGGAGCCGGGCCCGGAGGAGATCGACGCGTACCTGGCGCAGCTGCCCGCGGAGGAGTGAGACGTCGTGACGGAGCCCCCGGTCGTCGCGTACGACCGGGGGCTCCGCGCTGCTTCGGGGGCTGCCCGGGGTGCTCCGGGGGCTCCGCGCGCTTCCGGGGCCCCGGCGGAGGGTCCGCTACGGGGTGAGGCCGCGCTGCTGGAGCCAGGGCTCGGGGTCGACCGGGGCGCCGCCGCCGGGGCGGACCTCCAGGTGCAGGTGCGGGCCGGTGACGTTGCCGGTGGCACCGACCTTGCCGATCTGCTGGCCCGAGGTGACCTGGCCGGCGCCCTTGATGATCGAGGAGAGGTGGCAGTACCAGATCTCGGTGCCGTCGGGCAGCGTCTCGACGATCCGGTAGCCGTAGGAGCCGGACCAGCCGGCCGAGGTGATGGTGCCCTGGCCGAGCGCGTACACCGCGGTGCCGGTGTCGGCGGCGAAGTCCAGGCCGGTGTGCACGTTGGCCCAGTAGCGGGCGCTCTGGCCGTAGTGGGCGGAGAGCCGGTAGTCCTTCACCGGCAGGGTGAGGGCGGCGGCGCGCTTGGCCTCGGCCTCCTTGGCGGCGGCCTTGGCCTCGGCTTCCTTGGCGGCGGCCTTGGCCTCGGCCTCCTGCGCGGCCTGCACGCGGGCGCCCTCCTCCGCGGCGGTGCGCTGGCTGTCGGCCTGCTGCTGGATGCGGGCGGCGAGCGCGAGGCCGGGGTCGGCGGAGAGGGCGACCGGGGTCTCGTCCGGGGCCTCGACGGCGGGGGCGGCGGCCGGGGTGGCCGAGGCGAAGCCGGTGGCGCCCAGGGTGGCGGCGACCGCGGTGACGCCGAGCAGCGGGGAGGCGCCGCGGGTCTGACGCGGCATCCGGTGCCGGTTGGTCTCGACCTCGGGGCCGAAGGCCTCGGGCGCGTCCGCGCCGGGGTGGTCGAGGAGCTGGGTACCGGCTGCGGGGCCGGCCGGGTGTGCCGGGGTGTGCGTCGACGCCACGGAGGCGCGCTCCTTTCCTTCCTTCGCGCCTACCGGGTTAGCTGACGGGTTCGGAGCAGGAAGGTCTCCTACGGCCGGGCCGGGGCCCCGCCGATTCACCCCAAGGAACGTGGTTCCCCGGCTCCCTGACCTGCCCGGAGGCCGGCCGACGGGATTAGGCGACGGCGCACGGTGCCGTCTGGGTACGGCGTTGACGACCGCGCTGCGTTATCAAACGTTAATCCTAGGGCGCTCCGATTCCAAGCCATCCGTCCGGGACGACCGCGGAGCGGATGATCGGACGTCAACGAACGACCCCTCATGCGAGCACCCCATCTGAGTACCCCTACTCATGTGCGGTCACACCGGGCGGCCGCATCCTGGCGCCATGAGCGCACCGATGCAGAACCGCACCACGGCCGCGTACTACGTCCAGGCCATCCTCTCCTTCGCCCTGTCGGGCACCGCCGTCGCGGTCGGGATCGCCTACCTGCCGGTCGGCGGGTGGACGCGGGCCTTCCTCGGGATCGGCCTCCTCTACACCGCCACCTCCGCGTTCACCCTGGCGAAGGTGGTCCGGGACCGGCACGAGTCGAACGAGATCGTCAGCCGGGTCGACCAGGCCCGGCTGGACAAGTTGCTCAGCGAGCACGACCCGTTCAGGGTCGAGGGGGCCTGAGGCGGGAGCGCCCGACCTCCTCCCGCGCCCGGACGCTTGACAGCTAAGGCTATTAGCCTTAGCTTTATGGCTATCGGCAGCACCGCCGATGCCCGCGACGGCGGACCGAGGAGGCCCACCATGAACGCCACCGACACCCCCGACACCCAGTACCTGGCCCTGCCTGGCGGGCGCATCGCCTTCGACGACACCCGGCAGGGCGACGGCACCCCCGTCGTCCTGCTCCCCGGCATGCTCGACAGCCGGGCCGCGTACCGGCACCTCCGCCCCCTGCTCGTCGCCGCCGGCCACCGGGTCGTCACCGTGGACCTGCGCGGCTTCGGCGAATCCTCCATCGCCTGGGACGACTACGGCCCGGCCGCCATCGCCGACGACGTCCTCGCCCTCCTCGACCACCTCGGCATCGAACGCGCCGTCCTCGCCGGGAACTCCTACACCGGCGCCACCGTCGTCAAGGCCGCCGGGGACGCGCCGGAGCGGGTCGCCGGAATCGTCCTGATCGACGCCTTCGTCGAGAACCCGCAGCCGGGCGCCCTCATGCGCGGCGCCCTGCGCCTGATGGGCGCGGCAATCGTCCACTGGCCCGCCTCCTGGGGCTTCTACCTGCGCCGGATGGCCTTCCCCGGCGCCAAGCCCGCCGACTTCGACGCGTACGTGAACGGGCTGGTCGCCGCCCTGCGCACCCCCGGCCGCAAGACCGCCACCCGCGGCTACGTCAGCGGGGACTCCGCGCCGGCCGGCTGGACCGCCGCAGTGCGGTGCCCGGCACTCGTGGTCATGGGCAGCAAGGACCCCGACTTCCCGAAGCCCGAACTCGTCGCCGACCGGCAGGTCGCGGCACTCGGCGCGCGGAAGGCGATGATCGAGGGATCCGGGCACTACCCGATGGCCGACGCCCCGCAGGCCACCGCGGACGCCCTGCTGCCCTTCCTCGCCGAACTCGCCTGACCGCCGGCGCCCGACGTTCCCCGCCGGCGCCCGACAGATTCCCCGCCCGACTCCCGTACGGAGAACCCGAAGCCATGCCCCGCGTAGGACTGACCCCCGACCAGGTCGTCGACCACGCCCTCGCCCTCATCGACGAACAGGGCACCGAAGCACTGACCCTGGCCGCGGTCGCCGCCCGCGCCGGGGTCGCCACCCCCTCCCTGTACAAGCACGTCAGCGGCGGCCTCGCCGAACTGCGGCGGATGATCGCCGTCCGGGTCACCGAGGAACTCGCCGACCGCCTCGCGGACGCCGCGGTCGGCCGCAGCGGCGACGACGCCGTGGCCGCCGTCCTGCGCGCCTACCACGCCTACGCCACCGAGCGCCCGCACCGCTACAACGCCCTCCCCCAGGCCCCGCAGCCCGACGACGACCTGGCCCGGGCCGCCACCCGGCTCGTCGGCGTGATCATCGCCGTCCTGCGGGAGTACGGCCTCGACGGCTCCGAGGCGATCCACGCCGCCCGCACCGTCCGCTCCCTCGCCCACGGCTTCGCCTCCCTCACCACCGCCGGTGCCTTCCGGCTCTCCGAGGACCTCGCCACCACCCAGGAGCGCCTCATCACCACCCTCACCACCGGCCTCCGCAGCTGGCCCGCGTAGCAGGCCGGGCAGTCGGGGCGGCAGTCGGGGCGGCGGGCGGCCGGCGGCCGATCCTGATGCCGTACGGGTGGCCGCCGTCGGCGCTGCCGCTGCGTCCGGTGCGCGCGGTGGCGCAGGACGTCCCGGACGACCGGACCCCGGTGCTGGTGCCGGTGTCGGTGCCGGTGCCGGTGCGGCGGCTGGGTCACCCCTCACCGTCCGGGGAAATGGGGTATTAAGAATCAGTGCCCCCCTCCGAGGACGAGAACCGGACACCGGACGAGAACCGGACGCCGGACCGGCGCCGGACCCCACTGAGCAGTCCGACCGCCCGCAGTGCGATGCGCTGCGTGCGCCTGCTGCTCGGCTGCGCCGACGCGGCCGAACTGCTGGGCACCGTCCTGGCCGAGGGCCCGGTGTGGATCACCGGCGAGGGTTCCGCGCTCTACCTGCTGGATTCGGCGGGCATGCTCCGGCTGACCGTCTCGCACGGGCTGCCGGACTGGGCGCACGAGCGCTACAGCGTGGTCGATCCGGCCGGTGAGCTGCCCGCCGCGATGGCCCTGCGGCTGCGCCGCCCGTACCTGTTGAGCCCGGAGCACACCGGCGTCGACTACCCGAACCGGAACACCGGCATGGGCACCGGGATGGTCGCCGTGATCACCCTGCCGATGGTCGTGGACGAGCGGCCGGTCGGCGTGCTCGCGCTGGCCCTGGCCCACCGGGGCACCGTCCCCCGCCGTGACCTGGACGTCCTGGAGACGATCGCCGAGGCCTGCGCGCACCGGCTCTCCCACCTGCTGGACCACGCGGACGCCCGGCTCCCGCGGGACGCCCGTTCGCCGCACGGCGTCCGGTTATCCGACGGCCCGGCGCCGGAGGGGGCGGACGCGCTCCCCGCCGGGCTGGCCCACCCGCTGCTGTCACTCGCCGTCCGGTCCGCCGGGCACGGCGCGTTCGAGCGCGACCTGGTCACCGGGGAGAGCTTCTGGGACGCCGCGGCGTTCCGGGTGACCGGCCGGCCGGTGTCCCCGGACGGTGCCGCCCCCGAGCTGGACCGGCTGGTCCATCCGGAGGACCTGCCGGACGTGCAGGCCGCGCTCGCGGAGGCGCTGGCCGCCGGCGGGCGTTACCGGATCGGCTACCGGGTGCTGCGCCACGACGGCGGGGTGGCGCAGGTGGAGGAGTCCGGCGAGGTGATGCTGGACGTGCACGGGCGGCCGGTGCGGATCGCCGGGCTGCTCGCGGACGTCGGGCACCGGGAGCGGCCGCCGGCCGACGAGGGGGCTTCGCCGGGCGCAGCCCGGACGGCGCTGCTGCTGGCGCTCACCCGGGCCCTGTCCCGGGCGGTGACCGTCCGGGACGTCACCACCGCGGTGACCGACATCGTCCGCCCGGCCCTCGGCGCCGCGGGCATCGTCCTCGACCTGGTGGACGAGGGCCGGCTGCTGCCCGTGTCGCACACCGTCTACGGGGGGCCGCGCCGCACCGAGCTCACCCGGCTGGCGGACCTGTCGGAGTCCGTGATGCAGCGTTCGCTGGCCCGTTCCGCCCCGCTGTTCAGCGAGCCCTCCGCCGCCCGCGCCCGGCGGGACCCGCTCGCCCCGGCCGCCTGGGCGGTGCTGCCGCTGGTCGCCTCCGGGCAGCAGGTCGGCTCCTGCCTGATCACCTTCGCCGCCGAGCGGGCGTTCAGCCGCGAGGACCGCACCCTGTACTCGGCCTTCGCCGGCATCCTCGCGCAGTCCCTGGAGCGGGCCCGGCTGTACGACACGCATCACCACCGGGCCACCGAGCTGCAGCGGGCGATGCTGCCGCGCACCCTGCCCCGGTTGCCGGGGGTCGCCAGCGCCGCCCGCTACCTGCCGAGCACCGAGGGGATGCAGATCGGCGGTGACTGGTACGACCTGCTGCGGCTGCCGGACGGCCGGATCGGGCTGGTGATCGGGGACGTCCAGGGGCACAACGCCGAGGCCACCGCCGTGATGGGCCAACTGCGCAGCGGCCTGCGGGCGTACGCGACGGACGGGCACGACCCGGCCGCCACGCTGACCCGCACCAGCCGGCTGCTGTCCGAGCTGGACACCGACCTGTTCGCGACCTGCCTCTACCTGACGCTGGACCCGGCCGACGGCGAGCTGACGGCGGCCCGGGCCGGGCACCCGTCGCCGGTGCGGATCACCGCCGGTGCCCGGGCCGTGGAGCTGGACCTGCCGGGCGGGCCGCCGCTGGGGGTGGACCCGGACCTGCCGTACCCGCTGGCGGTGGACCGGCTGGCGGGCGGCGAGACGCTGCTGGCGTACACGGACGGGCTGGTCGAGGACCGCGAGGAGGACTACGACGAGTCGGTGCAGCGGATGCTCGGCGGGCTGGAGCTGTGGGCCCGGCAGGCCGGACCGGGCCGGATCGGTCCGGCGCCCGCGCTGGAGCGGCTGGCCGACCTGCTCACCCTGAACGTCACCGAGCGGCGGTCCCGGCCGGATGACGTGGCACTGCTGCTCCTGCACCGAATGTCACCACTTCCGTAACATCCTGCACACACATCCCACACACCCCCTGGCGCGAATCGGCCATCGGGCCCACCGGCGGCCCGTCCCGACCGCCCCGACGGGGCCCGGCCGACCCCTCGCCAGCTGCGGCGATCGCGGGCGAACGAGTCCGGATTGAGGCCGGATTGACTCGATTTTGACGAGATCCGGTCACTTGGCGAGATCCGTTCACACCTTCGTAGGATCATCACCCTAGAATTCGCGGCGTGACGATGACTCAGTGGTCCGTAACGGCAACCGGCGTACTCGCCGTCCTCGCCCTCGTGGCCGCCGCGCGGTACCACGCCGTGTCCGTCACCCAGCGCGGCCGTGCCGACCGGCTGCAGCACGAACTCGCCCGCCTCCAGGAGCAGCTCACCGCCGAACTCTCCCGCCGCGGCGCCGAGCTGGCCGCCGTCCAGCAGGAGCAGGAACTCACCGCCTCCACCCAGCGGGCCTTCCTCAGCGTCGCCCGCCGGATCCTGGTGATGGCCCACGACCAGCAGGCCCTGCTGGACGAGATGGAGCGCACCCACGACGACCCGGCCCTGCTGGAGGGCCTGCTCAAGGCCGATCACGCCGCCGCCCAACAGGCCCGGCTGGCCCAGACCCTGGCCGTGCTGTGCGGCGCGCGGGCCGGCCGCCACTGGCCGGAGCCGGTCCCCCTGGAGGACGTCGTCCGCGGCGCCCAGTCACGCATCCTGCCGTTCCAGCGGGTGGTCGTCCGCAGCCGGATCGAGACCGCGGTGGTCGGCGCCGCGGCCGAGGCGCTGATCCACGCGATCGCCGAGCTGCTGGACAACGCCACCCGCTACTCCCCGCCCAGCACCCAGGTGTTCGTCACCCTCATGCCGGTGCACAACGGCGCCGTCATCGAGATCGACGACGGCGGCGTCGGCATGCCCGAGCAGGCCGTCGCCAAGGCGTCCGCCGCGCTCGCGGGCGGCAGCACCCTGGAGGTCTCCCGGCTGGGCGAGGTGCCCCAACTGGGCCTGGCCGCGGTCGGCCGGCTCGCCGAGCAGTACGGCTTCCGGGTCACCCTCAGCTCGGCGCCCTCGCCGTACGGCGGCGTGCGCGTGGTCGTCCTGCTCCCGAACGCGCTGCTCACCGAGCCGCTGCCGCCCACCGTCCCCGGGCGCGGGGCGGGGGGCGGGGGGTTGTAACACAAAACACACAACCCGATACCCAACAAAAAGCCCCCCGACCCCGGGACCACCCCCCCGCCCAGGCCCCCCCACCGCGACACCCCCGC
>NZ_JBHWBZ010000017.1:99305-113086 GCF_042735475.1 Kitasatospora sp. NPDC059577 | reverse complement strand
CCGCGCACCGCCCCCGGTCCCGCGCCGTGCGCGTGGCCCTCATCCACCCACCCGCCGGCCCAACCGCCCCCGCCCCCACCCCCGGCCCCGCCCCCGGGCGGCACGACCGGGCGTTCAACCCCGACCCCCGACCGGTCTCCCCCCTCGGCCACCCCCTGGTCGAGGCCCCGCCGCCGGGCCCGGGCCCCCTCCTCGGCGACACCCCGCCGCCACTGCCCCGCCGGAGCCACCGGCGCGACCGCGCCAACCGCCCCGCCCAGCACGCCGCTCCCCCACCGCCGCCCGCCCCGCCGTACCGCTCGGCCCGGGACGCGCAGGCGTTCATGGCGATGTTCCAGGCCGGGACCGCCAGCGGCCGATCGGCCGCCCGGGCCCAGGCCCAACCCGGCCCCACCGACCCTGCTTCCCCCCGACTTCCCCAGCGCTCCGGAGAGTTCCATGACCACCACCCCTGACCTCGGCTGGCTGCTCGCCGACATCATCGCCGTCCCCCAGGTCCGGCACGCCGTCGTCGTCTCCAACGACGGCCTGGAGATCGGCCGCAGCGCGGGCATCCCGCGCGAGGACGCCGAACGGCTCGCCGCCGCCTGCTCCGGACTGCAGTCGCTGGCCCGCGGCGTCGCGACCGGCTTCGGCGGACCGGGCAGCGCCACCCGCCAGATCATCATCGAGTACGGCGGCGGCTACCTGTTCATCGTCGCCGCCGGGGCGGGCGCGCACCTGGCCGTGGTGACCAGCGAGGCGGTGGACGCCGGCCTGGTCGCGTACCAGATGCAGGTCCTGGTCGAGCGGATCGGAACCCACCTCACCAGCCCGCCGCGCGTCGACCACGCGGCGGGGGGCCACCGGTGAGCGGGCCGGTCCGGCCGTACGTCATCACCGGTGGACGCAGCCGCTCCACCCGCCCCGAGCTGGCCGTGGAGAGCCTGGTCAGCGCCCTGCCCGGACCATTAGGGCTGTCCGACCCGCCGGAACTGCCCGAGCACCAGCTGCTGAACCGGGAGCACCGGCGCATCCTCGGGATCTGCCACAGCCTGCTGTCCATCGCCGAGGTGGCCGCCCACCTGGGGCTGCCGTTCGGCGTCGTCAAGGTGCTGGTCGGGGACCTGTGGGACCTCGGCGCCGTGCAGGTGCTCCCGCCCGTCCCGCAGGCCGAACGCCTGCCCACAACCCTCCTGGAAGAGGTGCTCGTTGGCCTCCGCCAACTCCGCTGAAGCCGTCCCCGAGGCCGCCGGTGCGGCCGACGGGCCGCAGTACCTGCCGTCCTCGGTGCAGGGCGCGGTCAAGATCCTGGTCACCGGCCCGTTCGGGGTCGGCAAGACCACCCTGGTCGGCTCGCTGAGCGAGATCACCCCGCTGCGCACCGAGGAGACCATGACCGCCGCCAGCAGCGGCGTCGACGACCTCACCGGCCGCGGCACCAAGACGACCACCACGGTCGCGCTGGACTTCGGCCGGATCACGCTCAACCCGCGGCTCGCGCTGTACCTGTTCGGCACGCCCGGGCAGCAGCGGTTCTGGCCGCTCTGGGACGACCTGTCGCGGGGCGCGCTCGGCGCCATCGCGATGGTCGACCTGCGCCGTCCGGACGAGAGCTTCGACGTCCTCGGCCGGCTGGAGGAGCAGCGCATCCCGTTCGCCGTAGCCGTCAACACCTTCCCGGACACCCCGAGTTACCCGGAGGAGGAGCTGCGCTCGGCACTGGACCTGCTGCCGGACGTGCCGATCCTGTTCTGCGACGCCCGCGACCGGCGGCAGTCGTACGACCTGCTGATCGACTTCGTCGACCACCTGCACCGCAGCTCGGTCCTGGAGCTGCAGGGATGAGCGCCACCGAACCCGGCGCCGCGGCCGCCCACGGCTGCCCGGTCGCGCACGGCGGCCCGCCCGTCGGGCCCGGTGCGGGCCTGCCCGGCGGACTGCCCACCGGCGTACCGCTGACCCCGCTGTACGGGCCGGCCGTCGCCGAGGACCCGCACGGGCTGTACCTGCGGCTGCGCGAGCGCTACGGCCCGGTCGCGCCGATCGAGCTGGAGCCCGGCGTCGAGGCCTGGCTCGTCCTCGGCTACGCCGAACTGCTCGAACTCACCCGCAACGAGGCGCTGTTCTCCAAGGACTCGCGCCGCTGGCGGGTGCCCGCCGAGGGCCGGCTGGCCGCCGACTCCCGGCTGCTGACGATGACCTCCTGGCGCCCGACGCTGCTCAACCTGGACGGCGCCGACCACCAGCGGCTGCGCTCCGCCGTCTCGGACACCCTCGCCCAGATCGACCACCACCAGCTGCGCGGGACCACCGAGGCCGCCGCCAACGGCCTGATCGACAGCTGGGGACCGGACGGCACCGCCGACCTGATCGCCCAGTACGCGCGACGGCTGCCCCTGCTGGTCTTCACCCAGCTGATCGGCCTGCCGGCCGACGCCGGGCCCCGGCTGGTCGAGCTGATCAGCCACTTCGTGGACAGCAGCGCGCAGTCACAGCGGGCCGGCGCCGAGTTCCAGGCGATCCTGGTCGACCTGGTCCGGCGCCGCCGGGCTGCGCCCAGCGCCGACCTCACCTCCTGGCTGCTCGCCCACCCGGCCGGGCTGACCGACGAGGAGGCGGTGCACCACCTGGTGGTGCTGATGGTCGCGGGCAACGAGACCTCGATCAACTGGACCGGCAACACCCTGCGGCTGCTGCTCACCGACCGGCGCTTCCGGGCCACCCTCACCGGCGGCCGGCTCACCGTCTCCGACGCGCTGGAGGAGGTGCTCTGGCGCGACCCGCCGACGCAGAACTTCCCCGGCCGCTGGGCCACCGGCGACACCGTGCTCGGCGGCCAGTACATCAGCGCCGGCGACATGCTGGTCCTCGGTCTGGCCGCGGCCAACGCCGACCCGGCCGCCCAGGGCGTCTCCGCCGCCGCCCAGGGGTCGCTCGGCGGCAACCGGGCGCACCTCGCGTGGGGTGCGGGCCGGCACGTCTGCCCGGCCCAGCACCCGGCCCGGATCATCGTCGAAACCGCCGTCGAGACCCTGCTGCACCGCCTGCCGGACCTCCAACTCGCCGTCCCGGCAGGCGAACTGGCCTGGCGACCGTCCCCCTGGTCCCGGGCCCTGACCGCCCTGCCGGTGCTGTACAGCGCCTTCACCCCGCCCCGCCCGCCAGCCCCCGAGAGGCCCGCATGGACACCGCCGTCGACTCCGCCGGAGCCCGCCCCGAACCCGTCAGACTCGACCCCTTCGGAGGCGACCAGCACGGAGAGAACGCCCGACTCCGCGCGGCCGGCCCCGCGGTCCTGGTGGAGCTCCCTGGCGGGGTGGTGGTCTGGGCGATAACCCACCACGACACCCTCCAGGCGCTGCTGGCCGACCCCCGCGTCGGCAAGAACGCCCGGCTGTGGACGACCTTCCGGGAGGGGCGCCTCCCGGAAGGCTGGCCGCTGACCAACTTCATCGCCGTCCCCGGCATGGTCACCGCCGACGGGGACGACCACCGGCGGCTGCGCGGACTGGTGTCCCAGGCGTTCACCCCGCGCCGGATCGCCCAGCTGGCCCCCGCCATCGAGGCCAGGACCGTCGCGCTGCTCGACGACGTCGCCGAGCTGGACGGCGAGTTCGACCTGCGCGAGCACTTCGCCTACCCGCTGCCGATGCAGGTCATCGGCGAACTGCTCGGGCTCGCGCTGGAGCAGCAGGACGAGCTGCACGAGCTGTCCGACACCCTGGTCTCCAGCTCGGCCACCCCCGCGGCGGCCATCGCCGCGCAGCGGGACCTGAACGCGCTGCTGGCCTCGGTGGTCGCGGCCAAGCGGGCCGAACCCGGCGACGACCTGACCACCGACCTGATCGCCGTCCGCGAGGCCGGCGACCGGCTCAGCGAGGCCGAACTCGTCGGCACCCTGCTGCTGATGCTGGTCGCCGGGCACGAGACCACGCTCAACCTGATCACCAACGCCGTCCGCGCCCTGCTCGCCCACCCGGACCAGCTGCGGCTCGTCCTGGACGGCGCGCAGCCGTGGTCGGCGGTGGTCGAGGAGACGCTGCGCTACGACTCGCCGGTCGGGCAGTTCCCGCTGCGCTACGCGACCGAGGACATCGAGGTCGGCGACGTGGTGATCCGGCGCGGCGAGGCGCTGCTGGCCTCCTACGCGGCGGCCGGGCGCGACTCCGGACACCACCCCGACGCCGACCGCTTCGACCTCACCCGGCAGCCCGCCCGGCACCTGTCGCTCGGCCACGGCCCGCACTTCTGCCTCGGCTCCGGACTGGCCCGGCTGGAGGCCGAGACGGCGCTGCGGCACCTGTTCGCCCGGTTCCCCGCACTGGCCCTCGCGGAGGGCCGGACGAACGAGCCGATCGCGTCGTTCGTCAGCAACAGCGTGCGAACCCTGTGGGTGACCGTCCGGCCCGGCGGGTGACCTGAGGGCGGCCGGGTCGTTCGGCAGTGCATGACGAACCACCGCACCAAGGACCACGGCGCGAGGAGCCACGGCATGAAGACCCACGGCACGAAGAAGCTCGCCACCCTGGCCGCCCTCACCATGGCAGGCCTCGCCATCGCCGCCCCCGCGGCCTGCGCCACCACCCAGACCGCCACCTCGCCGGACGCCACCGGCGGTCTGACCGACGGCCTCAACCTCTCCCCCGCCGACCTCGCCCTGCAGACCGCGGGCAAGCTCCCGGTGATCGGGCACACCGCCAACGAGGTGGAGGCCGTCGGCACCAACCAGATGAGCCACCCGGGGCTCAGCGGCCAGATCGGCTGACGGCAGTGGCTGCCGGGCCGCTCGCCCTCGCGCTCGCCGTGCTGTCGCTGGCCGTTCCCGCCGCCCCCGCGGCCGCCGACGAGGGCGGCGGGGTCCCCCCGGCCCGCGGCTGGGGCGTCACCGCCGCCGCCCTCTGCCTGCAGGAGGTGGCGGTGGTGCCGGTGCTCGGCGGCTCGCTCGGCGACCACGTGGACGACTGCGGCCGGGGCAACGCCGTCGACCACGCCCTCGGCTGAGAGCCCGGGCGACCGACCGACCCCCGTGCGGTCGGCCGCCCGCGGCCCGGTGTCAGCCCGTGAAGAGCCCGTTGAGCTCCGGGTAGGTCAGCCCGCCGTCCAGCGCGGTGTAGGTGCCGCTCGCGTAGACCTCCTCGGCGGCCCGGCGGACCGCCGCGTACGCCGCCTTGGCCAGGCCGGGGCCCAGGCTGATCCGGGCCACGCCGAGCTCCGCCAGTTCGGCGACCGACGGGGAACCCGGCCCGGCCAGCACGTTCAGCGGCGCCGGGACGGCCGCGACCAGGGCGGCGATGGTCTCCGGGTCGGCCACGCCGGGGGCGAACACGACGTCCGCGCCCGCCTCGACGTACACCCGCAGCCGGCGGACCGCCTCGTCCAGCCGCTCCTCCGGGGCGCCGGTCCCGTGCAGGAACACGTCGGTGCGCCCGTTGACGACGAGCGGGACGCCCGCCGCGTCGGCCGCCGCACGGGCCGCCGCGATCCGCTCGGCGGCCTCCTCCCGGGGGCGTCCGCCGTCCTCCAGGTTCACCCCGACGGCGCCGGTGGCCAGCAGCGCGGTGACGGTCTCGCCGACCCCGGCCGCGGTGTCCGCGTAGCCGTCCTCCAGGTCCGCGGTGACCGGCAGCTCGACCGACCGGACCACCTGGGCGGTCCTGGCCAGCACCTGCTCGCGGTCGGCGCCGCCGCCGTCCGGGCTGCCGAGCGACCAGCAGACGCTCGCGCTGGCCGTCGCCACCGCTCGCGCCCCGGTGGCCGCCACCAGGCGGGCGCTCGCCGCGTCCCACACGTTCGCCAGCACCAGCGGCTCGCCCGGGCGGTGCAGCTCCCGGAGCAGCCGGGCCTTCTCCCGCCGGACCGTCACGGTCCCGTTCGTCGTCACGTCCCCGGACCTCACTTCGCGGCCGGGCTCAGGCGGGTGCTCACACCGATCCGGTTCCAGGCGTTGATGGTCGCGATCAGCGCGACCAGCTGGGCCAGCTCCGCCTCCTCGAACTGTTCGGCGGCCTGCGCCCACACGGCGTCCGGCACGTGGCCCTCGGTCAGCCGGGTGACCGACTCGGTGAGGGCCAGGGCGGCGCGCTCGCGGGCGGTGAACCACGGGGTCTCGCGCCACGCGGGGAGGGAGAGCAGGCGGTGCTCCCGCTCGCCCTGCTTGACGGCGTCGGTGGAGTGCATGTCGATGCAGTAGGCACAGCCGTTGATCATCGAGGCGTGCAGCTTGACCAGTTCGACGATCACCGGGTCGAGGCCGGTGCGGGCGGCCTGGTCCACGGCGACCATCGCCTGGTAGTAGGCGGGCGCGAGCTTCGGCAGCACGATGCGCTGGGCCGGGGCCGGCACGGGCGCGCCGGCCGCCGCGTCGGGGGTCGTCACGGTCTCGTTCGTCGTCATGAGCGCCAGCCTAGAAGCACAGTGGCCCGCCACCCTGGTTCATTCGGCACCCGGTTCCTTGGGCCACTTCCGGCGTACGAACGGGCGTGCGAGGATCGCTGACAGGGCACCGTCGGCAGGACACCGCCGACGGCACGAGGTCAGGGGACAGGGTCGTGTGCACGGCGTTCGTCAGCATCGAACCGGGAGCGGCCGTACCGGTCCTGCTGCTGTCCGTCCGGGACGAGTACCTGGGACGCGCCTGGCTGCCGCCGGACCACCACTGGCCGGACCGGCCGGGACTGCTCGGCGGCCTGGACCTCGCGGCCGGCGGCACCTGGCTGGCCGTCGACCCCGCCCGGCGGACCGCCGCCTGCCTGCTCAACGGCTTCGGCCCGCTCGCCCCCGCCGACTCCCGGCGCACCCGGGGCGGGCTGCCACTCACCGCCGTCACCGAGGACGGGATCGGCCACCTCGACCTCACCCCGTACGACCCGTTCCACCTCGTCCTGGTCCGGCCCGACGGCGCCCGGGTCGCCAGCTGGGGCGACGGCCGGCTGGAGGAGCGCGAACTGCCCGCCGGGCTCAGCGTCGTGCTCAACGACGGACTGGAGGGCCTGGCCGCCAACCGCTCCGCCTCCGAGCGGATCAGCGCGCTGATGGCCGCCCGCGCCGACCACTTCCGGGCCCGCTTCACCGCCGCACACCGGCCCGAGCCGACCGGCGACGGGCCGACCGCACGGGCCTGGGGCGCCTGGCTGCCGATCGTCGCCGGCGACGGACTGGCACCGGACGAGGACGCGGCCCTGGTCCAGCGGCGGGACTTCGGCGACGGGCGGATCTGGGGCTCCTCGTCGATCTCGCTGCTCGCGCTCGGGCCGGACCGGCTGCGGTACGACTTCGCGGCCGCGCCGGTCGCGGCAAACGGGGCCACCGGGGCGGACGGGGCCGGCTGGCAGCGGATCGCGACGGACTGACAGGGCCGGCCCGGGCACCGAGCGGCGCCACGGCGAAAAGGACTTGAACCTGACGCAGCGGGAGGCGCCATCGTGGCGTGCGTCGAGCCCGGAGCCGGGCTCGGAGCCGAGCACCGAGGAGCCACGATGCGCCGCCTGCCCGCCGTCCTGTCCGCCGTCCTGACCGTCGCCCTGCCCCTGGTGGCCGCCCCGCTCACGGTGAGCGCCGTCGTGCTGCTCGGCGACGTGGCCCACCGGGCCTTCCCGTCCGGCACCGTACTGGCCGCCGTAGCAGGGGCGTTGATCCACCACTTCGGGGCCGATGTCACCCAGACGTACGGTCGGTGAACTTCTGGCGGCGGGGCTGCCGGTCGTCTACATGCCCGTAGTAGCTTCGCGAGGGCCACCGGATCAGGCCGGCCGCTACCCCCCGAGCGAAGGTGCGCGATGTCCACCCTGACCTACCCGGAAGCGATAGGCGTCGGCCTGCTGCAGGGTGTGACGGAACTCTTCCCGGTCTCCAGCCTCGGCCACAGCATCCTGCTGCCCGCCCTGATCGGCGGGAAGATCCAGCACGACCTCGACATGACCGCCGAGGGCTCCTCCTACCTCGCCGCCCTGGTCGCCCTGCACCTGGCCACCGCGCTCGCGCTGGTCGTCTACTTCTGGAAGGACTGGGTCCGCGTCGTCAGCGGACTGGTCGGCTCGATCCGCCACCGCCGGGTGGAGACCCGCAACGAGAAGCTCGCCTGGCTGCTCATCCTCTCCACCATCCCGGTCGGGGTGGCCGGCCTCGCCCTGGAGAAGGCGCTGCGCAACGCGCTCGGCAAGCCCGTCCCGGCCGCCGTCTTCCTCGCCCTCAACGGGCTCGTCCTGCTCGGCGCCGAGCGGCTCAAGCGCGGCGGCACCGGCCGCCGCCGGGCCGGACACGCCGCCCCCGTCGACGAACCCGGCACCGACCCGGCGATCGCCTCCGACCACCGGCTGACCAGGCTCGGCTACGGACAGGGCGCCTGGATCGGCGCCGCGCAGATCCTCGCGCTGTTCCCCGGCATCAGCCGCTCCGGCGTCACCATGAGCGCCGGCATCCTGCGCGGACTGCACCACGAGGACGCCGCCCGGTTCTCCTTCCTGCTCGCCACCCCGGTCATCCTCGCCGCCTCGGTCCTGAAGGTCCCCGAGCTGTTCAAGCCGGAGAACTCCGCCGTCCTCGGCCCGGTGGCCGCCGGCAGCGTCGCCGCCTTCGTGGCCGGGTACGTCTCGGTGCGGTTCCTCACCAGGTACTTCGAGACCCGCAGCCTCACGCCGTTCGCGATCTACTGCTTCCTCGCCGGCGTCGGCAGCGCGGTCTTCCTGTCCGTCTGACCCGCCCGCCCGGCGTCAGAACCCGCCCAGGACCCGGGCGAGCTCGGCCGGACGGGAGAACATCGGCCAGTGCCCGGTGTCCAGCTCGGCCAGCCGCCAGTGACCGTCCGCGACCAGACCGGCGACCACCGGCGGCGGCTCCGGCCAGTCCAGCAGACACTTCACGTACAACGCCGGCAGAGCACTCAACGGGCCCTCCAGCACCGCCGGTTCGGTCAGCGAGGCGCCCGGGTGCGGGGTCGCCCGCTCGGCGATCCGGGCGATCTGCCCGGTCGTCAGCCCCTGCCCCGCGAACTCGGCCGGCGGCAACGGCGGCCACCAGCCCCCGTGCGCGGCGAGCTCCGCCCGCAACGCCGCCGGCTCCGGTATCTGGTCGGCGAAGGACTCCCCCGCCACCGGCACGTTGGCGTCCACCAGCACCAGCCCGGCCAGCCGGCCGCCGATCCGCTCGGCGGCCTGCCCGACCGGGACACCCGAGTAACTGTGCCCGACCAGCACGACCTCCCGCAGGTCGAGCCGCTCCACCTCGGCCACCACGTCCGCCACGTGCGCCCCCTGCCCGGCCGGCGCGTCCCGCCGCTCCGCCAGCCCGGACAACGTCAACGGATGGGCCCCGTGCCCGGCCGCGCGCAACTCCGGCACGACCTCGTCCCAGGCCCAGGAACCCAGCCACGCACCCGCTACGAGTACAAAGTTCGCCATGGGCGGCACCGTAGCGCGCAGGCGCGACCGCAGCCCGGGAAGCAACGGCGAACAACACGTGGAGGAAGCATGACGGAAGCATGGGACAGGCCGGACTCGCCGCATGGCACGGCGGATGCGGAGCAGCGCGGGCCGGACTCCCCGCAGCGCAGGGCGGCGGTCGTCACCGGCGGCTCCCGGGGCATCGGGCGGGCCATCGTCCGCCGACTGGCCCGCGACGGCGCCGACGTGGTCCTCGGCTACGCCCACGACGACCGGGCCGCCGCCGAGGTGGTCCGTGCCGTCGAGGCCGGGGGCGGCCGCGCCTGGGCCCTGCGCGCCGACCTCGGCGAACCGGGCGCCGCCGAGCGGCTGATGGCCGAGGCGGAGGACCGGCTCGGCGGGCTGGACGTCCTCGTGAACAACGCCGCCACGTCCTTCGTCCCCACCCCGCTCGCCGAACTGGACGACACGGCCCTCGACGCTGTCCTGGCGGTCAACACCCGCTCCGTCTTCGCCACCGTCCGCTACGCCGCCCGCCGGATGCGCGACGGCGGACGCATCGTCAACATCTCCACCGCGAACACCGTCCGGCCCGTTCCCGGCATCGCCGCGTACGCCGCCAGCAAGGGCGCCGTCGAGCAGCTCACCGCCGTCGCAGCCGTCGAACTCGGCCCGCGCGGGATCACCGTCAACACCGTCTCCCCCGGCGCCACCGACACCGACCTGCTGCGCGGCACCAACCCGCCCGAGGCGCTCACCCGCGTCGCCACCCTCACCCCGCTGCGCCGGCTCGGCGACCCCGAGGACATCGCCGACGTCGTCGCGTTCCTGGCCGGCCCGGACGGCCGCTGGATCACCGGCCAGAACCTCCGCGCCACCGGCGGCCTGGCCTGACCTGCTCCGGGTCCGCCCGGCACCCGCCGGACGGACCCGGAGCACGGCGCGGCACTCAGGCCCCGAGGCCCAGGGCGGCCAACCGGGTCGGGTCGGTGAGGATGTCCATCGCGGTGATCCGGCCCCCGTGGATGGTGAACGACATCACCGACAGCGGACGGCCGTCGGCGAACGCCACCACACCCGGCGAACCGTTGACCAGGACCGGACGGCCGTCGGCGGCGAAGCGGGCGAAGGTGATCGCCTGCGAGGCGACGTCCGCCGCACCGCGCCGCAGCACGCTCCGCACCAGCGTGCCGCCGTCCGAACGCGCCACCACGTCCGGGTCCAGCACCGCCAGCAGAGCGTCGAAGTCACCGCCGCGGGAAGCGCTCAGGAAGGCCTCCACCACCTCGCGCTTGCGGGCCACGTCGGCGTCCGCGGCCGGGGTCGCGCCCTGCACCCGGCGGCGGGCCCGGCTGGCCAACTGCCGGGTCGAGGCCGACGTGCGGCCCAGCACCTCGGCGATCCCGTCGAAGGGCACCTCGAACATGTCGTGCAGCACGAAGGCCACCCGCTCCGCCGGGGACAGCGTCTCCAGGACCACCATCAGCGCGATCCCCACGGAATCCGCCACCAGGATCTCGTGCACCGGATCCAGCGCCGCCAGCCCGCTGACCACCGGATCCGGCAGCCGCACCTGCCCGTCCTGCTCCGGCAGCGGATCCTCCCGACGCGACGTCCGGGACCGCAGCAGGTCCAGGCAGACCCGGCCCACCACCGTGGTCAGCCACGCCCCCAGGTTCCGCACCCCGCCCACGTCACTGCGGGCCAGCTTCAACCAGGCCTCCTGGACGGCGTCGTCGGCCTCGGCGATCGACCCGAGCATCCGGTAGGCCACCACGCGCAGTTGCGGGCGCTCCGCCTCGAACCGCGCTGCCAAATCGGCCGGTTCGGCACGGCCCGGGTCAGTCGATGGAACTTCCTCGCTCACGCTGTCACATCCTCGCGTCGGGATCCGTCGGTCCAGTGACGGACGCTAACCGACGAGGAGACCACCGTGACCACCACCGGCCACACCACCCGCACCGCCCGCATGAAGAACCCCGCCGTGGTCCTGCCCGACGCGACCAAGGGCATCCGGACCATCTACAAGGCCATGTTCCAGGGCGGCGCGGCCCCGCGGATCCTGGAACTCGTCCACCTGCGCGCCAGCCAGATCAACGGCTGCAGCGCCTGCGTCTTCTCCGGCGTCCAGGGCGCCAAGAAGCACGGCGAGACCGACGAGCGACTGCACGCCGTCGCCGCCTGGCGCGAGGCCCCGTTCTTCACCGACGAAGAACGCGCCGCCCTCGAACTCACCGAAGCCGCCACCCGGATCGCCGACCGCACCGGCCGGGCCGTCCCCGACGAGGTCTGGGACGCCGCCGCCGACCACTTCGACGAGGAGCAGCTCTCCGCGATCATCCTGATGATCGCGCTGACCAACTTCTTCAACCGCATCAACGCCACCATCGAAGAACCCGCCGGAACCACCTGGTGAAACCGGCCCCTGGGGGGATCCCGGCCGGTCCGGCACCGCTACCCGCCGTCGGACTCGGACGCCTCGGTGTCCCAGCGGTCACCGGCGAACCGCTCCGGTGCGGCTTCGAGCTCGAACGGCACGACGCCCGTCGCTCCCAGGTCCCACACCCTGACCCAGCCCTTGGAATCGGTCCGGGACTCGGGCCCGGTCCAGCCGGCCACCGGTTTCACTGCCAGGCAGTACATCTCCGGCAGGCCCGGCAGGACCGGCAGGGCCGCCCGGAGCCGCTGCACCGTCTCCAACGGGCGGACCCCGACCTCCGCGACCTCGTGCCAGCCGATCCGGAGCTTCCGGCTCCCGGGACTCGGCCGATCCCGCAGCACCGACCCCGCACCACCGCGCGAGAATGGGGCCGTGACCAGCTCCTGGACCTCCTTCGGCGGCGACCTGCACCTGGACCTCACCGAGCGGCGCGCCGCCGGCACCGGACTGCGGGTCGCCCTGGAGGACGCCCTGCGCGAAGCCGTCCAGGACGGACGGCTCGCCCCCGGTACCCGGCTGCCCTCCTCCCGGGCCCTCGGCGAGGACCTCGGGATCGCCCGCAACACCGTCGTCGAGGCGTACGGCCAGCTCACCGCGGAAGGCTGGCTCGACTCCCGACAGGGCTCCGGCACCACCGTCGCCCGCCGTGCCCGGCCGGAACCACCCACCCCCGGCCGACGGCCCGCGTCCGCCGCCGACCCGACGGCACCCCGACGGCGGACCGGCCGGCACGACCTCATGTCCGGACGGCCCGACCTCTCCCTCTTCCCCCGCACCGCCTGGCTCGCCGCCGCCCGCCGCGCCCTCGCCACCGCGCCCCACGACGCCCTCGACTACGGCAGCCCGCTCGGCCGGATCGAACTGCGGCAGGCCCTCACCCACTACCTCGCCCGCGTCCGGGGCGTCCGCACCGACCCCGACCACCTGCTCGTCTGCACCGGCGTCACCCAGGGCCTCGGCCTGCTCTGCACCGCCCTGCGCGACCGCGGCGCCCGCGCACTCGCCGTCGAGGAGTACGGGCTGCCGCCCCAGCACGCCGTCGCCCGGGCCGCCGGACTCACCACCCTCCCGCTGCCACTGGACGACGAGGGCGCCCGCGTCGACCGGCTCGACAGCCGCCCCGGCGCCGTCCTGCTCACCCCCGCCCACCAGTACCCCACCGGCGCCCCGCTCTCCGCCGAACGGCGGGCGGACGCCGTCCGGTGGGCCCGCGAACACGACCGGTACGTCATCGAGGACGACTACGACGGCGAGTTCCGCTACGACCGGCAACCCCTCGGCGCGATGCAGGCGCTCGACCCGGAGCGGGTCGTCTACGCCGGCACCGCCGCCAAGAGCCTCGCACCGGGCCTGCGACTGGCCTGGCTCGCCCTGCCGGACACCCTGGTCGAACCCGTCGCCCGGCTGAAGACACTGGCCGACACCATGTCCCCGGTGCTCGACCAGCTCACCCTGGCCGAACTGATCACCTCCGGCACCTACGACCGCCACGTCCGGCGCTGCCGCCTCCACTACCGGCGCCGCCGCGACCGACTGGTCACCGCACTCGCCGAACACGCCCCGCACGTCCGGGTCACCGGCATCGCGGCCGGCCTGCACGCCGTCCTCCAACTGCCGCCCGGCTCCACCCCCGAACCCGAACTCCTCGCCCGTGCCCAGGCCGCCGGCCTCTCCCTCAACGGCCTCATCTGGCACCGCGCCACCCCGACCCCCACCGACACCCCGCCCGCCCTCGTCATCGGCTACGCCACCCCACCCGAACACGCCTTCCCGGCGGCGCTCCAGGCCCTCTGCGAACTGCTGCGCAGGGCTTGAGGGGTGGAGAGGAGGGGGACGGCACAGACCGCTGCGAACTGCTGCGCAGCGCTTGAGGGGTGCAGAGGAGCGGGACGGCACAGACCGCTGCGAACTGCTGCGCAGCGCTTGAGGGGTGCAGAGGAGCGGGACGGCACAGACCGCTGCGAACTGCTGCGCAGCGCTTG
>NZ_JBHWBZ010000017.1:83895-99206 GCF_042735475.1 Kitasatospora sp. NPDC059577 | reverse complement strand
GACGGGTGCAGAGGAGCGGGACGGCGCGAGCCCACCGTGAAACCGCTGCGCAACGCTTGGCGGCCGGGCCGGGGAGGACCCGCCGCGAACCGCTGCGCGGAGGCTTGGTGGGCACCGGCGGGACGGGCGTGCGGAGCGCGGGTGGCCGGGAAGGGTTCCGCCCGCCTCCTTCGGGGGTGGAGGCGGGCGGAAGGCGGGGCCGACTACTTGTTGCGGCTGCCGAGTTCGAACAGCAGCATGATGAAGCCGGCGAAGGCGTGGATGCCGGCGGTGTAGATGACCAGCCGGAGGTAGACCCGCTTGTTGGCCCACTTGCCGGCGTCCATGGTCTTCGGGCCGGTGGCGGTGTCGGCGGCACCGGCCGGGCTGACGGTGGTGGCGGGGTCGGCCATGGGGATCTCCTCCAGGGTGTTCTGACGGCAGATCAGTGGGTGGCGGCGGGGCCGCCGCCGAGGCAGAGTTCGCCGCCGGGGCTCTGCAGCAGGGTGTGGACGAAGAGCAGCTCGACGCCGGTGTCGGATTCGGCGGCGATGCAGTGCGGGGTGAGCGAGTCGTAGTGGGCGGAGTCGCCCACGCCGAGGCGGTGGACCTGGTCGCCGAGGGTGAGCCGGAGTTCGCCGCGCAGGATGTACAGCCACTCCTCGCCCGGGTGGACCCGGACGACCGCGTCCTGCACGCCCGGCGGGACGTGTACCCGCAGGGCCTGCATGGCGCGCCCGGGGGCGCCGGCCCGGCGGTAGCCCCAGCCTCCGGCCCGGCCGGGCTCGATGGCGCCGCCGCGGACCACCGGGTCCGGTTCGGCCGCGGTCTCGCCGAGCAGGCCGGACACCGAGGTGCCGTACGCGCGGGCGAGGCCGAGCAGGACGGGCAGCGAGGGCTGCCGCCTGCCGGTCTCCAGCCGGGACAGATACGCTGGGGAGAGTCCGACCCGTCCGGCGGCGACCTCCAGGGTGAGGCGGCTGCTGAGCCGGTGCTCGCGGAGGCGGGCGGCGAGGCCGACGACCTCCTGGTCGTCGAGCCGGTCGCCTGCGGCGGGGGCGCCGGTGGAGCTGCTGGTCATGTGTCCAGTGGACACCCGGCGTGCCGCAGTGGCAAGAATTTTGCCTCAGAGGCAAGGGGGTGGGACGGGCCCCGGCGGCCCGGTCGCGCGCCCCACGGCCGCGGCGGTCACGACCACGGGTCTCACGGCCGCGGGATGTTCCGCAGGTTGCTCCGCGCCAGGTCGATCATGCGGCCGACGCCACCCGAGAGCACGGTCCGCCCGGCCGCCAGCGCGAAGCCCTTCAGCTGGGCGGCGGTGATGTGCGGCGGGATGGACAGCGCGTTGGGGTCGGTGACCACGTCCACCAGGGCGGGACCCGGCCGTTCCAGGGCCTCGGTGAGCACCTCCCGTACCCGGGCCGGTTCGGTGACCCGCTTGGCCGGGATCCCCATGGCCCGGGCGATCCCCGCGTAGTCCACGTCCCCGTTGTCGATCTCCGCCTCCGGGTAGCCGGAGACCAGCATCTCCAGCTTGATCATGCCGAGTGCGCCGTTGTTGAAGACGACGGTCTTCACCGGCAGCCGGTGCTTGGCGACCGTGAGCAGTTCCCCGAGGAGCATGGCGATGCCGCCGTCGCCGGCCATCGCGATCACCTGGCGGCCGGGGTTGGCGAGCTGGGCGCCGATGGCGTGCGGGAGGGCGTTGGCCATCGAGCCGTGGAGGAAGGAGCCGATCACCCGGCGGTGGCCGTTGGGCTGCAGGTAGCGGGCGGCCCAGACGTTGTTCATGCCGGTGTCGACGGTGAACACCGCGTCCTGGGCGGCGACGTCGTCGAGGACGGCGGCGACGTACTCGGGGTGGATCGGCAGGTGCTTCTCGATGTCGCGGGTGTAGACGCCGACGACGTCCTCCAGGGCGCGGCAGTGCTTGCGCAGCATGCCGTCGAGGAAGGCCCGGTCGGGTTTGGCGTCGAGCAGCGGCAGGACGGCCCGCAGGGTGGCGGCGACGTCGCCGTGGACGGCCAGGTCGAGCGCGGTGCGGCGGCCGAGCCGGGTGGCGTCGTGGTCGACCTGGACGGTGTGCAGCTGCGGCAGGAAGGAGTCGTACGGGAAGTCGGTGCCGAGCAGCAGCACCAGGTCGGCGGAGTGCAGCGCCTCGTGGCATGCGCCGTAGCCGAGCAGGCCGCTCATCCCCACGTCGTACGGGTTGTCGTACTGGATCCACTCCTTGCCGCGCAGGGAGTGGCCGACCGGCGCGTTCAGGGCCTGCGCCGCCTCCATCACCTCGGCGTGCGCACCGCGCACCCCTGCGCCGCAGAACAGCACGACCTTGCGGGCCGCGTTGAGCAGCCGGGCCAGTTCCTGCACCTGGGACCACGGCGGTGCGGCGACGGCCTGTTCGGTGAGGAAGTGGCTGGTGCCGGTGGGCCCGGCGGCGGGCAAGGCGGCGACGTCCCCGGGGAAGGCGAGCACCGAGACGCCGTGCGAACCGAGGGCGTGCTGGACGGCGATCCGCAGCAGCCGGGGCAGCTGGGCGGGGGTGGAGAGCATCTCGCACCAGTTGCTGCAGTCGGTGAACACCCGCTCGGGGTGGGTCTCCTGGAAGAAGCCGGTGCCGATCTGGTCGGACGGGATGTGCGAGGCCAGGGCGAGGACGGGCAGGCCGCTGCGCTGGGCGTCGTAGAGGCCCTGGACGAGGTGGGTGTTGCCGGGGCCGCAGGAGCCGGCGCAGACGGCGAGCCGGCCGGTGAGTTCGGCCTCGGCGGCGGCCGCGAAGGCGCCGGCCTCCTCGTTGCGCACGTGCACCCAGCCGATGCCCTCGGCCCGGCGGATCGCGTCGACGACGGGGTTGAGGCTGTCGCCGACGACGCCGTAGACCCGTTCGACCCCGGCCTGCCGGAGCACCTCCACCATCTGTTCGGCCACGCTCGCCACGGGTGCCCTCCTCCGGTCGCCACGGGACACCTGCACCCTCCGACGGGGGCGGGGAGCGGCGCAGCCGGGGTGGGCCGGACGGGTGAGGGCACGGGTGGGTGAGGGCACGGGTGGGGTGTGCGGGTGGGCCGGACGGGTGAGGGCACGGCGCCGGTACGGGTGCGGGCCCGCGCCACGGCCGGTGCGGGCCCGCACCCGGCCACTACTCTGCCGCGAGGTGGTCCTGCTGGCCGAGCTTGCCCGCGGCAAGGCCCGCCTGCGCGTGCCGGCGGGCGGGTTCGCGGCCCGGGGGCTGGGCGAAGCGCTCCTGGGCGGGCGGGGCGGTGGTGGGCAGCGTGACCGGCGCACCGGCCTTGACCTGGACCGCCTCGCCGTCGTGCCGCAGGTGGATGATCTCGCCGCGGCGCAGCGTGTACGTCGTCGAATCGTGGGTGATCCGGACGCCGAGCAGGTGTCCGCGCACCAGCAGCGAGAAGCTCAGCCCCATCAGGCCGGACGGCAGCCGGGGGCGGAAGGACAGCGTCTCGCTGTGGTCGCGCAGCCCGCCGAAACCGGCCACCAGGGCGATGCAGGCCCCGGCGAGCGACGCCATGTGCAGGCCGTCGCGGGTGTTGCCGCCGAGGTCGTGCAGGTCCATCAGGGCGGCTTCGGCGGTGTAGTCGTACGCGAGGTCGAGCTGGCCGACCTCGGCGGCGATGACCGCCTGGGTGCAGGCGGAGAGCGAGGAGTCACGGACGGTCAGCCGCTCGTAGTAGGCGAAGTTGCGGGCCTTCTGTTCGTCGGTGAAGGCGTCGCCGCGGACCTGCATGGCGAGCACCAGGTCGGCCTGCTTGACCACCTGCTTGCGGTACAGGTCGAAGTAGGGGAAGTGCAGCAGCAGCGGGTACTTCTCGGGCGGGGTGTTCTCGAAGTCCCAGACCTGGTGGTCGGTGAAGCCGTCGGCCTGCGGGTGGACGCCGAGGTCCTCGTCGTACGGGATGAACATCGCGGCGGCCGCGTCCCGCCAGGCGGCGGTCTCCTCGGTGTCGACGCCGAGGGCGGCGGCCTCGGCCGGGTGGCGGACGGCGGCCTCGGCGGCGGCCCGCAGGTTCGACTGCGCCATCAGGTTGGTGAAGACGTTGTTGTCGGCGATCGCGCTGTACTCGTCGGGCCCGGTGACACCCTCGATCCGGAACTTCCCGGCGACGTCGTGGTGGCCGAGCGAACGCCACATCCGGGCGGTCTCCACGAGGAGTTCGAGGCCGTACTCGCGCTCGAACTCGTCGTCCGCGGTGGCCCGGACGTAGCGGGCGACCGCGGCGGCGATGTCGGCGCCGATGTGGAAGGCCGCCGTCCCGGCCGGCCAGTACCCGGAGCACTCCTCGCCGCGGATCGTCCGCCACGGGAACACCGCTCCGGACAGGCCGAGTTGGGCCGCCCGCTCGCGGGCCAGCGGGAGCGTGCTGTGCCGCCAGCGCAGGGCCTGGTTGACGGCGCCGGGCAGGCAGTAGGTGAGCACCGGCAGGACGAAGGTCTCGGTGTCCCAGAAGCTGTGGCCGTCGTAGCCGGGGCCGGTCAGCCCCTTGGCGGGGATGGCCCGCTCCTCGCTGCGGGCGCCGGCCTGCAGGACGTGGAAGACGGCGAACCGGACGGCCTGCTGGAGTTCGACGTCGCCCTCCACCTCGATGTCGCTGGTCGCCCAGAACTCCCGCAGGAACTGGGCCTGTTCGGCGACCAGCCCGTCCCAGCCGGTGTACCGGGCGGCGGTCAGCGCGGCCTCCACCTGGTCCCGGACCGCGGGCAGCGAGCGGGTGGCGGACCAGCCGTAGGCCATGAACTTGGCCAGCCGCAGCCGCTGTCCGGGCTCCAGCACGGTGGTGACACTGATCCGGCAGTGGTCAGCCTCCGCCTCGGCGACGGTGTCGGACTTCTCCGGACCCTCGATGACGTGGTCCATGCCGGCCGCGACCCGGATGCCGCTGTACCGGGTGCGGTGCACCAGGACGGCCTTGGTGCCGCCCGCGTGGTGCACCTCCGGCTGCAGCGGCGCCTCCAGGACGGCCGCGGCGCGCGGGTCGCCCTCGGGGCCGCCCGGCAGCTGCTCGTTGGCGACCAGCTCGGACTGCAGCACGATCCGCACCGGACCGTCCACCGCCTCGACGCTGTACTCGACGGCGGCGACGGCGCGCTGGGTGAGCGAGACCAGTCGGGAGGAACGCACCCGGATGGTCCGCCCGGCCGGGGACGTCCATTCGGCCTCCCGGTGCAGCAGACCCTCACGGAAGTCCAACCAGCGCTTGTGGCTGACGAGTTCGCCGTAGCGCAGGTCGAAGGGCTCGTCGTCCACCAACAGTCGGATGATCTTGCCGTTGGTCACGTTGATGACGCTCTGACTGGACTCCGGGTAGCCGTAGCCGCCCTCACCGTACGGCAGCGGGCGCAGCTCGAAGACGCCGTTCAGGTAGGTGCCGGGCAGGCCGTGCGGCTCGCCCTCGTCCAGGTTGGCACGCAGCCCGATGTGCCCGTTGGAGAGCGCGAAGACGGACTCGGCGCGGGCCAGCGCGGCCAGGTCCAGGCCCTGCTCGGTGATCTGCCAGGGGTCGATCGTGAAGTTGTCCGACGGACTCATGCGCCCACCTCGCTCCGCTCGGCAGGGGCATTCGCCCACACGCACCCCACGATGACTCCCTCGCTGCGCTCGCTCATGCGCCCACCTCGCCGCGCTCGGTCATGTCTGCTCTCCCAGGAGCTCGGAAAGGTCGTCGACGACCACGGTGGCGCCGTCGCGGTGCAGTTCGGCGGCCTGGCCGGTGCGGTTGACCCCGACCACCGCGCCGAAGCCCCCGGCCCTGCCGGAGGCGACGCCGGCGAGCGCGTCCTCGAAGACCGCGGCGTGCGCGGGTTCGACGCCGAGTGTGCGGGCGGCGTACAGGTAGGTGTCGGGGGCGGGCTTGCCGGGCAGGCCCTCGGCCTTGGCGACGTTGCCGTCGACGATCACGTCGAACAGGTCCTCGATGCCCGCCGCCCGCAGCACGTCGCGGCAGTTGGCGCTGGAGGAGACCACCGCGCTGGGCAGTCCGGCGGCGCGCAGCCGGTGCACGTAGGCGACCGAGCCCTCGTAGGGCTGGACGCCCTGTTCGCGGATCATCCGCAGCACGGTGTCGTTCTTGGCCCGGCTGACTCCTTGGACGGTACGGGAGTTGGGCGGGTCGTCGGGGGTGCCCTCGGGCAGTTCGACGGCCCGGCTGCGCAGGAACGCCCGGGTGCCGTCGAGGCGCGGGCGGCCGTCCACGTAGGTGTCGTAGTCGATGACGGCGTCGAAGGGGACGAACGGCCCGCCGGTGCGGGCGGCTTCGGCGCGCAGGAAGGCGTCGAAGGTGTCCTTCCAGGCCGCGGCGTGCACCTTCGCGGTCTGGGTGAGCACCCCGTCGAGGTCGAAGAGGAAAGCGCGGATGTCGTCCGGTAGCCCCAGCATGGGTGCAGTCTTACCCGGGAACGGGGGGAAGCCGCCCATTTCCCGGCGGCGCGTCGCGGGAGGGGCGGCTTCCGGTTTCCGGCCGTGCCGGGGCCGCTACGGGGAGTCGGGCATCTGGGCGTCGGGGGCCTGGATGACCGCGAAGACGGCGCCCTGCGGATCCCGGACCACGGCCATCCGGCCGGCCTGCATGTCGAACGGCGGCTGGACCACCGAGCCGCCCGCCTTGACCAGGGCGTCGACCGTGGAGTCGGTGTCGTCCACCGAGAAGTAGCTCATCCAGTGCGAGGGGGTGCCCGGCGCCAGGTATCCGGGGATGGCCTGCATGCCGCCCACCGTGCGGTCGGCGACGTTGAACGAGAAGTAGCCGTCCATGCCCTGGATGGTGGCCGGGCGCAGCCCGAGCGCCGGCTGGTAGAAGCGGCCGGCCGCGTCGGTGTCGGCGGTGTTGAGTTCGTTCCAGACCAGCGCGCCGGGTTCGTTGACGACGCCCGCGCCGATGAAGTCCATGGCCTGCCAGACGCCGAACACCGCCCCGGTGGGGTCGGCGGCGACCAGCATCCGGCCGATCGTGCCGACGTCCATCGGCTCGTAGAGGATGGTGCCGCCGGCCGCGGTGATCGCGCGGTCGCTCTCGTCGGCGTCGTCCGACGCGAGGTAGGTGGTCCAGGCGACGGGCGGCGCCGGCTGGCCCTCGGGCACGACCTGTCCCATGATCCCGGCGACCGGCCGGTCGTTGAGCGTGCACACGGCGTAGCCGCCGAACTCGGCCGGGCCGACCTCGCCCTGCCAGCCGAAGAGGTCACGGTAGAAGTCCAGCGCGGCCTGCTGGTCGCTCGCCATCAGGTCGATCCAGCAGGGGGTGCCGGGCTGGTACGGATCGGTGACTACGGGCATTGCGGGGCCTCCCGGAGGCGGTGATGACCGGCGGTCGTGGGGGCGGGGCCGGGGGCGGTGGGAACGGGCGGTCCGGCCGTCGGGGGCGGGCGGGGTCCGGCCCGGCCGGTGCCGCGGCGGTACACCGCCACCTTCGGCCCGTCGGCGCGATCCCGCCACCGGACGGCGCCGACGGGTGCCCGTGCCCGGGGCGGGCCGCCTTCGCGGGCGGCTCCACGGGGCGGGTGCACGAAGCGGGAGCGGCTGCACGAAGCGACTGCACGAAGCGACTGCGCGGGGCGGCCTACGGGGCGTCGTGGCGCAGGGCGGTGACGAAGTACGGCTGGACCTTGCCGCTCTGCGCGTAGTCCTTGAGCCGGACCAGCAGTTCGGCCCAGGTGCCGGCCACCGCCGGGAGGCCCTCCTCGCTGCCCGGCTGCCAGCCGCCGTGCCGGAACAGCAGCCGGGTGTGGTCGGACGCGCCCGACTGTTCGGCCTGTCCCGGCCGCTCGGACGCGTCGGGGTGCTCGGCCTGTCCGAGCCGGGAGGGGCCGGGCCGGGCGGAGGCGCCGGGCCGGGCGGAGGCGCCGGGCCGGGCGGCGAGGTCCCAGCTGATCCAGGTGCCGGCCCAGTGCGGCGGGAAGGCCCCGGCGTTGGTCCACACCACCCGGTCCTGGTCGGCCCGCTCCACGCGCAGCCGGAACGGCTCGGGGATGTCGGGGAAGTCGAACAGCAGGACGTCGGCCTCCCGGTCCACGGCGGTGGTCCACCAGGCGGTCAGCCCGTCGTGCGTGGTGAGCGCGGCGAGGACGACGGCCCGGGGCGCGGCGATGTCGAACTGCAGGGCGATCTCGGGCATGGGGTCCGCCTTTCGCTGCCGTGCCGGTCCCCTCCCGGAGCCGCGCGGGCCCCGGGGCCGGTCGGCGGGGTCCGCGCACCGGCCACGGACCCACCATGGCACGACCCCCGGGCCCACGCGCCCGGAGGGGCGCCGGCCCGGGGGTCGTCCCCGCTGTCCGGTGGGTGCGGTCAGCCGCCGCTGCCGTACGTGGTGTTGGCGCAGATGTCGTCGTCCGCCGAGCGGGCGTCGTTGGTGACGGTGGTGGGCAGCGGCTGCGGGGGCGTCTGGACGCCCGGGGTGGCGCCGGCCGTCCCGGAGGGCGTGCCGAGGCCGGTGGCCGCCGCGAAGTCCTGGCCGACGATCACCGAGATGCCCCGGGAGCTGCCGGAGGCGAGCTCGGCGCCGGGGAACAGCGCGGCGATCTTCTCGGCGTTCGCCTTCTGCCCGGAGCCGTACTCGATCGTGGTGGCCTTGTACTTGGTGCTCGCCGCCTGGCCGGCCGTGGTGGCGCCGAACTTGGCGGCCTTGAGCTGCTCGGTGCCCTTGCCGGCGAGGCCGTTGACGGTGGTCCCGTTGTAGACCGCCACCTTGATCGCGGCGTTGGAGGCGTCCCCGACCGGGGCGGCCGGGGCGGAGGGCTGCTGCGGGGCGGGGCTGGTGCCGCTGCCACCGCCGTCCGGCTGCTGGCCGGTGGCGTTCTGGCCGTCGATGGTCTGGTCGGCCTTGAGGGTCTCCCAGAGCTTGTTGGCGTCCGGCTGGATCAGGTCGATGTTGGAGTCCTGGGTGCGGTAACGCCAGGGCGCCGTCACGAACTTGAGGTCGTGCATGTCGATGTTCTTCAGCGACAGGCCGAAGGAGAGCAGCTTGTCGGCGGAGTCCAGGCCCGGGTCGACGGTCAGCGACTTGGTGGCGGCGTCGGCGAGCGGCAGCAGGTTGGTGGGGCTCAGACCGTCCTTCTTGATCTTGCTGATGAGGGAGCTCATGAAGGCCTGCTGGCGCTTCATCCGGCCGATGTCGGAGCCGTCGCCGATGCCGTGGCGCAGGCGCACGTAGTCGAGCGCCTTCTGGCCGTCCACGGTCTGCTTGCCCTGCGGGAGGACGAGCGCGCCCTTCTTATGCAGGTTGGGGTTGATGTCCCCCTCGTAGATCGCCTGCGGGAGGCAGATGTCGACGCCGTTGACGGCCTTGGTCATCGCGGCGAAGCCGTTGAAGTCGACCACCATGGTGTGGTCGACCCGGATGCCGGTCACCTTCTCCACGGTGTTCTGGGTGCAGGCCGGGTTCCCGTCGTCGCTGCCGCCGGTCGAGAAGGCCGCGTTGAACAGGTCGGTGTTGCCGCCCTTGGTCCACTTGCCGTTGGGCAGCTTGCAGGACGGCAGCTGGACCATCGTGTTGCGCGGGATCGAGATGCCCACGGCGTGCTTGTGGTCGGCGTAGACGTGCAGCAGGATCGTGGTGTCCGAGCGGGCGCCGCCGTCCTCGCCGCCGCCGAGGTCGGCGTTGTTCTTGCCACGGCTGTCGGACCCGATCAGCAGGATGTTGACCGGCTTGTTGCCGTCGGCGTCGGCCTTGGCCTCGGGCGGGCGGTCGCCGGCTATCGCGTCGGCGTCGAAGGACTTGATGTTGGCGTTCAGCTTGAAGTAGATCGCGCCGCCCGCGCCGGCGATCAGCACCAGCACGCCCGCCGCCGACCAGGCGACGATCTTCTTCACGTTCTTCTTCGGTTTGGCGTTCTTGCGCGCTGCCGCCCGGCCGCCGGGCCCGGAGTCCGCCTTGTCGCCGCCGCGGCCGCCCTTGCTCTGGGCAGCGGCACGGCGGGCCTCGGCCCGTCCGCCGGAGCGCGGGGACGGCACGGCGCCGCCACTCCCGGTGCCCTCGGTCGTGAGCGCACCGGACTCGTCCTCGCTCCGAGCCGGGCCCTCGCCCCACTGACCTGACATGCGCGTACCTTTCACCGACGGAAGCGACGCCCCGGACGATCTGGCGCACCGCACACAGAGAGACGGCCCCAACCGTTCCCAGGTTGCACATACGACCGTCGGCACAACCGACGATCGTGGCTTCCGATCATATTTAGGCCCGACACGGTCACGGACCTCCGGTGGGCAGGCAAACCCTTCGGCACCCGAGCATCCACCAGGCAGAACACCCGAAACCACCCTATTCCGGCGTGACTTACGCCACTCCGGCGGTCCCGCCCGGAGCGGCGCGGGGCCGAACGCCTTGGGCGGCCGGAGGCGGAGCCGGACGGACGGCCCGCGGAGCCGGACGGACGGCGGGCCCGGGAGCCCACGGACGGCAGGCCCATGAGCCGGAGCGACGCCCGGACCCGGCCGGCGGCGGCCTCAGAGCCAGCCGCGGCGGCCGGCCGGCAGACCGGCCTCGAAGCGGCTGCGGGCGCCCAGGCGGTCCATGAGGTCGGCCATCATCCGGCGCACCGTGCGCAGGGAGAGGCCGAGGTGCTTGCCCGCCGCCTCGTCGGTGTAGCCCTGGCCGAGCAGGCGGAGCAGCTCCTGCTCCTGGCGGGTCAGCCCCTGCTCGTCGCGCTCGCGCGGGGCGCCGAAGGGGGTCGCGTCGGCCCAGGTCTGCTCGAACAGGGAGAGCAGGGCGGTGATCACGCCGGGCGAGGAGATCTGCACCGCGCCCTTGCGGGTGTTGGCCGGGTCGATCGGGACGAGGGCGACCCGCCGGTCGATGACCATCATGCGCAGCGGCAGCGCGGGCACCGTCCGCACCGCGCAGCCCAGCCCGGTCAGCCACTCGGCGTGCCGCACGGTGGCCCGGTCCTTGCAGACGCTGTCCAGGTAGACCGTCCGCATCGCGACGCCGCGGGCGAGCAGTTCCTCGTTGCCCGGGCGGCTGGCCTGGAGCGAGGCCGCGGACTGGGCCCGGCGCCGTTCGGACCCGCCGGCGCCGTCCGGCGCGCCCGGACCGGCCGTCCACCCAGGCGATCACGCCGTCCGAGACGTCGGCGACGAACCGGTCCGGCTCGAAGTCCGTCACCGAGGCGATCCACGGCGCGAACTCGGCCAGCGCCTCCTCGACGTCCAGCACGTCCCGGCCATAGTTCGGCGAGACGATCCGCAGTCCGGACCGCTCCAGCGCACCGGCCCCGTACAGGCCGAGCAGGCCGAGCAGGCCGAGGCCGATGCCCTGGCCGGAGTCGTCGGCGCACGGCGGGGTGACCAGGCTCTTGAAGCCGAACCGGTTCATCAGCAGCGTGTTGGTGGGGCAGTTGAGCGCGTAGCCGCCGCTGGTCGACAGGTGGGTGTCCTCGGCGCGGATGCCGCCGACCTCCAGCAGCCGCTCCACGTTGCGGAGCGCGACGCCCTCGCAGCAGCGCTGGACGACCTTCATCACCGCGCTGCGCAGATGGTCCTCACGGCTGAGCGAGTCGTCCGGCTCGGCGCCGGCCAGTTGCTCGTCGGCGGCGGCCACCACCGCGCGGACCAGGTCGTGCGCGGCCTTCCAGGGCTGGGTCGCGGCGCCGCCGAAGAAGGTGACGTCCGCGATCGCGGCCTCGACGTCGAACTCGATCGCCGTGGCGGAGGCGGAGGCCAGCGCCATCAGCGAGCCGGGCTCCAGGCCGAAGACCGTCTCGGCGGCGGTGTACAGCGGCCCGGGGGACTCCACCGGCTCGAAGGTGATCCGCCCCTGCTTCACCACGCAGCCGGCGTACCAGTAGGTGTTCGGACGGCTCTCCTGCGCGTACTCGGGCAGCGCGTCGATCGCGAGACCGATGATCTGCCCGTCGCGGAACAGCGGGACGTCCCGCAGCACCCCGCTGAACAGGTGCGCCAGGCTGTGCAGCGGAAACTCCTCGGCCCCGGCGGGCTTGGGCACCGACTGTGCCTTCGGCAGCCCCGGCGTGCCCCAGGTCGCCGTCACGTCATCGAGGGTGAGCCCCTCCTCCGCCAGCAGCGCCGACAGGAAGGCCTCGGCCCGGCCCTCGGTGTACAGCGGCCAGAAGTGGTGCTTCTGCCCGCCGACCCGCTCCCGTTCCCACACCCGCACCAGTTCGACGTCCGCGCCGTCCCGGCGCCACAGCGCGACGTTCTGGTCGTGCCGCACCGAGAAGACCGCACCCGGCCCCGGCGGCGTGAGATAGGCGGGAAGGAGATGCTCGGCCACGGTTACGTCTTTTTCCTCGGTCTGCCAGGTTCTGTCAGGACGAGGTAATTCCGGCCCACTCGCGAGGGGATTTCCCGCACCCCGCCCAGGGCCGGCCGCCTGCCCCCGGCGCCAGCGACTACCCGGTCATTCGACCACGCCCGCCGAGACCCGGTACATACTGAAATCCCCGTTTACGCACGCCACCGGACCCTCGCGTACGCATGCGCAGCGGGCCCCGGGCACAACGCAGCGGGCCCCGGGCACAGCACAGCGGGCCCCCTCGCTGGCGGGCGGGGTGTCCACCCGACGGAGTTTTTGACAGAGGTGACAACAACTGGCACGATGCCACCATGGCACGACCGAGGAAGTTCGACACCGAGGCCGCGATCGACGCGGCCATGAACACCTTCTGGACCAAGGGCTACACCGCGACCTCGACCGACGACCTGGCCGAGAGCACCGGCATGCTGCGCGGCAGCCTGTACAACGCTTTCGGCGGCAAGCGACAGCTGTTCGAACTGGCCCTGCGCCACTACCGGGAGGGCGGCGCCGCCGGCGACCGCACCATGCCCGACGACCTGCCACCGCTGGAGCGGATCCGACAGCTGCTGCGCACCGGGGTCGACCGGACCGCGACCGACCACCGCGGCTGCCTCGCGGTCAACACCGTCACCGAACTCGCGCTCCGCGAGCCCGAGTTGGCCGATCTGGCCCGACAGGCCTTCATCCCACTGGAAACCCGGCTGACGGAGGCCGTCGACGCCGGCCGGCTCCGCGGCGAGATCCGCTCCGACCGGGCCCCCCAGGTGCTCGCCCGCCAGGTGATGGCCACCTTCCACGGCCTGCTGCTCCAGGCCAAGGCCGGCTTCGACCCCGAGTCGCTGCACGCGACCATCGACGCGGTCGTCGACGACCTGCGGCCCTGAGTTCCGCCTCCCCGCACCTGCAGCCCTTTTTCGCGCCCAAGTTTTTGGCAGTTTCACCAATAACTTCTCCCGTCGGAGGCCCCACCCCATGCCCGTCCTGCCCCGCGTCCCCCGCCCGCCGCTCCTGCCCGTCATCCTGGCGGCCTTCTTCATGTACGGCTTCGACGGCAACGTCGTGAACGTCGCCCTGCCCGCCATCCGCACCGACCTCGGCGCCGGCCAGGCCGCGCTGGAACTGGTCGTGGCCGGCTACGTGTTCAGCTACGCCACCGGGCTCGTCCTCGGCGGCCGGCTCGGCGACATCCTCGGCCACCGACGGATGTTCCTGTCCGGCATGGCCGCCTTCACCGTGGCCTCCGGCCTGTGCGGACTGGCCCAGTCCCCCACCCAACTGGTGCTCGCCCGACTGCTCCAGGGCCTCACCGCCGCCGCGATGGTGCCCCAGGTGCTCGCCCTGATCACCACCGCCGTCCCCTCCCCGGGCCGGCCCCGCGCCCTGGCCTGGTTCGGCGTCACCGGCGGACTCAGCGGCGTCTGCGGTCAGCTGCTCGGCGGGGTGCTCCTCGACGGCGACCCCCTCGGCCTCGGCTGGCGCGCCGTCTTCCTGATCAACCTCCCGGTCGGCCTGGTCGTCCTCGCCGCCGCCACCGCCGTCCTGCCGCGCACCACCACCGGCCGCCGCCCCGCCCTGGACGGCATCGGCATGCTCGCCGTCTCCGGCTCGCTGGCCCTGGCCCTCGTCCCGCTCGTCCTCGGCCGCGAGGCCGGCTGGCCGCTCTGGGCCTGGGCGATGCTCGCCGCCGCCGTCCCCGCCCTCCTGGCCACCCTGCGGTGGGAGCGCCGCCTCGCCGCCCGCGGCGGCCAGCCGGTGCTCGACCCGGACCTGCTCCGCAGCCGGGTCTTCCGGACCGGCCTGGCCGTCAACGCCGCCTTCATGGCCTTCTTCGCCGGCTTCGTCTTCGTCCTCAGCCTCACCGTGCAGACCGGCTTCGGCTACAGCCCGCTGCGCTCCGGACTGGTCTTCACGCCCATGGCCGTCCTCGCCATGGCCTCCTCGCTGACCGGCAGGCGCCTGCTGCCCCGCCACGGGCTCCGCGTCCCGGTCGCCGGCGGGGCGATCACCGCCCTGAGCCTGCTGCTGACCGCGCTCGCCCTGCAGACCGACGGCGCCCGGCACGCCCTCCCCTGGCTGCTGGCCACCATGGGCCTGATGGGCATCGGCAACGGCCTCGTCCTCCCCTCCCTGATCGGTGCCCCGATGGCCGGCATCGCCCCCGAGCGGGCCGGCACCGCCTCCGGCACCCTCTCCACCACCCAGCAGTTCGCCGCCGTCACCGGTGTCGCCGCCCTCGGCGGCACCTACTTCGCCGTCCTCGACCACCACACCCCCGCCACCGCCGCGGCCGCCGCCACCTGGCTCGCCCTCGCCGCCGTCCTCGCCGTGATCGCCCTCACGCTCCGGCTGTCCCGCGCCACCGCAGCGGCGGCCACGGCCACCGGCGCGGACCCGGCACCGGCTCCCCGCGTCCCCGCCCTCGCCACGGACAGCTAGCCAGGTCCTGTCCGGGGCACCGACCCGGGCACCGGCCCGGGGCACGCCCCCGTCAGTCCCGCTCGGGCCACGGGAGCCAGGCGGCGGGCTCGGAACGCCAGGCGGGGACGGACGGCCAGGCGACGGACCCCCCGGTGTCGGGCGACCGTACGGCGCCGCCCGAGGGGGTGTCACCGGTGGACGGCCGCACCAGTGCGGCCGGAAGCGTCACCGAGGCCGTGGTCCCGCCGCGGGCGTTCGGCTTCAGCCGGACCCGGACGTCATGGCGGAAGGCGAGCCGGCTGATCACGAAGAGGCCCATGCGGCCGGGCACCGAGGCGTCCAACGGCGGCGGGTCGGCGAGTCGCTCGTTGATCTCGGCGCAGTCGTCGGAATGGACACCGATACCGAGGTCGTGGATCTCGACCAGGACGCAGCCGTCCGGCAGCGCCCGGCCGGTGGCCTGGACGACGGTGTGCGGGCTGGAGAACACCGTGCCGTTCTCCAGCAGTTCGGCGAACAGGTGGAGGAGGGGGGGGGGGGGCCCGGCCCCCACCCCCGCCCCCCCCCCCCCCCCCCCCCCCCGGGGGGGGTTGTGGGGCCCCCCCCCCCCCCCCCCCCCCCCCCACCCCGCCGAGAAGGAGTGTGCGACGA
>NZ_JBHWBZ010000017.1:67443-83885 GCF_042735475.1 Kitasatospora sp. NPDC059577 | reverse complement strand
CGGCCCGGTCGGGCCCCCCCGGGCGGGGGGCTTGTACGTGGTGGGGGGGGCTGTCAACCCCCGTCCCGTAATCCTGCTGTCGGGCCACCGGGTGTGGGTGTCCGGGGGCGCCCCGCCCGCCCACCTCGGCCGACGGCACGCCGACGACCTCGATGCGTGTGTACTGCTCCACCGCGCCCGCGGCACCGCGCAGCACGTCGACCAGCGGGACGGAGCGGGTCCGCCGAGGGCCCGGGTCCGCACCGGCGACGACCAGCAGGTTCTCGCAGCTGCGGCGCATCCGGGTCGCGAGATGGTCCAGCTCGAACAGCTGCGACAGCTGCCCCCGGTCCGACTGCCGGCGCTCCAGGTCGTCGAGGAGGGACAGCTGGCGGCGGACCAGACCGCCGCTGCGACGGGCCAGACTGACGAGCATCGCGTTGGTGACGCCGACCAGGACGGCCTGCTGGGCGGCGAGGGCGGCGAGTTCACGGTGGAGCGTGTCGAAGCAACGGGCCAACCGCCCGACGTCGTCCCGCCCGTGCAGGCCGACGGACGGGACCGTCAGGCCGCCCGGCTCCCAGGGGCCGCCACCGGTGATCGTCCTCACCAGTTCCGGCAGGTGCGCGTCGGTGATCCTCTCGGCGGCCTCGCGGAGTTCCCGCAGGGCGGCGGGCGTCCGCAGGCGGCTCGCCCGCCGCCCTTCGTCCACGATCGCCTGTGCCTCGGTGTGGGCGGCCTTCCGTACGTCCTCGGCACCCTCCCGCGCCGCACTCAGCAGACGGTCCGCCTCGGCGGTGCGCTCCTGGGCGACCCGGGTGGCCTCGGCTCGCGCTCGGTTCCCGTCGGCCCGTACGCCGTTCGCCAGTTGCCCGGCCTCCGCCAACAGCCGGGCACTCTTCTGCCCGGCCTCCGCCAACAGCCGGGCACCCTCCTGCCGGGCGTCCTCCACCAGCCGGGCGGACTGCTGCCGGGCCTCCTGCAGGACGAACGCCGCCTCGGCCTCCGCCCGGGAGCGCAGCTGCCGCGCCTGCTCCTCGGCCTCGTCGGTGGTGTCCCGCGCCGTCCGGGCCGCCGTCTCGACCAGGTGCTTGGTGGCGTTGCGGACGCGGCCCAGCGGGGACTGGACCTGCCGGTTGAGCGCCCGGAGGTCCACCCAGCGGCGGCGCCAGTGGTCGACCAGTTCCGGGTGCGCCCGGTGGCCGCGCGGCTTGCCCGTGTCCGCGGGCAGCGGGTTGCTGATCACGCGGACGAACTCCAGGAGGAAGTTCATCGAGGGCAGCCGCTTGCCGGTCAGGAGGTCGGTGATCCCCGCCTTGGTCAGCTTGAAGACGTCGGCCGCGCCGCAGATCTCGCCGTACGACGGAGCGCCGTGCTCGATGTGCAGCCGGTTCAGGTCGTCCACGAAGGCGGCGAGCCGCTCGTCGTACGCTGCGGCGACCGCGAGGTCGCCCGGGTCGGGCTCCACCGGTCCGTCTGCCACGGCTCTCCTTGTTGAGATGTCCTCAGTTCGCTTCGGGGACAGCGTACTTCGAACATTCGTGGACGGTGTTGAACGTTCCTGAACGGCCGCCGACGGACGTACCGTTCAGGAACGGCGCCCGGCGTCCGAGCCCCCGACGTCCGCATACGGGAACCGGCGAGGTCGTACGCCTGCCTGGGCCCCCGCCGCAACCTCTGGTCAGCTCGGGGCATGACCGACAACGACCCCGCCCTCCCGGGCAGCGGCTCCACCGGGGCCGACGCCCCGCACTCCCCCGACCCGGACGCCGAGGCCACCGGTTCGGCGCGCCACCGGATGCTCGACCTGATCGCCCTCGTCACCCTCCTGGTCATCGCGACGGGCGTCTACCTGACCGCCGGCAGCGGCGGCTTCTCGGTGATCACCGGCGCCGGTGTGGGCCTCTACGGCCTCTGGCGGGCCCGCCGCTGACCGCCCGCGCCTGCACGGGGCCCAGCCGGCCGCGCCGGGCAGGCCGGTCAGCGCCGGTCGGGCCCGGGAAAACAGCAGCACCCCGGCCGGAGAACACGGCCGGGGTGCTGCGGAGGTGGGGCACCAGGGGCTCGAACCCTGAACCTACGGATTAAAAGTCCGCAGCTCTGCCAATTGAGCTAGTGCCCCGCGACCCTCGGTCCCGGTGGTGCCTGGCGGGAAGGGCCACGGCGATCCTACCCGGTGGGGCCCAGGGCTCCGCCAGTGGATTGCGCGGGCGCGCCGGGGGTGTGCAGCGGTCCTTGAGGCGGGGTGTAGTGGGCGGCGCGGACGCGGCGGAGCCAGGCCTCGGCGGGGCGGGGGTCGGGGGCGGCGGGCAGGACACCGGGGGCGGCCAGCCGGTCCGCGGCGTCGGCGAGCAGGCGCTCGGCGACGGCGGGGCGGTCGGCGATGCGTTCGCCGAGTTCACGGATCCGTTCGGGGTCGGGCAGCCGGATGAGGTTGCGGCCGGTCGTGTGCAGGCGGACGGCCTGCTCGACCAGCCGGACCAGGTGCCGGGCGTGCTTGGCGGCCCGGCGGCGGGTGGCCGGGTCGGTGGTGTCCCGGGTCAGCAGTTTGCGGAACTGCTGGTCGGCGTAGCCGAGATAGGCGTTCCGCACGGCCGGCGCACTGAGGAAGCTCGCGCGGATGCCGATCAGTTCCCCGCCGAGCGGGGTGCGGGTCTCGTACAGGTCGTCGGGCAGCCAGACGAGTTCGGAGGCGGTCGGGTTGCAGGTCAGCGCCAGCCGGCACCACTTGGCAGCCTCGTGCAGGGTGAGGTCGGGCTCGGTGCTGACCTGGGACTCGGCCGGGCGGTGCAGGCCGTGCAACTCCTCGGTGGGGACGGCGAACAGGCCGAGCCGGTCGACGTCGGAGCCGGCGTGGGCGAAGCCGTAGGCGGTGGATCCGACGATGCCGGAGAGCAGGACGGCGCCGGGCGTGGCTGCGGGCACGGGTGGTCTCCTCCCGGGAGGTGTCCGGACGGTCTGCGGAACGGGTACCGGCATCCTCGCCGGTGGGGGCCGCGCCGGGCGAACGAATTCCGCTCCGGGGCCTGCCCGGCCGCCGATACTGGGCCCCATGGAGCACGATCCCCCCGTGGAAGCGGCGGCAGCCGTCGGCGTCGAGAAGCTGCGGGCCTGGTGGGCGCACCGGCAGTGGCTGGACCGTCCGCACCCCGGCGCGCCGGCCGCCGAAGTGCTGGCGGCCACCGGCTGGGCCCGTTCGGTGGGCGGCGCGGCTCCGTACCTTGGCCTGTTCGCCCGGGCCGGGCTGGGGCGGGCGGCGGTGGACGCGGCGGTGGCCCGGCTGGACGTGCACGAGCTGCCGTCCGCGCGGGGCTGTACGTACGTGCTGCCGGCCCCCGACTTCGCGCTCGGCCTGGCCGTGGGCGCGGCCGCGCCGGCGGGCGAACTGGCCGCGGCGGAGAAGCACCTGGGGGTCGGCCGGGACGAGGTGGAGAAGCTCTGCCTGGCCGTGGAGCGCGTGCTGTCGCCGGACGAACCGCTGGACCCGGCCGCGATCCGGGATGCGGTCGGCGACGCCGTCCGCCCGCTCGGCGAGGCGGGCCGCAAGCGCGGCCTCACCACGACCCTGCCGCTCGCCCTCGGCCTGATGCAGTCGCGCGGCCGGATCCGCCGGGTGCCCGTCAACGGCCGCCTGGACCAGCAGCGTTACGGCTACGTCGGCTGGGACCAGCCGGTCGCGGGGGACGCCGTCGACCTCGCCCGCCGCTACTTCTCCTGGGCCGGGCCGGCCACCCTCAAGCACTTCCGCTGGTTCTCCGGCTTCACCGCCGCCACCGCCCGCCGGGCCGTCGCCGAGGCCGGCCCGGTCCCGGTCGCGCCCGGCTCGGAGTTCCTGCTCCCGCCCGAACTCGCCGAGGAGTTCGCCGGGTTCACGGCGCCCCGCACACCGCACTACACCCTGCTGGCCGGCATCGACGGCATCCACCTGCTGCACCGCGACCTGCCCCGGCTGCTCGACCCCGCCGACGCCGCCCGTCCGCTGCCCGCCGGCCGGGCCGGCCGCTCCTTCGGCAGCGAAGCCGACCCGCAGACCCACGTCGTGCTCGACCGCGGCCGGATCGTCGGGCTGTGGGAGTACGACACCGAGCGGGCCGAGATCGTCCTGCTGCCCTTCGTCCCGCTCGACGACGCCCTGCGGGAGGCGGTGGCCCGCACCGAGGCGTTCGTCCGTGAGGAGCTCGGGGACGCCCGCGGTTTCAGCCTCGACTCGCCGAGGAGCCGCGCGCCGAAGGTCGCGGCGCTGCGGGCGGCGGCCGCGACCGGCGGTGCGGGCAGGACGGGCGGGCCGGGCGGGACCGGCGGGACAGGAGTGCCGGGCCGGACGCGCGGGTAGCGTACGGACCATGTCGACCACCACCACCGACGAGGTCCTGATCGTCACCGGCGCCGGCCGCGGCATCGGCGCCGCCACCGCACTGCTGGCCGCCCGCCGCGGCCACCGGGTCTGCGTCAACTACCGGACGGACGAGGCCGCGGCGGCCTCCGTCGTGGACGCGATCCGGGCCGAGGGAGGCACCGCCCTGGCCGTGCGCGCCGACGTCAGCCGGACGGCCGAGGTGGAGCGGCTGTTCGCCACCGTGGACGCCGAACTCGGGCCGCTCACCGGCCTGGTGAACAACGCCGGCACCCTGGAGGGGCAGTGCCGGCTGGAGGAGATCGACGAGGACCGGCTGAACCGGATCTGGGCCGCCAACATCACCGGCCCGTTCCTGTGCGCGGCCCGGGCGGTCCGCCGGATGTCCACCCGGTACGGCGGCCGCGGCGGCGCCATCGTCAACGTCTCCTCGGCCGCCTCCCGGATCGGTTCGCCGAACGAGTACGTCGACTACGCGGCCGCCAAGGGCGCCGTGGACTCGATGACCCGCGGCCTCGCGCTGGAGGTCGCGGCCGAGGGGATCCGGGTCAACGCGGTACGGCCCGGGCTGATCCACACCGGCATCCACGCGCTCGGCGGCGAACCAGGCCGGGTCGACAGGGTCGCCCCCGGCCTGCCGATGCGGCGGGGAGGGCAGCCGGAGGAGGTCGCGGAGGCGATCCTCTTCCTGCTCTCCCCGGCCGCCTCCTACACCACGGGGGCGTTCCTGGAGGTCTCGGGCGGCCGCTGAGGGCCGATCCCGACCGGTCGGGGGGCCGGTTTCGGACAGCGTCGCCCCGCCACCGAACGGCCCCCTCCGGTTTCCTTCCGCACGCCTGCGCCCGCCCGTACGGTGGGGGCCATGACCGACGCCTTCATCGACATCCCCGGTGTGCGCAACTTCCGTGACGCGGGCGGCATCGGCGCGCTGCGCCGGGGCGTCCTCTACCGCTCGGGGTCCTTCCACACGCTCACCGAGGACGGCGCCCGACGGCTCAAGGCCCTCGGCCTGCGGACGGTGATCGACCTGCGCAGCACGTTCGAGCTGGAGGTCTGGCCGGACCAGCGGCACGGCCTCGACCACGAGTCGCTCAACCTGCCGACCCTGCCCGCCGACCGCGGCGACATCGACCGGCCCTGGCCCGAGGACCAGGTCTCCCTCTACCCCTTCATGGCCGAGACGGCCGGCCCCTCGCTCGCCGCCGTCATGCGCCGCCTCGCCGCCCCGGAGTCGCTGGCCGTCGTCGTGCACTGCGCCGTCGGCAAGGACCGCACCGGCCTCACCATCGCCGTCCTGCAGTCCCTGCTGGGCGCCTCCGACGCCGACATCACGGCCGACTTCCTGCTCTCCAACATCGGCCTCGGCCTGGACCGGGGCCCCGTCCCGTACGTCGACGAGACCGGCGCCGAGCGCCTCTCCCGCCCCGTCGGCGCCGAACTGCTCGCCTCCTCACTCGCGTGGATCCACACCCACCACGGCTCGGTCCCCGCCTACCTGCGGCACCACGGGGTCACCGAGGAGGAACTGGAAGCCGTCCGCGCCAACCTCTCCGCCTGACCGGCGGCAGGCCCGACCGCGGCAGGCCCGACCGCCGCCGCACCCGACCCCGGGGCCGGCGCCCGCTACCCCCGGCGCTCGAAGCGCCACCACTGGGTCGGCGCGTCGACGTCCTCCCACTGGTGGACGACACCGTCCGGGGCGTCCGGCGCCGTCAGCGGCTTGCCGCTGACGAAGCTGGTGACGGTGTACGTCCCCGGGGCGTCGACGTGGGCCTCCAGCAGCCACTCCTGGGCGCCGAAGGCGTTGGCGCTCCACTGCTGGATCGGCACGCCGTCGTCCGGGGAGGCGCCGGTGACGTCGAGGCGCTTGCCGCTGGCGGCGTTCTCGACGTGGAAGAGCGCGCCGCCGGGGTGGACGGCCGTGAGGTGCCAGAGCTGGGCCTCGGTGCCGTCCTCCGCGCCCAGGACGATCCGGGCACCGCTGCGCCGGGAGGCGTCGGCGACCTGGAGCAGCAGGCCGCTGCCGACGTTGCGGACGAGGTAGCTGCCGTCGGTGATCGCGGAGTCAGTCACGGTCGAAGTCTGCCACCGGGTACCGACAGGCCTCGTAGCCGAAGACCGCGGCCAGCACCGCCACCACCACGCCCACCTGGACCAGCGCGGACACCCGGGTGCCGAGCGGCACGGTGCCCGCGACGAAGAGCGCGCCGAGCAGCCGGGGCAGGTTGGGGCGCAGCCCGAAGAAGCCGCGCAGGGCGGTGTTGACCAGCAGGTAGAGGGAGGTCCCGCCGGCCAGCGCGGCGGCCTGCGCGAAGCCGGTCGCGGCGCCCGGGTGGCCGACCGCGGACTTGACCCCGGCGGCGAACAGCAGCACGCCGAGCAGCAGTCCGAAGTGGCCGAGGTAGTAGACGGAGACGGCCGCCCGGTTGCGGGCGGCGGAGGGCAGCGCGGCCATCCGGCGCTCGGCGCGGGCGTCGTCGTCGTGCCCGAAGTACGCCCACCAGAGCCCGACGCAGACGGTCAGGCCGAGCAGCGCCACGGCGATCAGCGCGGGCCCGGGGTCGGCGGTCCCGGCGCCGATGCCGATCGCGATCACCGACTCGCCGAAGGCGATGATCATGATCAGCCCGTGCCGTTCCACGAAGTGGTCGGCGCGCAGTCGGAACTCGGGCAGCCCGGCCACCCACGGGGTCACGAACTGCATCGCGAAGGCGGCGGTCCAGAAGCCGAGTTGGACGGTTCCGGTGAGGTATCCGCCGGCCACCACCAGGGTGCCGACGACCAGGTTGCTCGCGCCCATCCGCAGCACCGCGGCGGGCGAGACCCCGGCGGCGACGAACATCCCGGTGTGCACGGCGACGACCACCAGGTACGCCCAGCCGAAGGCGGCGCCGCTGCCCTCGAAGGCGTGCGGGACGGACAGCGAGATCACCAGGAAGGCACCCATCGCCAGCATCAGCAGCCCGCGCCGGCCGTGGGTGCGCGGCGGCATGGCGTTGGTCAGCCAGATGAAGGCGTCGTACATCCACCAGATCACGGCCAGCATCACCAGCACCTGGGCGAACCCGCCGGGCGTGAGGTGGTGGACCAGGCTCCCGGTGAGCTGGGTGACGGTGAAGACGAAGACGAGGTCGAGGAAGAGTTCGAGCGGCGCCACTTTCAGGGCCGGCTCGGCGGTCCCGGTGGCCTCGACGGTCTCGACGGACCCGGGCGCACCGGGGGCGCCGGGGGAAACAGGGGACGCGGTCACCGCGCGAGTATCCGTCACCCGGCCTTCTCCCGGGGGCGTTTCGCCCGGACCGGGGCCGCCGCCTATGCTGCGGCGAATGTCCTCCGAGCAGATGTCGTCGCACCGTCAGCAGCCCGCCTTCCCCGATGCCGTGGCCGACCTGGAGGCGGTGGTCGCCGCCGGGGACGACGAGCGCTTCGGCCCCGCCCTGGGCCGGGTCGGCGGGCTGTTCGGTTCGGCCGCCCCGGACGAGCGGGTGGCGGCCGGCCCCCGGCTGGCCGCGCTGCTGCCGGACGCCCCGCCGTTCCCGCGCTCCCACCTGGCCATGGTGGTGGGCGCCTGCGTCGAGCACGGGGCCGACCCGGTCGCCTGCGCCGGCCCGGTGCTGGCCGGCCTGCGCGGGGCGCTGACCGGCACGGAGCTGCTGGTGCGGCGCTGGGCCGAGACCGGCGGCGGTCCGCTGCCGGACCCGGACGAGGACGATCCGGCCGCGGCGCACGAGCGGATCGCCGACCCGGCCCGGCTGGACGAGTGGCACGCGCACCTCGCCGTCGTCGGCTGGTGGACGCTGCAGCTGTGGCAGCAGGCGGCGTGGGCGGTGTACTCGCACGCCCCGGTCCGGGCCGAGGCCCGCGTCTCGGGCGTGACCTCGGCGCTGGTGGAGCTGTTCGGCCGCTACGAGGGCGAGCAGCACGACTTCAAGGGCCTCGCCCATCTGGCGCTGATGCTGGACGACGAGCCGCTGCTGGTGCTGGACCGGCCCACCGGCAGCGGCTACCTGCTGCGGATGACCGGCCTGGGCGACACCTTCCAGCTGCACACCCTGCTCGCCGACGTGCTGATCGGCGGCGGCCACCTGCCCGGCGCCCCGCAGGACCCGGAGGTGGTGGCGCTGGCCCGCACGGCCTTCCTGGACGCCCGCCGGCCGATCGCGACCGGCGCCTTCAACCTGGTCGCCCCGGACGGCTCCTGGCTGTGGAACGAGGGCACCCCGAGCGACGTCCCGGTCCTGGACGGCGTGCGCACCCTGGTGCTGGAGCCGCTGCCGTACGAGCGCAGCTGGTCGGCCGGGCGGTTCATCCAGGAGGTGCCGGGCGACCTCCGGCTGGAGCGGGTGCTCGACCCGGCGGAGGCGGCCCGCCTGCTCGCCGGGACCGTGCCGGGGCGGTCCACCGCGGAGGCGTTCCGCTGAGGCCCTGCTCCTCCGGCGGAGCCCCGGCGGGGTCCCGGCGAGCAGGCGGGCCGACCGGGTTAGGGTCGGAGGGCGATACAGCCCCGAGGAGTGGAGTCGACGATGACGAAGGTCCCGAACGCGCTCGTGGCCGCCGCGCCCGCCGCGCTGACCGCGGCGAGCGGCCTGGTCGGCGGTTACGGCGTGGCCCGCTGGAGCGGCCGGCGCGAGCTGGGCGGCGCGGTGCTGGCGGTGGCCGGCGCCGGGGCGGCCGCGCAGTGGCGCCGCAGTTCCGGCCCGGGCGCGGCGGCGGCGCTGACCGGCCTGTACGTGGCGGCCTTCGGCGGTTCGCACCCGCTGGCGAAGAAGATCGGTGCCTGGCCGTCGGTGTTCGCCGTCACCGCGGTGGTCGCGGCGGCCTCCACGGCGACGACGGCGCTGTCCGCCCGCCGGAACCGCCGGAGCCGCTAGCCCGCCGGACCCGCCGGCCGCCGGAAGCCCCGAAGGCCCGAAGGCCCCGGCCGGCACGAACCCACCCGCCCGTCGAGCCGACCACCGGCCCGCCGGGGCGGGGCGCTACGGCCTGGTCTCCGCGCCGAACCGGGTCTCGAACGCCGCCCGGTTCGCCGAGACCGGCGAACGGTCCCAGACCGCGAACACCACCCGGTCGAACGCCGCCCCGTAGCGGGCCAGCGCGGCCTCGAAGGCCTCGGCGACCTGCGCCGGGTCGTTGCGGAACACCCCGCAGCCCCACGCGCCGAGCACCAGCGCGCGCACGTCGTGCCGGGCCGCCGCGGCGAGCACCCGCAGGGCCCGCTCGGCGAGCACGCCCCGGACGTCGGCACCGGCCGAACGCCGTTCCAGCTGGCCGGCGTTGGGCGCGGGCGAGGTCAGGAAGGTGACCGGGTAGGGCTGCGCGCTCAGGGCCCCGCGCAGGTCCCGGATCACCGGCACGTCGGGCGAGACGATCACCCGGTGGCTGTACCGGAGGTCGGTGGAGGCCCGGTGCGCCTCGTAGTAGTCCGGTGCCTGCAGCAGGCAGCTGTAGAGCAGCGCGCTGCGGCAGACGTCCTCCTCCTGGGCGCGGGCCCCGCGCAGGTACCTGCCGCCGGGGTTGCGCGCGGAGGCGAAGTTCAGCACCCCGACCCGGCCGGCTCCGGCCTCGACCAGCCGTCGGGCGGCCTCGATGCTCCCCTCGGCCGTCACCTCGACCGGGCCGCGCGGCCCGGGCCCGGGCTGCCCTTGCGCCAGCAGCGCGTCCAGCGCCCGCGGCGCGTACGACACCGTGCCGGCCTGCGCCGCCGTCAGCTGCTCCCCCACCTGTACGAGTTCGCCCCCGGCTGCCCGGTAGTTCCCCCGCTCGGCGATCTCCTCGTTCACCCGTGCCACGTCATGCAGTCTGCTGCTCATGTCCGGGACGCTACGGGACTACCGCGGCCGCGCGCCACAGGTTATTCTCACTTCCAGAACAACACCTCGGGGGGCATGACGAGGTGTCGGGGGGGTATCGGGGGAACGCGAAGGGGCCCCGCCCGGGGGCGGTGGGGGGCCCAGGTAAGTTTATACACGCCGGCGGGGGGGGACAGCCGCGGGGGGGGGAGTTGCTTCACCCCGGGGTGCGGTCGTCGCGGTTGAAGCCGCCGGTGCGGTCGCCGCCGCGGTCACGGTCGAAACCGCCGCCGCTGCGGTTGAAGCCACCGCGGTCGGCCTGCGGACGGCCGCCGGAACGGTGGTCGTCGCGGCGCGAGAACGGACGGCTGCTGCTGCCGCCGCGCTCGTCGCGGTCACGGCCGAAGGCCGGACGGTCGCCGAAGGAACGGGCCGGGCGGTCACCGAAGGAACGGCCGCCGCGGTCGTCGCGGTCACGGTTGAAGCCACCGCGGTCGCCGCCACGGTCACGGTCGAAACCGCCCGAGCGACGGTCGTCACGGTCACGGCCGGCGAAGCCACCGCGGTCACGGTTGAAGCCACCGCGGTCGCCGCCACGGTCACGGTCGAAACCGCCCGAACGACGGTCGTCACGGTCACGGCCGGCGAAGCCACCGCCCGAACGACGGTCGTCACGGTCACGGTTGAAGCCACCGCGGTCGCCGCCACGGTCACGGTCGAAACCGCCCGAACGACGGTCGTCACGGTCACGGCCACCGAAGCCACCGCCCGAACGACGGTCGTCACGGTCACGGTTGAAGCCACCGCGGTCGCCGCCGGAGCGACGGTCGTCACGGTCCCGGTCACGGCCGAAGGCCGGACGCTCGGTACGCGCCTCGCGGTACGACGGCGCGCGCTCCTCGGTCTGCGGCGCGGCGGCCTCGGCGGCGGCCGGAGCGGCCTCGGCCGACTCGCCGGTCTCCTCGGCGGCGACCGGCTCCTCGTCCACGATGCCCAGGTCGGCCCGCTCGCGCGCCGCACGGGCGGCCAGGCGGTCGGCCTCCTCGCGCAGCTCGGTGGCGCGGCGCTGCGCGCGCTCCAGCTGGCGGGTCATGTCGGCGAGCTCGCGCTCGGCGGCACCGGCGATGCCGGCCGCGCTCTCCGCCTGGACCTCGACCAGCGAGCGGGCGCCGGTGATCTTGGCGACCTCGGCGTCGAAGGCGTGGTCGAGCATGTGACGCGAGGCGTCGACGCCCGCGTCCTCCATCAGGCGGAACACGCCGCGGCGCTGGTGCGGCAGCACCAGGGTGACGACGGCGCCCGAGCGGCCGGCCCGCGCGGTGCGGCCGGAGCGGTGCAGGTAGTCCTTGTGGTCACCGGCCGGGTCCACGTTCAGGACCAGGTCGATGCCGTCGACGTGGATGCCTCGGGCGGCGACGTCGGTCGCGACGACGACGTTGACGTAGCCGTCCTTGAAGTCGCCGAGGACGCGGGTACGGGCACCCTGCGTCATGCCGCCGTGCAGGGCGTCGGCCTTCACACCGGCCTCGATCAGCTGCTCGGCGACGCGGTCGGCGCCCATCTGGGTGCGGACGAAGATGATCGTGCGGCCCTTGCGGGCGGCGATCGCGTTGGTGATCGGCGCCTTGTCCTTGGGCTTCACCACGAGGATGTGGTGGGTCATGGTGGTGACGGCGCCGGCCGACGGGTCGACCTCGTGGGTGACCGGGTTCTTCAGGTAGCGCTTGACCAGGGTGTCGATCTCGTTCTCCAGGGTGGCGGAGAACAGCAGGCGCTGGCCGCCGTCCGGAACCTGGTCGAGGATCTCGGTGACCTCGGGCAGGAAGCCCATGTCGGCCATCTGGTCGGCCTCGTCGAGCACGACGGTGCGGACGTCGGCGAGCTTGGCGCTGCCGCGGTTCAGCAGGTCGCGCAGACGGCCGGGGGTGGCGACGAGGACGTCGACGCCGCGCTCCAGCGCGTAGATCTGGTTCGACATCGAGGTGCCGCCGCAGACCACCTTGAGCTTGAGGCCGAGCACCGAGCCGAACGGCTCCAGGGCGTCGGCCACCTGCATGGCCAGCTCACGGGTCGGGACGAGGATCAGGCCGCGCGGGTGCTTGGGCTTGGTGCGCTCGCCGTCGGCGAGGCGGGTCAGCAGCGGCAGGCCGAAGCTGAGGGTCTTGCCGGAGCCGGTGCGGCCACGGCCCAGCACGTCCTTGCCGGCCAGGGCGTCCGGGATGGTCGCGGCCTGGATCGGGAACGGGGTGGTGACGCCGCGCTTGGCGAGGGCGCGGACGACCTCGTCCGGCAGACCCAGGTCGCCGAAGGTGATGGTCGGCTCGGCGGCCGCCTCCTCGGTGGCCTCCACGGCCTCGGCGATCACCTCGTCCGAGGCGGTGTCGATGGTGTCGACGGTGTCGTTGGTGTCGGTGACATCGGCGGCGGCCTCGTTCGCGGGCATGGCGAAGCGGGCGTCGTCAACGAGAGACATGCAAAACCTTCCGGAAGTGGCACGCGCCAAAGTCCGGGGTTCTGTTTCACAACCGCCTCTATGCGGTCAGCCACGGATCGCCGGAACGCGCCAAGGGCGCCAGATGGGAATAGGGCGCCAGTCAAATGAATCAAACGAACGATCTACCACCATAGAGGACCCACACGATCTGAGGCAAATGCCCAGGCCAACTCCCTAGTGGACACCCGCGCGCGGGCTCGGCGCCGAGGAACCGGAGCTCCCCGAGGACGGCTCCGGAAGCGGCAGCACGGTCGCGGCGGGCGAACTGTGCTCCGGCTCCGGGGTGTTCGACGGGCGGCCGCTCGGACTGGCCGACGGGGTGCCCGCCGAGCCGCCGGACCGGCCCTCGCCGGTGCCGCCCGCCCCGCCGGAGCCCGTGGTGCCGCCGGAGCCGGTCGACGAGCCACCGCCCGGGTGCGGCGCGGGGCTGGTGTTCACGCCGCCCGGCGAACCGCCGCCCGGCCCGCCGTCGGGCCCCTGCGGCGCCGGCACCGGGACCACACCGGTCACCGTGCCGCCCGCGCCCGACGCGGCCTCACCCGGCGCCGGCGCCGTCGACCCGGCCTGCGCGTTCTCCGCCTGCAGGCCCCCCGGCCGCTCCGGGCGCCCCGAAGCGCCGCCCGGGTGCCCGGCCCCCGGCGAGGCCGACGCGGTGCCCGCCGCACCCGGCCTGCCCGCCGGACCGGCCTGCCCGACCGGCACCGCCCCGCCGTGCTTCTCCTCCGCCGCCGGCCCGACCGACATGCACCCGGTCAGCCCCAGCCCGGCCACCGTCAGCAGCGCTGCCGCCCGTACCGCGCGCGAACGCAGGACCGCCGCGTTCCGCACCCGCGCCGTCCGCACTGCCCGAACCGCTCGTACCGCCCGAACCGCCCGCACCGAAGCCATCCAGGTCCCTCTCTACCGCCCCACCCGGGCCGCCCACTCGCGCGCGGCCGCTTTCGGTGCCCAACGCGCGCCCGGCCCGGCGGGACACGGGCAGGACGGCAGTTCGACCCCGGCGCCGCCGGGGCGCCCCCTCAGCCCCAGAGCGCCGAGGCCAGCTCCGCCCCGGCGTACACCGCGGCCAGCCCGGCGGCCACGCTCCCCGCCGCGTTCGCCACCGCGTACCGCCCGGCGCCGGTCTCGGCCAGCCGCAGCGTCTCGTACGAGAAGGTCGAGTACGTGGTCAGCGCACCGCACAGGCCCGTCCCCAGCAGCAGCTGGACCTGCGAGGACGCCGCGCCCGCCGCCACCGCGCCGGTCACCGTCCCGAGGATCAGGCAGCCCACCACGTTCACCGTGAACGTCCCCCACGGGAACACCGAGTCGTGCCGGGACTGCACCGCCCGGTCGGTCAGGTACCGCAGCGGAGCGCCGACCACCGCGCCCGCCACCACCAGCAGCCAGTTCACTCCGCCGTCCCTCCCCCGCCCGGGCCCCCGGCCGGACCGCGCCCGGTGCGGGTCACCACCTCGCACCGGTCCAGCAGCACCAGCCCCTCCGCCACCAGCTCGTCCACCTGCGGCAGGAACGCCCGCACCCGCTCCTCCTCGTCCACGATCACCACCGCCACCGGCAGGTCCTCGCTCAGCGACAGCAGCCGCGTGGTGTGCACCAGTGACGACGCCCCGAACCCCTCGATCCCCCGGAACACGCTCGCCCCGGCCAGCCCGGCCGCCCGCGCCCGGTGCACGACCTCGCTGTACAGCGGGCGGTGGTGCCACCGGTCGCCCTCGCCGACCAGCACCGTCAGCCGCAGCGCCGGCCCGCCCAGCCGGGTCACCGCGCGGCCCCGCGGCGGACCGCGCGGTGGATCAGACGCCGGGTCAGCCCGGCCGCCGCCCACACCGCGACCAGCGCGCCCAGCAGCGTCAGCCCCAGGTACGCCAGCCCGGGCCCGAGCCGGCCCTCCTCCAGCAGCCGCCGGACGTCCACGGCGTAGGTCGAGAAGGTGGTGAACCCGCCCAGCACGCCGGTGCCGAAGAACGGCCGCACCAGCGGATGGGCCTGGCGCCCCTCGGTGATCACCACCAGGAACACCCCGATCACCGCACAGCCGACCACGTTGACCAGCAGCGTCGTCCACGGGAAGGCCGTCGGCCCGGTCTCCCAGCCGAGCCCGGCCGCGTACCGGGCCACCGCCCCGATCGCCCCGCCGACCGCGACCACCGCGACGGCCGGGCCCTGTCCGCGCAGCACCGGCGGCCGGTCCGGCAACCGCACCGCGACCGGCGGCACCGACCGGGGCGGGCCGTCCACCGTGTCGTCCAACGCGCCCTCCGAGGTCGTCATAGCCCCATCAAACACCGGCCTCCGCCACCTGGCACGCCGTCACCCGAGGCCCGACAATGATCCGGTGGAGATGACCCGGGAAGAGTTCGAGACGCTGGTCAGCGACGCGCTCGACCAGATCCCCCCGCAGCTCGCGGCCATGATGGACAACGTCGCGGTCTTCGTCGAGGACGAGCCCGACCCGGGCGACCCGGAACTCCTCGGCCTCTACGAGGGCACCCCGCTCACCGAACGCGGCGAGTGGTACGCGGGCGTCCTGCCCGACCGCATCCTGATCTACCGCGGCCCCACCCTCCGCCACTGCGAGACCCGCGAGCAGGTCGTCGAGGAGGTGCGCACCACCGTGATCCACGAGGTCGCCCACCACTTCGGCTTCGACGACCACGAGCTGGACGAGCTCGGCTGGTCCTGACCCCCCGCCGGGCCCGGCGCGCCCCGGGTCAGGGCCCGGGCGCCCACTCGGCCGAAACCCGTTTTGGCGATCCGCCCGACATCCCATATGCTTCTCGACGTCCCCGAGCGCTGGAAACAGCGGGACAGGCCGCAAGCCCTCATCGTCTAGTGGCCCAGGACGCCGCCCTTTCAAGGCGGTAGCACGGGTTCGAATCCCGTTGGGGGCACGCAGTAACGGCAGTACGCAGGACCGTAGTAAAGTGCAGTGACGCAAGACCTTAGTGGTTCGCCACTACAAGGTCCCGTGGAGCAGTTGGTTAGCTCGCCACCCTGTCAAGGTGGAGGTCGCGGGTTCAAGTCCCGTCGGGATCGCTCGTCTCGCAGGAGACGGTGTAGTACGGCCAGGTAGCTCAGTTGGTACGAGCGTCCGCCTGAAAAGCGGAAGGTCGCCGGTTCGACCCCGGCCCTGGCCACATCGCCTGAACAGGCATGATGCCCTCGAAGCAGTTCGCTTCGGGGGCATTTTCGTGCTGTTCGACGCCAGCGGGACGGCGGACGGTCACCGTCTTCCTGTCAGGCGGCACGTACGTGACGTACTTGACGCCTCACAGCGGGCGCGCCCCGGGGTCACTGACTCCGGCCGCCGGATTGCAGCCGGTCCCACCGGCGTCCCTCGGCGCGCCCGAATGTGGAAAGAACGGGCGTCAGCCCCGCAGGGCCCGGTCGTCGAGCCGGCCCAGCAGGCCGGGCAGGTGCCGGTACTCGTCGCGGAGCGCGGCCGGCCGCTGCCGGCACTCAAGGCCGCGTCCGACGTGGTCGCAGGCGTCACGGAGCCGGACCAGGAGGGCCACGGCGGTGTCGTAGCGGGCCGCCTGCTTGCGGGCGACGTGGTTCTCGACCTCGTGCCGGATCGCTTCCTCCTCGGCGGCCAGGGCGGTCGGCTTCCTCGCCCGTGCCTCGCCGCGCAGGCGGCGCAGGAGTGCGGCTCCCAGTCGAGGCTCATCGCCCAGTGCCAGGCGCAGCAGGAGGTCGTTCTTCTCCGCCTCGGGAAGCGCGGCGATCAGCGGCGGCCCGGAAATGCCGAAAGGCCCGCACCGTGCGCCGTGGCGCCGGGGGGGGCCCGGGCGCGCCGCCCGCAGCCCGCGGCCGGGGCGCACCC
>NZ_JBHWBZ010000017.1:56509-67433 GCF_042735475.1 Kitasatospora sp. NPDC059577 | reverse complement strand
GCGCCCCCCTCTCCCCCCCCCCCCCCGCCGCGGCTCCGCCCCCCGGGCCGCCCGCGGGGCCCGGGCCGTCCGGCAGCTGCCGGACGGCTGGACGCACTACAGCGGGCGAATGTTCTCCGCCTGCGGGCCCTTCTGGCCCTGCGTGACGTCGAACTCGACCTTCTGGCCCTCGAGCAGCTCACGGAAGCCACTGGCGTTGATGTTCGAGTAGTGGGCGAACACGTCCGGACCGCCACCCTCCTGCTCGATGAAGCCGAAGCCCTTTTCCGAGTTGAACCACTTCACGGTGCCGTTAGCCATAAAAACTATCCTTCGAATGGGACGTACGGAACTCACAGGTCGTGAGTTCCGCGTCGCCGCGACGATGACCCACCCGGGGAATGGCCGGGTAACAAAATGCGCCTGCGGTCGCAACCGGCAGGCGCACACAAAGTCCATGGGAACCGCAACTGCAACTACCACGACTGTAGCAGGGTCCGAACCCCAACGGGGGGGTTCTCCCTGGCCAGTTCACCGACGTGTCCCGGACCGGCGGGAGCGGAGGACGGCCACCGCGCCCGCGGCTCCCCCGCGCGCCGGGGTGCGCACCGGCCCCCGCGCCCTCCGGGGGTGATCCGGAAATATCCGGGGCCGAGCCGTCCGTTCCCCCGGAATCGGGCGCATACTGGCGGCAATGACGAATCCAGCCGCGCCCCGTCGCCACCTGCCCACCAGCCCCTTCCGCCAGGCTCCACCGCCGCCCCCGCCCAAGGAATTCGCCGTCGGGGACCGGGTCTCGCACGACGAGTTCGGTCTCGGCCGCGCCATCGGCGTCGAGGGCGACTCGGCCGTCCTGGTCGACTTCGGCTCCCGGACGGTGCGGATCACCGCCCCGTTCGCCAAGCTCTTCCGGCTCTGATCCCCGGCGCACCGGTCGCCCCGGACGCCGACGCCCCGTCGCTCTCCTGATCCTGTCCTGCCAGCCGTGGCCGTCCTGAACCCGCCCCGGCCCCGTCCGCCCCGGATCCCCCCGCAGGGGGAGGGAGTCCCGCCCCCGGGACGATCCGGCGGGGTGGCGCGGGGGCGGAATCGTGGGGGCATGGAGACGACGAGGGACACGGGCTGGAACCGGGTGGCGGCGCGGGCCGGGCACGTGGCGGCGGGGTGGGCGGTGGCCTTCGCGCTGGTGCACGTGTACTGGCTGGCCGACGGGCGGCTCGGGCTGCCCGAGGGCCGGTCGGTGTGGAGCAACACGCCGCTGCTGGTGATCGACGTGATCGCGATCCCGCTCTGTGCGGTGGCCGCGGCGGTGGCGCTGGCGCCGGAGCGGCGCTGGGGCGAACGGGTGCCGGCCGGGCTGCTGACCGCAGCGCTGTGGGGCACCACGGCGCTGCTGGTACTCCACGCCGCGCCGTCCGTACCCGACTGGTTCGCCCTGGCCCTCGGCAGCCGGTCGCCTGCCGAGTTGGACGCGATGGCCCGGTTCGCGACCTTCGGCTACGAGCCGTTCTTCCTGGTCGGCGGGGTCCTCTTCGCCCTCACCTCGCTCGGACGCCGGGCCGGCCGCCGGCCAGCCGTGCGGTGAGCCAGTCGGCGGTGGCGGGGAGCCAGTCCGGCAGGGCGTTGCCGAGGAGGTGGTTGCCGTGCGGGACGAGGAGGAGTTCGGCGTCGGGGGCCCGCTCGGCCAGCGCGGTGGCGGGCGTGACGCCGGGGATCCGGTCCTCGCCGCCCTCGACCACCAGGAGCGGGACGGCGATCCGCGGCGCGAGGGCGGCGAGGTCCACCCGGTCCGCGAAGGCGCGGGCCTCCCGGTACCCGCCGCAGCGCTGCGCGAGGGTCGCGGTGACGAACGGGACCAGGCCGTCCCGGTCCAGCCGGTACGGGCCGCTGACCACCGCCGCGGCGCGCAGCCTCGGCTCGTGGGCGGCGGCCTCGGCCGCGTAGTAGCCCCCCAGACTGAGGCCGATCACGGCAGTCCGGGCCGGGTCCAGGCCGTCCCGGCCGGCGAGGGCGTCGAGGGCGCGCCCGACGACCCGGTGGTACTCCGGCTCCGGCGCGCTGGTGGCGGCCAGGACGCCCTGCCCGGGCCCGTCGATCGCGAGGACGGCGACGCCCCGGGCCAGCAGGGCCTCGGCGACCGCGTGGAACTCCTCCTTGCCGGAGTCCATCCCCGGCACCACCACGACCACCGGCGCACCGTCGCCGGCCGCCCCGGCAGCGTAGGCCCCGGCCCCGCGCAGTGCGGCCGGGCGGCGCAGCCAGCCCGCGAAGCCCTCGCCCTCGACCCGCTCCGCGTCCGGGTCGAGCAGCGCCAGCGCCCGCCGCATCGCCTCGTCGGCCTCGTCGGCCGCCTCCGCCGCGGCGGTCCGGTCGGCGTGCGGGAGCAACCCGGCGAAGTGGAACCAGCGGGCGGCGTTGCGGTACCCCTCACCGGCGGTGACGGTACGGCCCTCGGCAGCGGCACGCTCCGCCGTCACCGCGTGCCGCCGGCCGGCGGCGCGACAGGCGGCCGGCCAGTCGTGCGGGGCGGTGAGCGCGGCGGTCACCCGGTCGTACTCGTAGGGGTCCAGGCCGGCGCCGTGGGCGCGCGGGCGGTTCTCGGCGACGAAGGCCGGCAGCAGGCCGGGGGTGTCGAGGAACGACAGGTCGGTCACGGCGGGGCTTCCCTTTCGGGGCGGGTTCGCAGGAGAGCGGTTCACGAGGGCGGGGGTCACAGGAGCCGGATCGCGGGAGCCGGATCACAGGGGCCGGATCGCGCGGGCGGGATCGCCGGCGCGGGTTCAGGAGACGGGTTCAGGAGACGGTCAGCACGGCCTTGCCGCGGATCCGGCGCTCGCGCAGGTCGGTGAGCACGGCGGCGGTCTCGTCCCAGGGCGCGACCCGGCCGAGTTCCGGGGTGAGCCGGCCCTCGGCCGCCAGGCGCACCAGGGTGGCCAGGTCCTCGCCGTCGGGGAGGTCGGAGTCGGCGTAGTGGAAGTGCCGGACGACCGCCGATTCCGGGCCCTTGAAGAAGTCGAAGAAGTCGAGCGTGACGGGCGTCCGGGAGGCCTGGCCGAACCAGATCAAGGTGCCGCGCCGGGCCAACCGGGCCAGGGCGAGCGGCAACGCGGCGCCGCCGGTGGACTCCAGCACCAGGTCGTACGGTCCGCGTGCCCCGGCCACGTCGTGGACCACCTCGGCCGCCCCCAGCCCGAGCAGCCGCCGGCCGCGCTCCGGGGAGGCGGTGACCGCCGTCAGTTCGGCCCCGGCCGCGGCCGCCAGCTCGGTGACGTAGTGCCCCACGCCCCCGGAGGCCCCGGTCAGCAGCACCCGCCGCCCGGCCAGCGCCCCCGCCGTACGGAGCAGCCGCAGCGCGGTGAGGCCCGCGAGCGGCAGCGCGGCGGCCCGTGCCGTGTCCAGGCCGTCGGGCAGTTCGGCGAGCGAGGACGCCGGGACGCACACGTACTCGGCCCACCCCCCGGCCGGCGGGTGCCCCACCACCCGCCGGCACACGGCGGGCCCCGACCCGTCGGCGGCGGCCTGCACCACCAGCCCGGCCACGTCCTTCCCTGGCCGCCACCCGGCCCGGGGCGCCTCCAGTTGGAAGGTCTCCCCCCGGTTCACCGAGAAGGCCTCCACCTTCACCAGTGCCTCCCCCGGCCCTGGCCGGGGCTGCTCCACCTCCGCGAACCGCACCGGTTCCGCCATCCGCCCCGTCGCCACCAGCGCCTTCATCCCCACTCCTCCGTCGGTCACCCCCTCACCCCACCGCGCGCCGCCCCACCGGTCCAACAACCGCCGGACGGTGACGACAACCGACGGTTGTGGAGTGCCCGCAGCCGGTCGGCCGACCGGGGCCCGCCCACCCTCCGGGCGGACGGCGGGAGTTCGACGGCGGAGTTCGACCGCGGGAGATTCGACGGCCGGCCCTAAGGTGCCCTGGTGGATCTGGATCTGACGCAGGTGCGGGCGTTCGTCGTCGCCGCCGAGGAGTTGCACTTCGGGCGGGCGGCCGGGCGGCTGGGGATCAGCCAGCAGGGGCTGTCGAAGCGGGTGGCACGGCTGGAGGCGGCGCTGGGGGTGCGGTTGCTGGAGCGGGACGCGCGCGGGGTGGCGCTGACCGGGGCCGGGCAGCGGTTCCTCGACCCGGCGCGGCGGGTGCTGGTGCAGGGGGAGCGGGCGGTGGCCGCCGTGGGGTGCGCCGCCCGGCCGCTGCGGATCGACGTGTGGGGGCACCTGTACGCGCCGATGCGGACGCTCGCGCAGGCGGTGGACGCGGCGCCGGGGCTGACGGTGGAGCCGGTGCCCGGCCGGGACCTGCCGACGGTCGCGGCGGCGTTGCTGCGCGGGGAGTCGGACGCCGGGTTCGGCCGGGTGCATCCGCTGCCGGACGGCGGGGACGCCGGGCTGACGCACCGGCTGGTCCGCCTGGAGCCGGTGGACGCACTGCTGAGCACCGGGCACCCGCTGGCCGGCCGCGGGGTGCTGAGCCCGGCGGAGCTGCGCGGCAGTGTGCTGCGCTACCCGGCGGCGGTGGACCGACTGGACTTCCTCACCCGCTTCGCCACCCGGTTCGACGTCCCGCGGCGGGTCGGCTCGACCAATCTGGGCCTGGAGCACTTCCTGGACGAGGTCGGCGGCGACCCGTCCTGCTTCTCGCTCGTCCCGGCCGACACCCCGCTGCCCGACCGTCCGGGCGTGCGCACCGTGCCCCTGGCCGGTCCGACCCCGCTCTACGCCTGGTCGCTCCTCTGGCGGGAGGACGGGTCCACCGATCCGCACCCCCGGCTCGACGAGCTGATCGGGGCGTTCGCCACGGAGGCGGCCCGCAGCCGGTGGCTGGAGTACGACCCCGTCCGCGACTGGCTCCCGGACGCGGACGAGGCCGCGCTCCACCCGTAGGGCGGGCCCGCGGACACCGCCGCCGGGCCGGCCGGTCCGCCGGTCCTCCGGTCCGCCGGCCGGCACCTTCCGATCACCACCTCCCGGTCCGTCACCGCCGGTCCTTGACGGCCGGTCACGTCCGCGGGACCGGCCGGGCACGCCGACCGGGTCCCGCGACGGCGCGCACCTCCGACGGCCCGGGGGCGGGCGGACGGCTCAGGAACTGCGGAACCAGGTGGTGTCGGCGCCGAGCACCGAGCCGTCCGCCGCGTAGAGGGTGAAGGTCCTGGCGTCCGAGCCCGGCTTCTTCGCGAGGGCGAACCAGTGCGTCGGGGAGTCACCGACCGCGACCGGCACGGCCTCGGTGGAGCCGCCGGTCACCCAGGTGACCACGACCTTCGCGACCTGGGGCGCGACCCCGCAGATCAGCACGGGGGAGTCACCCAGCTCCGCGCCCTTGAGGCCGAGCACCGTCCCGCCGCCGGAGAAGGGGGAGGGCGGCAGGGACACGGCGGCCGGCCCCCCGGGGACGACGGTCCGGTGCACGCTGTCGTCGACCTGCCGCGTGCCGTCCAGGGTGAGGTAGAGGTTCACCGCGTCCAGGTCGGCCCGCCACGCGCGGTCGACCTCGGCGTCCGTCGTCCTCGGCAGCTGCGGGATGGCCGCGTGCCGGTCCTCCCAGAGCAGTTCCTCCTGCCGGTGGGCGTCCTCCCCGGTGGGCGCGGCCGGCCACAGCGCGGCCCAGGCCTGCCAGCTGCGGCCGCCCACGGTGCCCTCCCCGACCCGGACCCGGACCGGGGTGAACGGGTCCCGCGCGGGCGCGGTCGGGGTGGCCGCCGCGGACGAGGGGGCCGAGACGGACGCGGAGACCGAGGCCGAGGCCGCCGCCACGGTCGAGACCGTCTGCCGGCCGCGCTCGCCGAGCACCGCCCCGCCGCCGACGACCGCCGTGACCAGGACGGCCGCCGCCGCGGCGGTCAGCAGCCGCCGGCGCCGCAGTCGCCGCCGCCCCCCGGCGACCAGCCGGTCGTACGGGACCGCGCCGGTCTCGACGCTCCCGGCCAGGTCGCCGAGGGCCCGCGCGGCCGCCGCCGCGCCGTCCCCGGCCGCGGCCGCCGGGCCCCCGGTGCTGGACTCGTTGCTCATCTTCCGCCTCCGATGCTGGTCAGTCCGTTGAGTGGGGAGGCCGCCCGGAGCTTGGCGAGGCCCTTGGACGCCTGGCTCTTCACCGTCCCGACCGAGCAGCCCATGGCCGCGGCGGTCTGGGTCTCGGTGAGGTCCTCCCAGTAGCGCAGGACGACGGCCTGGCGCTGGCGCGGCGGCAGGGCTCCGAGCGCGGCGAGCAGCACGGCCCGGTCGTCCGGGTCGGTCCCGGCCGGTGCGGCCCGTTCCGGGAGGTCGTGCACCAGCTGTTCGGCCGGTCTGCGCCGGAACCGCCGGGCGTGCTCGTTGACCAGGATCCGGCGGACGTACGCGGGCGGGTCGTCCGCCGCGCGCACCCGGCCCCAGGCGACGTACGCGCGTTCCAGGGCCTGCTGGACCAGGTCCTCGGCGCCGTGCCGGTCCCCCGCGAGCAGGTACGCCGTCCTGAACAGCCGGGTCCACGCGCTGCCGGCGAACGTCCGGAACTCCTCGTCCCGCGCGGTCTTCTGGGCTCCCATGAGCACCTCCTCACCCCCCTGGAGCCCGCGACGGCCGCGGACCGTTGCCCGCCGTTCGCGATTCGCGGCCGGCGGCTGTGACACTGGAGGGGCTCGAAAACCGAGGTGCGCTCCGCCGCACCTCCTTGCGAACCTAGAGGGATGCCCGCAGTGAGTTCTCCCGCAGTCCAGTCCGCCCCCGCGCCCGCCGAGGGTCCCGGAATCGGTGAGCTGGCCGCCCGCCTGCCCGAACTGACCCTGCGCGACCAGGTGCGGATCGGACGCCGGCTGGAGGGGGCGCGCCGGGTCCGCAAGCCGGAGGCCCGGCAGAAGATCGCCGCCGAGATCGCCGCCGACATCGACCGTGCGGAGCTGCTGGTCGAGCAGCGCCGGGGCGCCGTCCCGCCGATCACGTACCCGGCCGAGCTCCCGGTCAGCCAGAAGAAGGACGAGATCCTGGCGGCGATCCGGGACCACCAGGTGGTGATCGTCGCGGGCGAGACCGGCTCCGGGAAGACGACCCAGATCCCGAAGATCTGTCTGGAGCTCGGCCGCGGCGTGCGCGGTCTGGTCGGCCACACCCAGCCGCGCCGGATCGCCGCCCGCACGGTGGCCGAGCGGGTCGCGGAGGAGTTGGACAGCCCGCTGGGCGAGGCGGTCGGCTGGAAGGTCCGGTTCACCGACCAGGTCGGCCAGGACACCCTGGTCAAGCTGATGACGGACGGCATCCTGCTCGCGGAGATCCAGACCGACCGCGAACTGCTCCAGTACGACACCCTGATCATCGACGAGGCGCACGAGCGCAGCCTCAACATCGACTTCATCCTCGGCTACGTCAAGCAGCTGCTCCCCCGCCGGCCCGACCTCAAGGTCGTGATCACCTCGGCGACCATCGACCCGGAGCGCTTCGCCCGGCACTTCGGCGACGCCCCGATCGTCGAGGTCTCCGGCCGGACGTACCCGGTGGAGGTCCGCTACCGCCCCGTCGTCGACGACGACGCCGAGGACGACGGCGACGAGGTCGACCGCGACCGGGACCAGGTCCAGGCGATCTGCGAGGCCGCCCAGGAGCTGCAGGCCGAGGGCCCCGGCGACATCCTGGTCTTCCTCTCCGGTGAGCGCGAGATCCGCGACACCGCCGACGCCCTCAACCGGTTGAAGCTGAGGAACACCGAGGTCCTGCCGCTGTACGCCCGGCTCAGCTCGGCCGAGCAGCACCGGGTCTTCCAGCGCTCCGGCAGCCGCCGGATCGTCCTGGCCACCAACGTGGCCGAGACCTCGCTCACCGTCCCCGGCATCAAGTACGTGATCGACCCGGGTACCGCCCGGATCTCCCGCTACAGCCACCGCACCAAGGTGCAGCGGCTGCCGATCGAGGCGGTCAGCCAGGCCAGCGCCAACCAGCGCAAGGGCCGCTGCGGCCGCACCTCGGACGGCATCTGCATCCGGCTGTACTCGGAGGAGGACTTCCTCTCCCGCCCCGAGTTCACCGACGCCGAGATCCTGCGCACCAACCTGGCCTCGGTGATCCTGCAGATGACCGCGGCCGGCCTCGGCGACATCGCCGCCTTCCCGTTCCTGGACCCGCCGGACTCGCGCAACATCAAGGACGGCGTGCACCTGCTGCAGGAGCTGGGCGCGCTGGACCCGGACGAGAAGGACCCGCGCAAGCGCCTCACCCAGCTCGGCCGCAAGCTCGCCCAGCTCCCGGTGGACCCGCGGATGGCCCGGATGGTGCTGGAGGCGGACCGCAACGGCTGCGTCCGCGACGTCATGGTGATCGCCGCCGCGCTCTCCATCCAGGACCCGCGCGAGCGCCCCGCCGAGAAGCGCCAGGCCGCCGACGACCGGCACCGCCGGTTCACCTCGGAGACCTCGGACTTCTTCTCCTACCTGGCGATGTGGCGTTACGTCCGGGAGCAGCAGAGGGAGCTCTCCTCCTCGGCCTTCCGCCGGATGTGCAAGACCGAGTTCCTCAACTACCTGCGGATACGGGAGTGGCAGGACATCTACACCCAGCTGCGCACCGTGGCGAAGCAGTTGGGCGTGGCGATCGAGGAGCCCCACGCCGACGCCGAGCCGGACGCCGACCGGATCCACCAGTCCCTGCTGGCCGGCCTGCTCTCCCACATCGGCCTGTTCGACCCGGAGAAGCGCGAGTACGGCGGTGCCCGCGGCGCCCGCTTCGCGGTCTTCCCGGGCTCCGGCCTGTTCAAGAAGCCGCCGCGCTGGGTGATGTCGGCCGAGCTGGTGGAGACCTCCCGGCTCTGGGCCCGGATCAACGCCAAGATCGAGCCGGAGTGGGTCGAGCCGCTGGCCGGCCACCTGATCAAGCGCAGCTACAGCGAGCCGCACTGGGAGAAGAAGGCCGGCGCGGTGCTGGCGTACGAGAAGGTCACCCTCTACGGGATGCCGGTCGTCGCGCAGCGCAAGGTCAACTACGGGAAGATCGACCAGGAGCTCTGCCGCGAGCTGTTCATCCGCAACGCGCTGGTCGAGGGCGACTGGGAGACCCACCACCGGTTCTTCGCGGAGAACCGCAAGCTGCTCGGCGAGGTCGAGGAGCTGGAGAACCGGGCCCGCCGCCGGGACATCCTGGTGGACGACCAGACCCTGTTCGAGTTCTACGACGCCCGGCTGCCCGACGAGATCGTCTCCACCCGGCACTTCGACGCCTGGTGGAAGCAGGCCCGGCACGAGCAGCCGGACCTGCTGAACTTCGAGAAGTCGATGCTGATCAACGACGCCGCCGACGGCGTCACCGAGGCCGACTACCCGGACCACTGGCAGCAGGGCAAGCTGCGCTTCAAGCTGACCTACCAGTTCGAGCCGGGCAGCGACGCGGACGGCGTGACCGTGCACATCCCGCTGCCGGTGCTCAACCAGGTCACCGCGGAGGGCTTCGACTGGCAGATCCCCGGCCTGCGGGAGGAGCTGGTCACCGCGTACATCAAGTCGCTGCCGAAGGCGGTCCGGCGCAACTTCGTCCCGGCTCCGGACTTCGCCAAGGCGGCGCTGCGCGCGGTGAAGGACCGGCAGGAGCCGCTGCTCCCGGCCCTGGAGCACGCCCTGAAGCGGCTGACGGCCGTCACCGTGCCGCCGGAGGCCTGGGACGACGAGCGGGTGCCGGACCACCTCAAGGTGACCTTCCGGGTGGTGGACGGGCGCCGCAAGCTCGCCGAGTCCAAGGACCTGGAGGAGCTGCGGCTGAGGCTCAAGCCGAAGCTCAAGGAGACGCTGTCCTCGGCCGCGTCCGGCCAGGGCATCGAGCAGGGCGGGCTGACGGCCTGGCCGGAGTCCCTGCCGGTGCTGCAGCGCACCTTCGAGCAGCGTTCGCGCGGGCACTCGCTGCGCGCCTACCCGGCGCTGGTGGACGAGGGCGGCACGGTCGGCGTCAAGCTGTTCGACACCCCGGAGGCCCAGGCGCAGGCGATGTGGGAGGGCACCCGGCGGCTGCTGATGCTGACCACCACCTCCCCGGCCAAGTCGATCCAGGGCCGGCTGGGCAACCAGGCGAAGCTGGCGCTCTCGCACAGCCCGCACGGCTCGATCGCCGCCCTCTTCGAGGACGTCGTGTCCGCCGCGACGGACCGGCTGATGGCGCTGGCCGGCGGTCCGGCCTGGGACGGGGCGGCCTTCGGGACGCTGCACGACAAGGTGCGCGCGGACCTGTACGACCTGTCCGCGGACACCACGCTGAAGACGGCCACCGCGCTGATCGCCTTCCACAAGGCCTCGACCCGGCTGAAGTCGGTGAGCAGCCCGGTGCTGCTGAACGCGGTGAACGACGTCCGGCTGCACCTGGCCTCGCTGGTGCACCCGGGCTTCGTGACGGCCACCGGCTGGCAGCGGCTGCCGGACCTCAAGCGCTACCTGCTGGCGGTGGACCGCCGTCTGGAGGCCCTGCCGAACCACCCGCAGCGGGACGCCCAGCAGCTGCTGAAGGTGCAGCAGGTCCAGCAGGAGTACGGGGAGCTGCTGGCGGCGGTGCCGGCCGGGCGGCAGCCGTCCGAGGAGGTGCGGGCGATCCGCTGGATGATCGAGGAGCTGCGGGTCAGCTTCTTCGCCCAGTCGCTGGGCACGCCGAGCCCGGTCTCGGAGAAGCGGATCATGAAGGCGATGGAGGCGGCGCGCGCGGCCCTCTGAGCCGGGCGGCCCCTCCGGCCCGGGGTGCCGCCGGTCCGGGGGCGCCGTGAGCTGCGGGTGCCGTGAGCTGCAGGTGCCGTGAGCTGCGGGTGGGCCTTCAGGAGCCAGTTCGACCTGGGGGCCCACCATGGGCTACAGTCTGTCTTGTTCGCAGCGCGGCAAGCGAGTGAACGAGATCAGAACAATCTGGTCCCGTGGAGCAGTTGGTTAGCTCGCCACCCTGTCAAGGTGGAGGTCGCGGGTTCAAGTCCCGTCGGGATCGCCGCAGTGCGAGAGGCCCGGAACCGTCAGGTTCC
>NZ_JBHWBZ010000017.1:51030-56499 GCF_042735475.1 Kitasatospora sp. NPDC059577 | reverse complement strand
TCTCCGTTGGGTGTTTTGGTGGTTGGGGGGGGTTTCTGGCGGTGGGTGTGGGTGGGGTGCCTGGGGTCGACCCTCCCTCTCCCCCCCCCCGCCTCTCGCTTTTTGTCGTCCGCCCCCCTACCCGGACCGGGTCCGGACCACAAGTGACGGACCGTGTGACGGTCGTCACCCGCATCCCCCGGAGGTCGACCCCGGGACGGGTCTACGCGAACGCCACTAATTTAATATGTAAAATTGTACGGCTATTCACTGTAAATCCCCCCCACCCCACACGCATCAAATCGTTATCCGGAGTTCAGCATTCCGACCGGCCGGCCGGTACCGGGAGCCCGGAAGCGGAGACGACAAAGGGGCCGCTTACCGGACCCGGCGGAGTCCGGTAAGCGGCCCCTTTGAAAGAGCCTTTGGCCTATCAGGCCTCAGTGCGCTGAGCCGGAATCCCGGCCAGCAGAGCGCGCACCTCCGCCTCACGGTAACGGCGGTGACCGCCGAGCGTGCGAATGGACGTCAGCTTGCCGGCCTTGGCCCAGCGGGTGACCGTCTTCGGGTCCACGCGGAACATGGTGGCAACCTCTGCCGGCGTCAGCAGCGGCTCAGCATCAGGGGTACGAGCGGTCATGAGCGGCCTCCTCGGGAGAACCGAACCAGGGCGGTTCTATCCTTCAAATTCTGCACCTTGGCCCGCGATGCCCGAAATGGCATAGACGGGCCGAGTCGGTTATAGGACGAACGGCTTGTCCTGGTGTCTACAACTACACCATCCGTCCAGCCCTATCGACCAAACCGCCAAAATTGACCCCTCACGGGTTCAAGGCTGACGGATGGCGATGGACCACCCCATAACGGACAGTCACGCGTTGATGACGTCCGGTTACGAAGGGACCAGACCCTCCGTTTCCCCGCAAAGCACGCATCGACTCCAGAACCACCCAAAAGTGGGCACGCTCACGTGAAGTTGGGCTGGTTGTCCCATTTTTGCACATAGGGGTAAGTTCGCGTCAACGGTGAGTAGTGTCACGTTCGACAGCTATTGACCCGAACCAGGACCTTGGTCATCAGCTGCGCGGTCCCAAGGCCTCTGACAGTCATACACGGGCGGTCGGACGTCAGTTCGCGTACCGCAGCGCCAGCACCCGGCGCCACCGCGCCGTCAGTTCCCCGTACACCCGCAGCGCCTCCGCGGCGTCCCCCGCCCGCAGCGCCCGCAGCCCCTCCTCCAGCTCCCCCGCCGAACGGTCCGCCAGCAGCCGTTCCGGCCCCAGCAGATGCACCAGGCCCCCGTAGTCCAGTTCCACCAGCGAACGCGGGTGGAACTCCTCCAGCCAGCGTCCGATCCGCTCCGCCCCCCGGACCAGGTCCCCGTCCGGCACCGCCTCGCGCAGCGCCCGGTAGGCCCGCGCCACCCGTCGGCGCGCCTGCGCCATCGGCACCAGGTAGAACAGCGCCGCCGGCCGGCCGTCCCCCTCCCCTCCTCCGGACGCTCCCGCGCCCGGCTCCGGCGACCCGCCGGGCACGAAGCAGCGGTCCTCGTCCCCGAACGGCAGGAACCAGCGCACCGGGACCTCCCACCGGCTGGTGAGGATCCACGGCCGGGCGTCCGGGTGCTCGGCCCGCCAGCGCTCCAGGTCCGCCTCCGCGGCCTCCCGGGCCGCCGGCGGCAGCGCGGTGTCCAGCAGCACCACCGGCGCACCCGCCCGCAGCTCCTCCAGCGCCTGCCAGCTGCGCAGCCTGGTCGCCCACGGGCAGACGTACAGGACGCCGTCCACGACCCGCAGGTACGCCCGTCCGCTCTCCCTCTCGGGCAGCGCCCGGGGCGTCCGGGCGGCCAGCTCCGCGAGCGCCTCCCGCTGCTCCTCCAGGACCGCCGCCGCCACCGGCCGCGCCGCCTCCGCGGCGTCCGGACCGCGCTCCGCCGCGTAGGCCTGCCAGCGCGCCCGGTCGGGCTCCGGGTAGGCGGCCAGCGGCTCGTAGACCCGCAGGTGGGCGGCGTAGGGCGGCTGCACCGCAGTACGTACGACGGTCACGTCCTGCATGGTCGCACGCGCCGCGCGGGCCCGGGAGAGCGCGCCCCCGAACCGTTCGCGCCCGCACCGCGCACCCCCGTCCGTCTCACCCCTCGGACAACCGGCACAAGCTCGGACAAGAGGGCCGATCGGCGGCGCCCACCCGACTACGCTTCGCCCTAGGCGCCCGCACCACAGCAGCGGGCCTTCGATACTGGAGTCACCACAGTGACCGACGTACAGACCCCCGCCACGCACCCCGCACCCGGCGTGCTCAGCAGGATCTTCCGCACCGAGCAGGACGGCGCCCCCGGCGACGGCCACGAGCAGGTCGTCCTCTGCCACGACCGCAGCTCGGGCCTGAAGGCCATCATCGCCATCCACTCGACCGCCCTGGGCCCGGCCCTCGGCGGCACCCGCTTCTTCCCGTACGCCTCCGAGGAGGCGGCGCTGGAGGACGCGCTGAACCTCTCCCGCGGCATGTCCTACAAGAACGCGCTGGCCGGGCTCGACCTCGGCGGCGGCAAGGCCGTCATCATCGGCGACCCGAACAAGGACAAGAACGAGGCGATGCTCCGGGCCTACGGCCGCTTCGTCGAGTCCCTGCGCGGCCGCTACATCACCGCCTGCGACGTGGGCACCTACGTGCAGGACATGGACGTCATCGCGCGCGAGACCGACTTCGTGACCGGCCGCTCGCCCGAGCACGGCGGCGCCGGCGACTCGTCCATCCTGACCGCCTTCGGCGTCTTCCAGGGCATGCGCGCCTCCGCCCAGGCCCGCTGGGGCCAGCCGACGCTGCGCGGCAAGCGGGTCGGCGTCGCGGGCGTCGGCAAGGTCGGCCACTACCTGGTCGGCCACCTGGTCGCGGACGGCGCCACCGTCGTCGTCACCGACCCCTTCGAGGCCGCCGTCAACCGCGTGCGCGCCGCCCACCCCGAGGTCGAGGTCGTCGCCGACACCGCCGCCCTGCTCCAGGCCAAGCTGGACGTCTACGCCCCCTGCGCCCTCGGCGGCGCGCTGACCGACCCGGTCGTCGCGGCGCTGGGCGAGTTCGGCACCTCGATCGTCTGCGGCGCGGCCAACAACCAGCTGGCCCACCCGGGCGTCGAGAAGGACCTCGCCGACCGCGGCATCCTCTACGCCCCGGACTACCTGGTGAACTCCGGCGGCGTCATCCAGGTCGCCGACGAGATCGAGGGCTTCAACTTCGAGCGGGCCAAGAACAAGGCCACCAAGATCTTCGACACCACGCTGGAGATCTTCACCCGGGCCGCCACCGACGGCATCCCGCCGGCGGTCGCCGCCGACCGCCTGGCCGAGAAGCGGATGCGCGAGATCAGCGCGCTGCGCACGGTCCTGCTCCCGGGCGCCCGCCGCAGCTGATCCGGCTGCCGGACCGGACCCCGGACGCGGGGGGGGCTGCCACCGCGGCCCCCCGCGCATCACGATGTGGAACCGGATTCTCACTTCTCCGCCCGAACGGGTGATCCGAGGTCCCCCTAGGGGGGATAATCAGTCCTGGAACGACGGACCCCAGACACCTCCGGACAGCGCGAAAATCGCCGCAAAACCTCCCTTGACCTGGAAAGACCTGGTCTCGGGTGCAGTCGGTGCGCGCCACGTCACACCGACGACGTACCGTCCAGCGGCGGAAACAGGTACCGTTAATGCTCCAAGGGACGGCTTCTCCCATTCGGGCAGGCCGGTCCTGATCATGAACACGTGTCAGACTCGGGGCCGTGAGCCCCATCGTTGAGGGGGTCGACCCATGGGGCGCGGCCGGGCCAAGGCCAAGCAGACGAAGGTCGCCCGCGAGCTGAAGTACAACAGCGGCGGGTTCGACGCTAACCGTCTGTCCAACGAGCTGGGCGTATCGCCGTCCACCTCTCCGATCGAGCCGGAGCCGATCGAAGAGGAGGAGGACGACGACCCGTACGCGGAGTACGCCGCCCGCTACGCCGACCTCGACGACGAGGACGACAACGAGCCGGGCACCGGGGCCTCGCAGGCCTCCCGCCGCTCGTAACAGCAGCTCCACCGGACCGGTCCGGGCGCCCAGGGCGCCGGGCCGGTCTTCGGCGTTCCCGCGGACCGGGCGGCCGGGCGGGCCCCGCCCCCGGCCGCAGGGGTGCGGGCCGCCGGAGGCGGGCGGGCGGACGACGGCACAGGGCCCCGCCGGCAGTGCCGACGGGGCCCTGTGGTCTCCCGGTCCGGATCAGACCGTCCGGAAGCCCTCGTAGGCGTTGTAGAGGGCCGCGCCGCCCTCGTGCTCGTCGGTGCGCTCGACGATGTCGCCGAGCAGCCAGGCCTCGACGCCGCGGTCCTCCAGGATCGACAGCACGGCGTCCACCGAGTGCGGCGGGACGACCGCGACCATGCCGACGCCCATGTTGAGCGTCTTCTCGATCTCCAGGGTGGCCACGTTGCCGACCTCGGCGACGGTCCGGAAGACCGGCAGCGGGGTCCAGGTGCCGCGGTCCAGGCGGGCGTGCAGGCCGTCCGGGACGACCCGGGCCAGGTTGGCCGCCAGGCCGCCGCCGGTGACGTGCGAGAAGGCGTGGACCTCGGTCGCGCGGGTGAGCGCCAGGCAGTCCAGCGAGTAGATCCGGGTCGGCTCCAGCAGTTCCTCGCCGAGGGTGCGGCCGAACTCCTCGACCTTGCGGTCGAGCTTCCAGCCGGCCTCGTTCAGCAGCACGTGGCGGACCAGCGAGTAGCCGTTGGAGTGCAGGCCGGAGGCGGCCATCGCGATCACCACGTCGCCGGCCCGGACCCGGTCCGCACCGAGCAGCGCGTCGGCCTCGACGACACCGGTGCCGGCGCCCGCCACGTCGTACTCGTCCGGGCCCAGCAGGCCCGGGTGCTCGGCGGTCTCGCCGCCGACCAGGGCGCAGCCGGCGAGCGCGCAGCCCTCGGCGATGCCCTTGACGATCGCGGCGACCCGCTCCGGGACGACCTTGCCGACGCAGATGTAGTCGGTCATGAACAGCGGCTCGGCGCCGCACACCACGAGGTCGTCGACGACCATGCCGACCAGGTCGTGGCCGATGGTGTCGTGCTTGTCCATGGCGGCCGCGATGGCCACCTTGGTCCCCACGCCGTCGGTGGCCGAGGCCAGCAGCGGCCGCTCGTAGTTCTTGAAGGCGGACGCGTCGAAGAGACCGGCGAAGCCGCCGAGACCGCCGACCACCTCGGGGCGGTTGGCCTTCTTCACCCACTGCTTCATGAGCTCGACGGCGCGGTCGCCCGCCTCGATGTCGACACCGGCGGCGGCGTAGGTGGCGCCGTTCTGGTTGGAGGTCACTGCGTGCGGCCCTTTCGGGTCAGGTGGGGTGGTTCGGATCGGCTGGGTCGGGCTGCGGGGGGGGTGGAACGGCGGTGGGGGGGGGGCGGGGGGCGGCCCCCCCCGCCCCGGCGCCCCGCGGCGCGCGGCCGCGCGCGCCCCCCCCCCCCCCCCCCCCGCCGC
>NZ_JBHWBZ010000017.1:40212-51020 GCF_042735475.1 Kitasatospora sp. NPDC059577 | reverse complement strand
CTTGAGCGGGGCGCGGCACTGCGGCGGCCCCTAGGGGGGGAGGGGGGGGGTGAGCCGGGCGGTCGGGCCGGGGGGGGGGGGGGTGTTCACGGCGGTGGGGGTCCCGGTTCGCGGGACCCCACCGTGGGAGCGCTACGGGCGGCGCAGCGCGTCGGCCGCGCCCGCCCCGCCGAGCAGCGACTGGACGCCGTCCGGGTCGCTGCCGCTGGTCGGCTTGCCGCGGACGGCCGGCTGCTGCCGGCCGCCCTTGATCTCGGCCTCCAGCAGCAGCTTGCCGAGCAGCGCCGGGTCCGGCAGCTCCATCGGGTACTCGCCGTCGAAGCAGGCCCGGCAGAGCTTGTCCTTGGGCTGCGTGGTGGCCTCGATCATGCCGTCGATCGAGATGTAGGAGAGCGAGTCGGCACCGAGGGTGCGGCCGATCTCCTCGATGGTCATGCCGTTGGCGATCAGCTCCGCGCGGGTGGCGAAGTCGATCCCGAAGAAGCAGGGCCACTTCACCGGCGGGGAGGAGATCCGGATGTGCACCTCGGCGGCTCCGGCCTCGCGCAGCATCTTCACCAGCGCGCGCTGGGTGTTGCCGCGCACGATCGAGTCGTCCACGACCACCAGGCGCTTGCCGGCGATGACCTCGCGCAGCGGGTTGAGCTTGAGCCGGATGCCGAGCTGGCGGATGGTCTGGCTGGGCTGGATGAAGGTGCGGCCCACGTAGGCGTTCTTCACCAGGCCGGAGCCGTAGGGGATGCCGCTGGCCTCGGCGTACCCGATCGCGGCGGGGGTGCCGGACTCGGGCGTCGCTATCACCAGGTCGGCCTCGACCGGGGCCTCCTTCGCCAGGCGGCGGCCCATCTCCACGCGGGAGAGGTGGACGTTGCGACCGGCGATGCTGGTGTCGGGGCGGGCCAGGTAGACGTATTCGAACACGCAGCCCTTGGGCTTCGCCTCGGCGAAGCGGGAGCTGCGCATGCCGTTCTCGTCGATGGCGATGAGCTCGCCGGGCTCGACCTCGCGGATGAAGGAGGCGCCGCAGATGTCGAGCGCCGCCGTCTCGGAGGCGACCACCCAGCCGCGCTCCAGCCGGCCGAGGACCAGCGGGCGGATGCCCTGCGGGTCGCGGGCGGCGTAGAGGGTGTGCTCGTCCATGAAGACGAGCGAGAACGCGCCCTTGACCTTGGGCAGGACGACCTTGGCCGTCTCCTCGATGGAGAGGTCCGGGTGGCCGGCGAGCAGCGCCGTCACCAGGTCGGTGTCGTTGGTCGCGGCGGTCCGGCCGGAGCGCGAGACGTGCTCCTCCCCGGGCAGTTCGGCGACCATGGCCGCCAGTTCGGCGGTGTTCACCAGGTTTCCGTTGTGCCCGAGGGCCAGCGAACCGTGCACGGTCGCCCGGAAAGTCGGCTGGGCGTTCTCCCATACCGAGGAACCGGTGGTCGAGTAGCGGGCGTGTCCGACGGCGATATGCCCGTGCAACGACCCCAGGGAGGCCTCGTCGAAGACCTGGGAGACGAGTCCCATGTCCTTGAAGACGAGAATCTGGGAGCCGTTGCTCACTGCGATGCCCGCGGATTCCTGACCGCGGTGCTGCAGGGCGTAAAGGCCGAAGAACGTGAGCTTGGCGACCTCCTCGCCGGGAGCCCAGACACCGAAGACGCCGCAAGCGTCCTGGGGGCCTTTCTCACCGGGAAGAAGATCGTGGTTGAGTCTTCCGTCACCACGTGGCACGCCTTCGAGTCTAGGGCAGTTGGCACGGGCTTCCGGAACCCGGGATGCCGGGATTGTCGGACAGCCGGTGAGTAACGCGCGTAGACAAAACCCCTTACGGGCTGGGGATTTCGGCTCGCCGGAATTCCGCCGGGCGGCGGTTGGCCTTGTGGTTCGCGCCTGTTGGGGAGTTCCGTGTGCGGAACGGAGCGGGTCGGGGCGCGGCCGAACGTGAGCCTGCTCACCCGGCGTTCACTCCGGCTTCACGCGGCCGGCAGCAGCAGGCCCCAGGAGCCCGGGTGCACCGTCCAGGTCCGGGCGCGGACCGGACCGACCGGGTGGCCGTCCGCCTCGTAGCCGAAGCCGCGGCCGACCACCGAGACGCTCGCCGCCCGGGCCCGCACCAGGGCGCCGGAGGCCCGGACGACGACCTCCATCTCGCCCGTCCCGTCCGAGGCGCCGGACGGCAGGGTGACCTGGACCAGCCGGACCGGCCGGTGGACGTCCGCGAGCAGCCGGCCGTCGGCCTCGACCCGGACCCGGGGGCTGTGGTCGGCCCCGTCCGGAGTGAGTGCGTTCGCCTGCTCGGCCGCAGCCAGTTTCGCCCATAGCGAACGCCAGCCACTCGTACGGCCCACGGTCCGGCGCCCGCCCCCGCCGGTGATCCGCACCCCGCCCAGCGCCACCCCGCCGCCGTCGTCCACCAACAGGTCCAGCCGGCGCGGCGCGCCCGACAGCACCGCCCGCGCGGCCCGGACCGGCTCGCCCGGCACGCCGAGTGCACGGGCCGCCGCCAGCTCCTCCGCACGGCCGACCGGAACCATCCCCACCGGTTCCGTGCCCAGCTCACGCTGCCGGTGCAGTGCCTGCAGCACCCGCTGCAGGGCGAGGTCGGAACCGATCACCACCGGTCGCCGCCGACCCCGGTGCGAAAGCACCCGGTCGAGTTCGGAAGGGCTCTCCGGATAGACCACCTTCACGTCCGCGCCCCCGCAGAGCACGTCCTTCGCGATCCGCACCGACTCGCCGTCGGTCTGCCGGGCCACCGGGTCGAGGAGCAGCAGGAGCGGCTCGGGGCCGCCGGTTGCAGGCGTGGACAGGGACGACACGACCGGTCCTTCCTCAGGTAATCTCTCGGTGCAAGAGCCCCTTGCGCCATTGCGCCAGGGGCTTCGTCTATCTCGGGGCAGACTGCGGCCTACGCAGGATGCCCCAACCGGAAGGGGTGTACGCCTGTGCCGGCACTCGTGCTCGTTGGCGCTCAGTGGGGGGACGAGGGCAAGGGGAAGGCCACCGACCTCCTCGGCGGCTCCGTCGACTACGTCGTCCGCTACCAGGGCGGCAACAACGCCGGTCACACGGTGGTCATCGGCGACCAGAAGTACGCCCTGCACCTGCTCCCCTCCGGCATCCTCAGCCCGAACGTCACGCCGGTGATCGGCAACGGCGTCGTGATCGACCCGGCCGTGCTGCTCTCCGAGCTGGCCGGCCTGAACGAGCGCGGCATCGACACCTCCAAGCTGCTGGTCTCGGGCAACGCCCACCTGATCACGCCGTACCACCGCACCCTGGACAAGGTCACCGAGCGCTTCCTCGGCAAGCGCCGGATCGGCACCACCGGCCGCGGCATCGGCCCGACCTACGCGGACAAGATCAACCGCGTCGGCATCCGGGTCCAGGACCTGTTCGACGAGTCGATCCTGCGCCAGAAGATCGAGGCGGCGCTGCACGACAAGAACCAGGTCCTGGTCAAGCTGTACAACCGCCGCACCATCCCGGCCGACCTGGTGGTCGAGGAGTACCTGGGCTACGCGGAGAAGATCAAGCCCTTCCTCGCCGACACCACCCTCGTCCTGGACGAGGCGCTGAAGGCGGACAAGGTCGTCCTGCTGGAGGGCGGCCAGGGCACCCTGCTCGACGTCGACCACGGCACGTACCCCTTCGTGACCTCGTCGAACCCGACCGCGGGCGGCGCCTGCACCGGCGCCGGCATCGGCCCCACCAAGATCGACCGGGTCATCGGCATCCTCAAGGCCTACACCACCCGTGTCGGCTCCGGCCCGTTCCCGACCGAGTTGCTCGACGCGGACGGCGAGGCGCTGCGCCGGATCGGCGGCGAGCGCGGTGTCACCACCGGCCGTGACCGCCGCTGCGGCTGGTTCGACGCCGTCATCGCGCGCTACGCGACCCGGGTCAACGGCCTCACCGACTTCTTCCTCACCAAGCTGGACGTGCTGACCGGCTGGGAGCAGATCCCGGTCTGCGTCGCGTACGAGATCGACGGCAAGCGGGTCGAGGAACTCCCCTACAACCAGTCGGACTTCCACCACGCCAAGCCGATCTACGAGACGCTGCCGGGCTGGACCGAGGACATCAGCAAGGCCAAGTCCTTCGCCGACCTGCCGAAGAACGCCCAGGCGTACGTGAAGGCGCTGGAGGAGATGTCGGGCGCGCCGATCTCGGCCATCGGCGTCGGCCCGGGCCGCGACGAGACGATCCAGATCAACTCGTTCATCTGAGCCCGACCGGCCGGAGGCCGGGCACGTCGAAGGCCCCGTGGGACCCGTCCCGCGGGGCCTTCTCGCTGCCCGGGATCCACAGTTTGAACTAGTGCAAATACCTATTGCATCTAGTGCAGAGCGCCGCTACGTTCGGAGCATGACCGCGAAGCTGCCCACGCCCGTCACCCTCACCGGCCGCCACATCCGCCTGGAGCCGCTGGAACGCCGCCACCTCGCCGGCCTCTGGGACTCCATCGGCCACGACCCCGAGGTCTGGCGCTGGGTCCCCGTCCGCGTGCCCGCCACCGAGGAGGACCTGGGCGCGCTGCTCGACGTCCGCCTCGCCGAGGCCGCGGGCGGGGAGTCGGTGTACTTCGCCGCCGTCGACCTCGCGAGCGGCACGGCGGTCGGCGTCACCGGCTACCACGACTTCAGCGCCGAGAACGAGTACCTGGAGATCGGCGGCACCTGGTACGCCCGCTCGGTGTGGCGCACGGCCGTCAACACCGAGGCCAAGTTGCTGCTGCTCACCCACGCCTTCGAGGAACTGGGCATGGGCCGCGTCTTCTGGAAGACCGACGTCCTCAACGAGCGTTCGCGCACCGCGATCCGGCGCCTCGGCGCGCAGTTCGAGGGTGTCCACCGCCGCGACCGGCTCCGCCCCGACGGCACCTGGCGGGACAGCGCCTACTTCGCGATGCTCGCCGACGAGTGGCCGGCCGCCAAGTCCCGCCTGGCGGAGCGGCTGGCGCGGGGCTGACGCGGGGCCGACGCGCGCTCAGCCGACGGGCAGGGCGGACACCGTGTCCCTGATCCAGGCGAACACCAGCTTGCCGTCGGTGCTCAGCCGGCAGCCGAGGGCCTCGCCTCCGGGCTGGTACGCCGGGTCGGTGAAGGTCCACCTGAGGCGTCCGGTGGCCGCGTCGAGGGCGTGGACGCAGGGCACCGCGTGCGGCTCCCGCGGGACCTCGCCGGGGACGAAGACGGTGCCGCCGGCCCGCACCGGCGGCTGCGAGACGGACGGGTCGCCGGGCAGCGGGCAGGTCCAGCGGACCTTCCCGGTCTCCGCGTCGACGGCGGAGAACGAGCGGGCGCCGAGGCTCAGGTACAGCGAGCCGTCGGCCACCGCGAAGTCGCCGATCCGCCCGGCCCGCGGGTCGAGGCGCCACACCTGCCGGCCGTCCCCCAGCCCGACCGCCTGCAGGCCCGTGCCGTCCACCGCGCAGTAGGCCCGCCGGTCGTCGCACCGGACCGGCCGGGGCGTCGAACTCCCCGTCCCCGCCCGCCACATCCGCCCGCCCGAACCGTCGGCGCGACGGGCGACCACGTCGTTCCCGTTGTCGAGGTGCAGCAGGACGCCGCCGCCGACCGCCCCGGGCGAGTCCAGGTCGGAGGAGTCCGGGTCCTCCTGGAACCACTCCCGGCCGGACAGGTCCCGGTCCGTGCACAGGATCCCGACGACGGTGGCGCCCTCGCCGTCGACCGGTGCGACGGAGACCTTGAGGTAGAGCCTCCGGTCGGTCGCCGCCAGCAGCGACTCGAACGCGACCCCCCTGCCGGCCCCCATCAGGTCGGCCGCGGCGTCGCTCGCCGAACCGTCCGCGAGCGCCAACCGGCGCAGCGTGCCGGACAGTTCGTAGAGGTCACTGCCGCCCACCAGGTACGACGTGTTCCCGGCGCCCCTGTTCTCCCAGCGGCCCTCGCCGGTGGCGGCGTCCACCGCGAGCAGGGTGTCCGCGTGGAGCAGCACCAGGTCGTCGACCACCAGACCCGGGCGCGGGCCCGCGTCGGTGCCCTCGGTGGCGACGGTCCACACCGGCTCGGGCGGGGCCCCCGTCCCGCCGCGCGGGGAGTCCGGGCGGGTCAGGGCCCAGGTCGCGGCGCCGGCCGCGGCGGTGACGGCCAGGGCGCCGCCGGACAGCAGCAGCCGGCGTCGGGAGAGCACGCCCGGACGGGAGCCGGCCCCCTCCTGCGGCACCGGCGCCACCGGCCGCACCGAGGGGTCCGAGGGGTCCGTCACGTCCACCCGGGTGCGGTTGCGCGCGATCGTCGGGGCCTCGGACGGCCCCCCACCGACACGGAGCGGCGCCTCCAGGTTCATCACCGTCGCCGCGTGGCGGGCCAGCCCGGCCGCCACCGGGGCGGGGAGCCACTCTCCGTCGGCGGCCCCGACGGAGAGCAGGGCCCGCAGGTCCGCCGGGAGCGGGCGCCGCGCCGGATCCTTGCGCAGGCACTGCTCGACGACCTCGCGCAGCGCGGGCGGCACGTCGGCCAGGTCGGGCTCCTCGTGCACCACCTTGTAGACCTGGGCGGCGACACCCGCGGCGCTCTCGAAGGGTCCGTGCCCGGTCACCGCGAAGACCAGGACCGAGGCGAGCGAGAAGACGTCGCCGGGGGCACCGGTCGGCAGCCCGCCGGCCTGCTCGGGGGACATGAAGCCGGGGGAGCCGATCAGCCCACCGGTCCTGGTCAGGTCGTCGTCGTCGAGCGCCCGGGCGATGCCGAAGTCGATCACCCGCGGGCCGTCGGCGGTGAGCAGGACGTTGGACGGCTTGAGGTCGCGGTGCACCAGGCCGGCGCCGTGGATCGCCTCCAGCGCCTCGGCCAGCCGGGCGCCGAGCGCACGCGCCGAGGGCTCCGGCAGCGGGCCGTGCTCGTGGACGGTCCGGGACAGCGGCGGGCCGGGCACGTACGCGGTGGCGAGCCAGGGGGCGGGGCCGTCCGGGTCGGCGTCGACCACCGGCGCGGTGTGCACGGCGTCCACCGCCCGCGCGGCCGCCACCTCGCGACGGAACCGGCTCCGGAACACCGTGTCCCGGGCGAGTTCGGAGCGGACCACCTTGACCGCGACGGTGCGTCCGCCGGCCGAGCGGGCGAGGTACACCTCCCCCATGCCGCCCTCCCCGAGCCGGGCGAAGAGCCGGTACGGGCCGACGGCCTCCGGGTCGGTGTCGTGCAGTGGCTCCATCGCGTCCCCCCGGCGAGCGTCCACCGGCGGAGGCGCCGGCGTCGCCGGTGATCGTACGGGAGCACACGGCCGTCCGACGGGGTGGGTGTCACCGCCCCCGCCGGCCACCGCCGGCCCGGGAACGGGCCGTCATTTCCGCTCGCCGCCAGCGGAATGGCCCGCCGCGATCCCCCGCTTCGCCGGGCGGGGTTCGCGGGGCTGGAGGGTCACCAGCCAAACCAGCCAGCCGACGAACAGGACGGCCAGGAGGAGTACGGACAATGCGGCGACGAGAAGCCCATTCACCGGGACGCGGAAATGCGGCGGGAAGGACGGGGACGGTGGGGAGGACGGAGAGGCGAGGGAAGGGGCATGGCTGTCTCCGGTCGGTGATGTCGGGCGCCGTGACCATGCATCTGGTGTGTATTTACGGCTGATTGAGGACTGTTTAGGCGGCAACAAGTCAGCGAGTGACACGGACGACCATAGGGTCAGGGTGCCAGAGTTGCTACCGAGCGGGAGAACGTTCACTCCATCGTGGGGTATCCCCCATTTTGGTAGCTAGGGCCCTGTATGCACGGCACACTTCACCGGAAGCATCGACCGCAGCCGCGATCCGGAGAAGAGAGTCATGCCACCCCGCTTGTCGCCGACCGTGCGCCAGCAGCGCCTCGGAATCGAGTTGCGCAGGATGCGCGAACGCGTGGGCGTGACGCCCAAGACCCTGGCCGTCACCATCGGCACCGACCTGCCCAAGATCTCCCAGATGGAGAACGGGAAGTCGGGCATCAGCGCGGACCGACTGCGGACCTGGGCGCGCAGCTGCGGCTGCGAGGACGGCCCGTACCTCGACGCGCTGCTCGCCATGACGCAGGACCGGCGCAAGTACTGGTGGGACAGCTACCGGGGCCGGCTGCCGAACGCGATCATCGACATCGCGGAGATGGAACACCACGCGGCGTCCCTGTCCATCCTGAACAGCACCTTCATCCCCGGCCTGTTGCAGACCCCGGAGTACGCCGCCGCGGTGTTCGAGCGCCTCCCCCCGCAGTACCGGCAGGAGGCCGAGGTCCGGAAGGCATTCCGGATTCGGCGCCAGCAGATCTTCGTCGACCACCCGAAGCCGTACAGCGCATTCCTGCACGAGTCCGCGCTGCGCATGCAGTTCGGCGGTCCGGAAGTGCTCCGCGAGCAGTTGCGGAGCCTGGTGGAGAATTCCGAGCGGCCCGGGGTGGAGATCCGGGTGATCCCGTTCAGCGTGCCCACCTACACGGGGTCCGGGGAGAGCCTCTACCTCGCCCGCGGGCCGGTCCCGGAGCTCGACACCGTCCAGATCGACCTCTCCCACGGTCCGAAGTTCGTGCACTCCGAAGCGGAATTGGACTCCTACCGACGGATCAAGGAGAAGACCGCGGCGATCGCGCTCGGGCCGGACGAGTCCCGGGACTTCATCCGGACCTTACTGAAAGACTTCTCATGAGCATCTGGCGCAAGGCCTCGGCCAGCGGAGAGAGCACCGACTGCGTCGAGGTCAGGGCGGCGGGCGGGCTGGTGGAGATCCGCGAGTCGGACCGCCCCGAGGTGATCGTGCAGACCACGCCGCGCAAGTGGGCCGCCTTCGTCCGGGGAGTGAAGGCCGGGGAGTTCGACCGCTACGGCGACCTCACCCGGCCCTGACGACAGCCGTCCGGACCGGCGGCGGCGGTAGGCTTGGCAGCCCACAGTGGACCCCTGCGCCTGGCACAGCACTCCGGGTGGGGTGCGCGTGCGGGAGAAATCGGAGCACCCGAGGATGGCTCGGCACCTGATCACCAGCGCCCTCCCCTACATCAACGGGATCAAGCACCTGGGCAACATGGTCGGGTCCATGCTCCCGGCGGACGTCTACTCCCGCTACCTGCGACAGCGCGGCCACGAGGTGCTGTACATCTGCGCCACCGACGAGCACGGCACCCCCGCCGAACTGGCCGCCCAGGAGGCCGGACTGCCCGTCGCCGAGTTCTGCGCCCGGGCGCACGACGCCCAGAAGGCGGTGTACGACGGCTTCGGGCTCTCCTTCGACCACTTCGGCCGCAGCTCCTCGCCGCAGAACCGGGAGATCACCCAGGAGATCGCCCGCGAACTGCAGCGCAACGGCTTCATCGAGGAGCGCGCCATCCGCCAGGTGTACTCCAACGCCGACGGACGCTTCCTGCCCGACCGCTACATCGTCGGCACCTGCCCGCACTGCGGCTACGACAAGGCCCGCGGCGACCAGTGCGAGAACTGCACCCGGGTGCTCGACCCCACCGACCTGCTGGAGCCGCGCTCGGCGATCAGCGGCAGCTCCGACCTGGAGGTCCGCGAGACCAGGCACCTGTTCCTGCTCCAGTCCGAGCTGACCGAGGAGGTCGAGGACTGGATCGCCGCGCACGCCGACTCGTGGCCGGTGCTGGCCTCCTCGATCGCCCGCAAGTGGCTGACCGAGGGCCTGCAGGACCGCGCGATCACCCGCGACCTGGAGTGGGGCGTCCCGGTGCCGGCCGACGTCTGGCCCGAACTGGCCGCCGAGGGCAAGGTGTTCTACGTCTGGTTCGACGCCCCGATCGAGTACATCGGCGCCACCAAGGAGTGGGCGGACGCGGCCCCGGCCGGGCAGCTGCGGGACTGGAAGTCCTGGTGGTACGAGGCCGACGGGACCGTCCGCTACACCGAGTTCATGGCCAAGGACAACGTCCCGTTCCACACCGTGATGTTCCCGGCGACGATCCTCGGCTCGCGCCGCCCCTGGAAGAAGGTCGACTACGTCAAGGCCTTCAACTGGCTGACGTACTACGGCGGGAAGTTCTCCACCAGCCAGAAGCGCGGCATCTTCACCGACGTCGCCCTGGACCTGCTGCCGGCCGACTACTGGCGCTACTTCCTGATGGCGCACGCGCCCGAGTCGGACGACTCCAGCTTCACCTGGGACCTCTTCGCCTCGGTCGTCAACAAGGACCTCGCCGACACCCTCGGCAACTTCGTCAACCGGGTGCTGTCCTTCAGCCGCAAGCGCTTCGGCGACGACGTCCCCGGCGGCCACCCGGCGGGCGAGGCCGAACAGCGCCTCGGCGAGCAGGTCGCCGGGTTGCTCGCCGAGTACGAGGCCCAGCTGGAAGCCCTCAACTTCCGCAAGGCCGCGCAGGCGCTGCGCGCGCTGTGGAGCGCGGGCAACGCGTACCTGGACGAGAAGGCGCCCTGGCTGCAGGTGAAGACCGACCCGGAGGCGGCGGCGCTCACCCTGCGGACGGCGATGAACCTGATCCACCTGTACGCGGTGGTGTCCGAGCCGTTCATCCCGACCGCCGCGGCGGCGATGCGCGGAGCCTTCGCGCTGCCCGCGGACTCACCGGCGGCCACCCGCCGCTGGGTGGACCCGGAGGAGGCCCGGGCGCTGGACCTGGTGCCGGCCGGAACGGCGTTCACGGTGCCGCCGGTGCTGTTCGCCAAGATCACGGACGAGGACCTGGCCGCCTGGACCGCGCGCTTCGGCGGCTCCGAGGGCTGAGACCGGCAGCGGGGCCGCAGGGCCGGGGCCGGGCGGCTCGGGACCGGAAGCCGGCGGCGGGGGGGGCGGCGCGGGCGCCGCCGCGGCGCCCCCGCCCCGGCCCCCGGGGCCGCCCCGCCCCCCCGCGCCCCGCCCCCCC
>NZ_JBHWBZ010000017.1:28770-40202 GCF_042735475.1 Kitasatospora sp. NPDC059577 | reverse complement strand
CGGGGGGCGGGGGGGGGCCGGGGGGGTCGCCCCGGCCGGGGGGCCCGCGGGGGGGGGGCGGGGCGGGGGGGCCCGGTCCCCGGGGGGGGGGGCCCGGAGGCGATCCTCCGGGCCCCGCCGCCATCCGGTGCGGTTCGGCCGAGCAGGTCCAGCGCGCCCGGACGTGGCGATCGCCGAGCAGACTGTGATCGCCGAGCGGGCGGTGATCACCGCGCGGCTGGTGAAGAAGCACACCACCGACATCCTCCTCAAGCCCGACCTGCCACCCTCCGAGGAGGACCACCGCCGGGTTGCTCGCCGTCCCCGCCTTCCTGGCGGTCGCGCCCTGATCCGCTACCGGGCCGTCTCCTCCGCCACCCAGTCCAGGTAGCCGGGGCTGCCGGCCACCACCGGCACGGCGATCACCTCGGGCGTCTCGTACGAGTGCAGCCCGGCGACGAACGCGACCAGCCGGTCCGAGAGTTCGGCCCGGGTCTTGAGGTCGATCCGCCACTCCTCGGCGTCCTGCACCTCGCCCTCCCACCAGTACACCGACCGCACGGGGTACACCTGGGCGCAGGCCGCCAGCCGCTCCCGCACCACGGCGGACGCCAGGGCCCGGGCCTGCTCCTCGCTCTCGTGCGTGGTGGTCACCACGACGAAGCGCTGCTCGCTCGCTGTCATGGCCCGACGGTATCCCCGGAGGTGCCGGTCCGGTCACCGTCGCCCCCGCTCCTCCGGGAACGGGGGCGGGGCCGGACGGGGCGGGCCTGGACGGGGCGGGGGCCGAGTGATGTGGCCGCCCGGCCCGTCGTCCCCCGCTCCTCAGGACTTGCGGGCCGTGTGGACGGTCATCGCGGAGAGGTAGAAGGCGTCCGGGCGGTGGAGGATGCCGGTGGGGGCCTCCTCGTCGAGGAGGGCCTCCAGGGTGCTCCGGTCCTCCGGCGGGAGGCTGTCCGCGAGCTGGTCGTGCAGCCGGCCGAGCTGGGTGCGCAGGTACTCGCGGGTGCGGCGGTCGAGCGGGGCGGGCCGGTCGACCAGGAAGGTGCGGGTGCCGCTCGGGGTCAGGCCGGCGCGTTCCAGCATGGCCGGCCAGTCCTCGACCTCCTCGGTGCTGCCGGGCAGTTCGGCCCGCATGGTGCTGAACCCGTCCTCGTGGGCCGCGTCCAGCCGGGACTGGAAACCGGGCCGGCCGAGGCCGAAGTCGCGGGGCAGGTAGCGCGCGGGCAGACCGCGTTCGGCGACGGCGAGCAGACCGCCCGGCCGCAGCACCCCGGCGAGCGAGGTCAGCGCGGCCTGCTGGTCGCCCAGGTGGTGGATCGCATTGCCGGACCAGACCAGGTCGGCCTCGCCGAGCTTGTCGAACTCGGCTGGCAGGTCCGCCTGCTGGGTGCCGAGCCGGCCACCGGAGCGGGTGCGGGCGCGCTCCAGCAGGGCGGCCGACTGGTCGACGGCCACCACCTCGGCCGCCGGGAAGGCCTCCGCCAGCAGTCCGGCGATCACCCCGGGCCCACTGCCGACGTCCAGGACCCTCCTCACGCCGCCCGTCCCCTCCGGCCCCTGCGGACCCTGGCCGTACAGGTCGGACAGCCACCGCGCGGCCTCGGTGACGGCGGCGGCGCGCAGGTCGGCCTCGTGCTCCAGGTGCGCGGCGAGCGCGTCCCAGTCGAAGTCGGCGGCGGGGACGTGCCCGTGACCGTGACCGTGACCGTGTCGGTGGCCGTTGCCGTTGCCGTTGCCGTTGCCGTGCTGGTGGTGCTGAGAGGTCATGTCCGTTCTCTCCGTTCGTGGTTGACGAAAGCGTCCCCGCTCATGCGGGCACCGCGGCGCCGGACGCGCGGTGGGCGGCGACCGCCCGTTCGAGATCCTCCGCCGCGAGGTCGTGGTCGAGCGCGAAGGCGGCCGCCGCCCCCGCCCCGGCGGCGGTGACCACCTGGGCGCGGGGGTCGGCGACGTTGCCCACCGCCCAGACCCCCGGGAGGCTGGTGCGGCCGGTCCGGTCCGTGGTGACCCAGCCGTTGTCGTCCCGGGCGCAGTCGAGGCCGAAGAGCAGCGCGTCCCGGGGCACCGGCTGGGGGAAGACGAACACCGCCTCGCACGGCACGACCCGCCCGTCGGCGAGTTCGACGCCGCGCAGCCGACCGTCGTCCGACACCAGCCGGACGATCCGGCCCCCGACCACCCGCACGCCGCGGGCGGCGAGCCGCTCCCGCTCGGCCGCGGTGAGGTCGAGGGTGTGCGCCACCAGGACCACGTCCGCCGACCACTGCCGCAGCAGCAGCGCCTGGTCGACGGCCATCGGGTGGGTGCCGAGCACCGCGAGCGGACGGTCCCGGACCTCCCAGCCGTGGCAGTACGGGCAGTGCAGCACGTCCCGGCCCCAGCGCTCGGCCAGGCCCGGCAGCTCCGGCAACCCGTCCCGCAGTCCGGTGGCGACGACCACCCGGCGCGCGGGCAGCACCGGGCCGCCGGCCAGGTGCACCGCGAAGCGCGGCCCGGCGGCACCGGCGACTTCGGCGGCCTCGACGTGCTCGACACCGTCGACGGCCTCGACGTGCTCGACGTGCTCGACCCGGGCGTCGATCAGGTCGACCCCGTACCGGGCGACCTCCTCCCGCCCGACCGCCAGCAACGCCGCCGGGGGCATGCCGTCCCGGCTCAGGTAGCCGTGCATGTGGGCGGCGGGGGCGTTGCGCGGCTCACCCGCGTCCACCACCGCGACCCGGCGCCGGGCCCGGCCCAGCACCAGTGCGGCGTTCAGCCCCGCCGCGCCGGCACCGACCACCACCACGTCGTAGCACCCGTCCGGCCTCGTCACCGTCGTCCCGGTCGTCACCGTCGTCCCGGTCGTCTCGCGCATGGCGCTCACCTCCACCGCCAGGCTGCGGCCGGCCTCCCCGCTACGGCAAGCTTTGTTGCCACCCCAGCAAACAGGCGGCTTCCCGGACCACCGGGCTCAGCCCCCGGTGCGCCGCCAGTACGAGCGGGCCGCCAGCGCCAGCGCCACCCCGTACCCGGCGAAGGCGCAGATCCCGACCCAGGCCACCTGCAGCGTCTGCCCGGGCGTGGCGATGTCCCCGTGCCGGATCCCGACCACCCCCGCGCTGCACAACCCCAGGTAGCCGAGCCCGACCAGCCCGTACGGCGCCAGCGTCGCCGCGCCCAGCAGCGCCGGGGTGAGCGGCAGCCAACGCGGCACGCGGTGGCCGCGCAGTGGCAGGGTCCAGCGCGGGAAGACCTGCCCCCACGGCCGCACCAGCCCCCAGAGCAGGAACACCCCGGCCGCCGCCAGCAACACCGTGCCGTCCAGCCCCCAGGACTCCAGCGTCAGCCAGAGCCCGGAGGAGCCGTTGCGCACGTACGCGTCGTACATCTCGGCGCCGGTGATCCCGGCGAAGGTGCCGCCGAGCGCCCAGACCAGCTTCATCGCCACGTACGGCAGGAAGGCCAGCGTCCCCGCCCAGGCCGTGAGCTGGAACGTCGCCGGGGCCGCCGACGGGGCCGGGACCGGCCCGCGCGCGGCACCGCCCGGCCGCCGGCTCCGGGCGGTCCCGGCCAGCAGCAGCGCACCGGACGCGGCCAGGGCGCGGTTCACCGCGTCCGGGACGCTGTCCACGCCCTGCCCGAACACCAGCGTCGTCACGTCCATCAGCAGGCTGAAGGCCGACACCACGGCCAGCCCGCACAGCAGCCACAACAACCGCCCGAGCCACCGCGCCCGCCACGCCCCCGCCCCCGCCTCCTCCCGCTGCCGCACCGCCGCCCACCCGGCCCCGGCCGCCCCCAGCCCCACCCCGACGGCCACCCACCCGAGCCAGGCGACACCGAACAGCGCCGTTCCCCCCGACGCACACGCCAGCCCGAACCCGGCGTAGCCGACACCCCACCCGACCACCGCCCGGCCGTCCCGCACCCACCCGTGCTTCACCATGGCCCCAGGCTTCCCGACGCCGCCCGCCACGGCCTCCGCCCCCACGACGATCCGGCTCCCCCACCCGGGGGATCCCGGAGGCCGAGGACGCTCCGGGGCCGGCGACCCGACGCCCCCTCGGCCGACCGACCCCGCCGCCCCTCTTGCCCTGGAGTGCACTCCAACTCGTAGCCTCTGAGCCACCACTGACCCACCACCACCCACCACCAGGGGGATCCCGACCATGCGCTACCGCGTCCTCGGCGGCACCGGCATCGAGGTGAGCGCCCTCTGCCTCGGCACGATGATGTTCGGCGCCGTCGGCAACCGCGACCACGCCGACTGCGCCCGGATCATCGACACCGCGATCGACCGGGGCATCAACGTCATCGACACCGCCGACATGTACTCGGCGGGCGAGTCCGAGGAGATCGTCGGCAAGGCGCTGGCCGCCCGCGGCGACCGCGACGCGATCGTGCTCGCCACCAAGGTGCACTTCCCGATGGGCGAGGGCCGCAACCGGGGCGGCAACTCGCGGCGCTGGATCGTGCGCGCGGTCGAGGACAGCCTGCGCCGGCTGCGCACCGACCGGATCGACCTGTACCAGATCCACCGGCCGGACCACACCACCGACATCGAGGAGACCCTGTCCGTCCTGGGCGACCTCGTCCGGGCCGGCAAGATCCTCGCCTTCGGCTGCTCGACCTTCCCCGCCGAGCAGTTGGTGGACGCCCACCACGTCGCCGAGCGCCGCGCCCTGCCGTGCTTCCGCACCGAGCAGCCGCCGTACTCGCTGCTCGCCCGGGGCGTCGAGCGCGACGTGCTGCCGGTGGTCCAGCGGCTCGGCATGGGCGCGCTGACCTGGGGCCCCCTGGCCGGCGGTTTCCTCACCGGCCGCTACCGCAAGGGCCGCCCGGTGGACCTCACCCAGGGCCGCCCCGCCCTCAACCCGGGCCGTTTCGACCCGGCCCTGCCCACCACGGCCGCCAAGCTGGAGGCCGTCGAGGCTCTCACCGCCCTCGCCGAGGAACTCGGCCGCACCCTGCCCGAACTGGCCCTGGCCTTCCCGCAGGCCCACCCGGCGGTCACCTCGGTGATCATCGGCCCGCGCACCGCGGAGCAGCTCGAATCCGCCCTCAAGGCCGCCGACCTGGTCCTGGACGACGCCGTCCTCGACCGCGTCGACGCCATCGTCCCGCCCGGCACCGACCTCTACCGGGCGGACGGCGTCTGGCAGCCCCCGTCCCTCACCACCCCCGCCCTCCGCCGCCGGCCCGCCGCCGACCGACCCGCCGCCTGACCTGCCTGACCCGGGAGCGCCAGGCCCGCCCGCCCGACCGACCACCGGGGCCGGGCGGGCGGGGTACTGGTCCCGGCCTCCGGGGTCCTGGCCCTAGGGCTTGTCTGACAATTCGCGTCGCATCAGCGCGCGGCGTTGGGCGCCCGGCTGGGCGTGCCGCCGGAGCGTCCTCGTACTGGACGTACTCGGACGATTCGGCGGTGCGTCCAGGTGGGGGCACCTCCCGGCCGAAGGCTGGGGGCGGATGCCCGGCGTCGTGCGCGCGGCGGGAATTGTCAGACAAGCCCTAGCCCCTCGGGGCGGCGAAGCAGTGGACGGTGACCGTGCGGCCGGAGGGCCACTGCTGGTCGCCGCTGCCGAGATGGGTCCAGCCGAGGCGGCGGTACAGGGCGACGGCCGCGGTGTCGACGGCGAGGACGTCAAGGACGGGGTGCAGGCCGAGCGCCCGCGCGTGCGTCACGGCGCAGGCGAGGAGCCGGGCGCCGATGTGGTGGCCGCGCGCGCCGGGGGCCACGTAGAGGCGGCCGATCACGGCGGTGAGCTCCGGGCGGCCACCGGTGCGGCGGCTCCACAGGGCGGGGGCGAGGTCACCCCGGGCGCTGCGGGCGAGGCCGACGTGACCGGCGAGCCGGCCGTCCGACTCGGCGATCCAGGCGGCCAGCAGACCGTCCGGGGTGAGCCATGCGGCGGGGCGGTCGGGCCAGTCGGCGGGATAGCGGTCGCTGCTGTGGACCGCGCCCAGCACCCGGACGCAGTCGGCGAGGTCGTCGGCGCGACGCGGTCTGACCAGCACTCCGGTCCCGGACTGCCGTGGGTCGGACGCGACGACGTCGGCGCGTTCTTCAAGGTCTGCCATGCCGGTACGTTACCGGCCGACCCTCACCGTCGCAGCAGGTCGACGACCCCGGTCAGGTCCTCGTCGCCACTGCCGATCTCCAGTCGGCGCTCCATCAACCGGAAGTAGGGGTCGAGCAGTTCGGTGCTCACTCCGTGCTCCTCGGCGGTGCGCAGCAGCGTGGCCCGGCCCGCCACCTGCATCGCCAGGTTGGACACCACGCCGCCGGTGTAGTCACCGCTCTCCAGCTGCTCCGCGGTCCTGGCCACCGAACCGGACATCGCGGTGAGCCAACTCCCCAGCAGCGGCGCGAGGTCGCCCGGTGCGACGGCTTCGCCGCGGACCAGCGCGAAGGCGTGCGCGACACCGGCGAACATGCCGTACATGGCGCTGAGCAGCGCCACGTCGTGCAGGGCCGCGTACCCGGCGTCCGCGCCGACGTACCGGGTGCCGGCGGGCACGGCGAGGGCCGTCCGGTGCTCCTCGAACAACTCGGGGGAGCCGCTGTAGAAGACGTACGGTCCGGCCGACGGGACGCCGATCATCGGCGGGACGGCCATGATCCCGCCGTCCAGGTAGCGGGCGCCGCGCCGCTCGGCCCAGGCGGCGCGGGCGCGGGCCTGCCCGGGGGTGCCGGTGATCAGGTTGACCAGGTCCTTGCCGGTCAGGTCGACGCCGGCCAGCGTCCCGTCCACCGAGTCGTCGTCGAGCAGGCAGACGACGACCAGGCGGTTCGCCGCGACGGCGTCGGCGGCGGTGGCGGCGACGGTGGCACCGCGGGCGGCGAGCGCGTCGGCCCGGGCGGCGGTGCGGTTCCAGACGGTCAGCGGGTGCCCGGCGGTGAGCCAGGCGCCGGCCAGTGCGGTGCCCATGGCCCCGAGGCCGAGCAGGGTGAGCGGGGTGGGCGGGGTGGGCGGGCTCCCGGCCGCGGACTCGGCTGCGTTCTCGGCCGCGGTGTCCGCCGCGTTCTCGGCTGCGTTCTCAACACGGTTGTTCGTCACGGGAGTCAGCCTCCGCGCCGGCCCCGGGAACGCTCAAGTACGCACTTCGAAGTGGGTGGTTACCCTGAAGTGAGCATCGAGGTCGGAGAGGCACCGGAAGGGGTGGACATGGTGACCGTGCCGAGGCCGGGGGCGCACGTCTGCGGGACGGACGCCGCGCTGGACGTGATCGGCGGCAAGTGGAAGGTGTCGATCCTCTGGGCCCTGGGCGTGCGCCCCGACTGCCGCTTCGGCGAGCTGCGCCGGCTGCTGCCGGGGATCACCGAGAAGGTGCTGGCCGCACACCTGCGCGAGATGGAGGCGCACGGCATCGTGCACCGCGAGGCGTACGACGAGGTGCCGCCCCGGGTCGAGTACGCGCTGACCGAGGCGGGGCGCCGCCTCAACGCGGCGCTGGCGCCGCTGGGCGACTGGGGGCGGGAGCACGTCCTGGGCCGGGCGCCGCACCCGGCCTGACGCGGCCCGCCCGGCGCCCGGGCGCGCCGCTACGCGATCGCGGCCGACACCACCGCCGCCACCGCGATGTTGCAGCTGGCCGACACCCACACCGCCGGGTGCGGCTCCGGCTCGACCAGGATCGCGCCGAGCTTGCCGGGCGTCAGCAGGTCCACCAGCCAGAACGCGACGGCCATCAGCACCAGCCCGAGCAGCCCGTAGCAGGCCGTCGAGACCAGGCCCTTCCCGAAGTCGGCGTAGGTGTACATGATCGCGGTGAAGACGATGCCGCCGATGCCGAGCAGCGCGGAGCTGAGCAGGACCGCGGCGTTGCGGTTGCGCTCGACCCAGATCTGGTGGCCGAGCCTGCCGGGTGTCAGCAGGTCGACCAGGCCGATGCCGAGGAGCAGCAGCACCACCCCGAGGGCACCGTAGGCCGCTGCCGCGCCGAGCCCGTGCAGGATGTCGTTCATCGTGGTTCCAGCCCCCGGTCCGCTCTCGCCGTACGTCCCCGGCCGGCCGGCCGGGGATCCCTCGACCGACCGGGTCAAGGGTTGGCAAAAGATACCCCACGCGGGTGAGAGGCGGACCGGGGATCCGGGAACCGGGGACGGTCAGTCCTCCTCGTGCGCCAGGTGGTCGACGCAGGCCGCGACGGCCAGCAGCAGGCCGGTGTCCGCGCCGTCGGCGATCTCCACCCCGTAGGTGTCCCGGATCCGGAACCACTTGCGGCTGATCCGGGCCAGCTCGTCGCCGTGCTCGTTCTCGATCCGGTAGTCCTTGTCGATCAGGTTGCCGTGGATCTTCAGCTCGCCGCCGGAGGCCAGGTCCACCAGGTACTTGTCGCGGAACGGGGTGAAGAGCTTCTCCCGGACGGTCGCGATCACCTCGCCGTCGGCGTCCTCGATCTTCATCGCGTCGCGGACGGTGAGCATCTTCTCCTTCACCACCGCGACCACCCGGTCCTGCGCGTCCCTCAGCTCGAAGGTGTGCCGAAGCCGCAGCACCTTGCCGTCCACCAGGTACGCCTTGTGACCCCGGTCGTCCTCGATCCAGTAGTCGTCGCCGACCGCGAACAGCTTCTCCCTGACCAGATACCGCACCGCGGGACCTCCTCCGTGTTGACGTCGTCCCATTCGACCCCGATCCCCCGCCCGCCGAAAAGCACCGCCACGAAGCACCCGCGGGAAATACCGTCGCCCGGCACCCCGGCGATCGCCTTCAATACCGCCATGCGCCCCGACCCCACCACCGCCCCGCTGCACAGCGAGCGCCTCGACCTGCTGCCGATCGCCCCCGAGCACGCCGGGGAACTGACCGCCGCACTCGCCGACCCGGCCCTGCACGCCTTCACCGGCGGCCGCCCGGCCACGGCGGAGGAGATGCGCGCCCGCTGCGCCCGGCTCGCCGCCGGCTCCCCCGACCCGGCCGAACGCTGGGGCAACTGGGTCCTGCGGCTGCGCGCCGACGGCGCCCTGATCGGCTACGTGCAGGCCACCGTCGGCCCGGACGAGGCCGAACTCGCCTGGGTGGTCGGCACCCCCTGGCAGCGCCGCGGCCTGGCCACCGAAGCCGCCCGCGCCCTGCTCGCCCACCTCACCGCCGCCGGCACCACCACCGCCGTCGCCCACATCCACCCCGACCACCGCGCCTCCGCCAGGGTCGCCACCACCCTCGGCCTGCGCCCGACCGCCCATACCCAGGACGGCGAGACCCGCTGGCAGGCCGACCTCACCCGCCCCGACCTCTTCCCGAACGTCGGCGGTCTGACGGCCGAGCACGCCGCCCACCTGACCGGCCTGGTCGAGGAGTGCCGCCCGGTCCTCGCCGACCGCGGCATGGCCGCGGTGCAGCGGCTGCTGGTCGAGCGCGGAACGGCGATGATCCCCGCGATCATGGTCACCAAGGCCCTGCTCGGCTGGGAGAGCACGTCACTCGCCACCACCCTGGAGGTCGTCGAGCTGAGCGAGGCCCGCCGCCCGAAGTTCTGAACCGGCACGCCCGGAATGCGGACACCGGGCGTGCGGTTTCATTGGGGCATGGCATCTCGTGCACGTGTACGCGCCCCCGAGCTGGTCGGGGCAGGCGGTTGGCTGAACACCGGCGGCAAGGACCTCACCCTCGCCGACTTCCGGGGCAAGATCACCGTCCTGGATTTCTGGACCTTCTGCTGCATCAACTGTCTGCACGTCCTGGACGAGCTGCGGGAGCTGGAGGAGAAGCACCGCGACACCGTGGTGATCGTCGGGGTGCACTCGCCGAAGTTCGTGCACGAGGCCGACCACCAGGCGGTGGTGGACGCCGTCGCCCGCTACGAGGTGCACCACCCGGTGCTGGACGACCCGGAGCTGGCCACCTGGAAGCAGTACGCGGTCCGGGCCTGGCCGACGCTGGTGGTGATCGACCCGGAGGGGTACGTGGTCGCCCAGCACGCCGGTGAGGGCCACGCCCACGCGATCGCCCGCCTGGTCGAGGAGCTGGAGGCGGAGCACGCCGCGAAGGGCACGCTGCGCCGCGGCGACGGCCCGTACGTGGCGCCGGAGCCGACCGCGGGGGACCTCAAGTTCCCGGGCAAGGCGGTACGGCTGCCGAACGGCCACTTCCTGGTCGCCGACTCCGGCCACCACTCGCTGGTCGAGCTGGCCGAGGACGGCGAGACGGTGGTGCGCCGGATCGGTGACGGGCAGCGCGGCCTGGTGGACGGCACCAGCCCCCGGTTCAGCGAGCCGCAGGGCCTGGCGCTGCTGCCGGAGGGTTCGGCGTACGACGTGGTCGTCGCCGACACCGTCAACCACGCCCTGCGCGGCCTGCGGCTGGCCGACGGCAGTGTGACCACCCTGGCCGGCACCGGCCGGCAGTGGTGGCAGGGCTCGGCGACCGCGGGCCCGGCCCGCGAGGTGGACCTGTCCTCGCCGTGGGACGTCGCCTGGTTCGACGGCCGGGTGTGGATCGCGATGGCGGGCGTGCACCAGCTCTGGGCGTACGACCCGGCGGCCGGCACGGTCGGGGTCGCGGCCGGCACCACCAACGAGGGCCTGGTCGACGGGCCCGCCGCCGAGGCCTGGTTCGCCCAGCCGTCCGGTCTCGCGGTCTCCGCGGACGGCGGGAAGCTCTGGGTCGCCGACTCCGAGACCTCCGCGCTGCGCTGGGTTTCACGTGAAACGGGAACGGTCGAAACCGCCGTCGGCACCGGCCTGTTCGACTTCGGCCACCGTGACGGCGCGGCCGACCAGGCCCTGCTCCAGCACCCGCTGGGCGTCACCGTGCTGCCGGACGGCTCGGTGGCCGTCAGTGACACCTACAACCACGCGCTGCGCCGCTACGACCCGGCGACCGGCCAGGTCAGCACGCTGGCCACCGACCTGCGCGAGCCTTCCGGCGCGGTGCTGGTGGACGGCGACATCGTGGTGGTCGAGTCGGCCCGGCACCGGCTGACCAGGCTGCGGCTGCCGGAGGAGGCGGTGCGGGTGGAGTCGGTGGCGCACCGCACCCGGCGCGCGGCCACCGAGGTCGCACCGGGCGCCTTCCGGCTGGACGTGGTCTTCTCGGCGCCGAGCGGCCAGAAGCTGGACGAGCGCTACGGCCCGTCCACCCGGCTGCTGGTCAGCTCGACCCCGCCGGAGCTGCTGGTCTCCGGCGCGGGCGCGGACAGCGACCTCTCCCGCGAGCTGGTGCTCTCCGACGAGGTCGCCGAGGGCGTGCTGCACGTCTCGGCGATGGCGGCGTCCTGCGACGACGATCCGGAGATCGAGTACCCGGCCTGCCACGTGCACCAGCAGGACTGGGGCGTGCCGGTGAAGCTGGTCGCCGACGGCGCCCGCCGCCTCCCGCTGGTCCTGGCCGGCATGGAGCAGCCCTCGTAGGCCCGCGGACGGCGACGGGGGCACCGGTTGGGGGGGGGGGAAACCCCGGCCAAGCTGTAAAGGAGGGGGGGAAACGAGACGGAGTTGGGGTTTTGGTTAGGGCGCCAAT
>NZ_JBHWBZ010000017.1:11158-28760 GCF_042735475.1 Kitasatospora sp. NPDC059577 | reverse complement strand
CCGCCTCCCGCGGGCCCGGCCCGGCTTGGAGCAGCCCTCGTCGGCCCGCGGACGGCGCCGGGGCCCGGCGGACGATCGGTCGTCCGCCGGGCCCCGTCGTACCGGAGGGGCTCAGCCCTCCAGGAAGGCCTTGATCGCGCTCGCCAGCAGGTACGGGTCCTCCGCCCCGCACAGCTCGCGCGCCGAGTGCATGGAGAGCGCCGCGATGCCGCAGTCCACCGTCTTGATGCCGAGGCGCGCCGCCGTGATCGGGCCGATCGTCGTCCCGCAGGGCATGGCGTTGTTGGAGACGAAGGTCTGCCACGGCACGCCGGCCTTCTCGCAGGCGGACGCGAACACCGCCCGGCCGACGCCGTCGGTCGCGTAGCGGTTGTTGACGTTGACCTTGAGGATCGGCCCGCCGTTCGGCATCGGGTGGTGGCCCGGCTCGTGTCGTTCGCTGTAGTTCGGGTGGACGGCGTGGCCCATGTCCGAGGAGAGGCAGACGGTGCCGGCCAGTGCCCGGGCACGGTCCTCCGGGTTGCCGCCGCGCGAGTGGATCGAACGGTCCAGGACGTTGCCGAGCAGCGGGCTCTGCGCGCCGGTGTCGGACTCGCTGCCGGTCTCCTCGTGGTCGAAGGCGGCCATCACCGGGATGTACGGCAGTCCGGTGGCGCCGTCGGCCGTGGCGACGGCGGCGAGCGCGGCGGTGGCCGCGTGCACCGAGAGCAGGTTGTCCAGGCGGGGGCCGGCCAGCAGTTCGCGGTCCCGGCCCAGGTAGGAGGCGGGCTGGACGTCGTGCGTCATCAGGTCCCAGCCGACCACGTCGTCGGCGGCCAGGCCGGCCCGCTCGGCGACGTAGCCGATCAACGCGCCCTCGTCGACCGGGCCGAGGCCCCAGATCGGGGTGAGGTGGCGCTGCTTGTCGAGCTTCATGCCCTCGTTGACCTGGCGGTCCAGGTGGATGGCGAGCTGGGGCACGCGCAGCAGCGGCTCGTCCAACTGGACGAGCCGGGCGGTGCCGTCCTTGAGGGCGAGTCTGCCGGAGATGCCGAGGTCCCGGTCCAGCCAGGTGTTCAGCGGGACGCCGCCGTAGATCTCCACGGCGACCTGGCGCCAGCCGGCCGAGCCGGTGTCCGGCAGCGGCTTGACCCGCAGGTTGGGCGAGTCGGTGTGGGTGCCGACGATGCGGAACGGGGTCTCGGGGCCCGCTCCCTCCGGCAGGTACCAGGCGATCAGCGCGCCGCCGCGGATCAGGTAGCGCCCACCGGCGGCGCCGTCCCAGGCGTCCGTCTCGGCGACCTGCCGGAAGCCCGCCTTCTCCAGCCGCTCCGCGGCGCTCGCGACCGCGTGGTACGGGGACGGCGAGGTGCCGAGGAACGCGATCAGGTCGTCGCTGTGCGTCCGGTCGAAGAATGCCTGGCGGGCGGCGGTCGACATACTGCTCCTGGGTCGAGGGAGGGCCGAAACCGGATGGGGAGTCGGCTTCGCACCTTGAGCATATGCCCGTACACGGACAGGGCATTCGGAACATCCGGGCCCGGACGGGACCGTGGACGACCCGCGGCGCGCACGGCGGGGCCGCCGTGGCCGGGGGATCTCCGGTCGGCCCGGGGAACACCGAAGGGCCCGGTGGCAGCCGGGCCCTTCGGTGTGAGGGTGTGTCAGGCGGTCGGAAGGGTCGGGGGCCTTAGAAGGCCTCCTCCGCCAGGTCCATGATCTCGTTGTCGATGCCCTCGGCGATCAGGCGCTGCGGCGCGACGGTCGGCAGGACGTTCTTGGCGAAGAAGCGGGCCGCCGCGACCTTGCCCTGGTAGAAGGGGACGTCCTTCTCGGAGGCGCCGGCCTCCAGCTTGGCCAGGGCCACCGCGGCCTGACGCAGCAGCAGCCAGCCGACCACGACGTCACCGGAGACCATCAGCAGGCGGGTGGTGTTGAGGCCCACCTTGTACATGTTCTTGACGTCCTGCTCGACCGAGGTCAGGTCGGCGAGCAGCTTGCCGACGATGGCCTCCAGGTCGCCCGCGGCCTTGGCGAGCAGCTCGCGCTCGGTGGCGAGGGCGTCGCCGCCGGCGGCGGAGCCGAGGAACTTCTGGATCTGCTCGGACAGCGCGGTGAGGGCCTGGCCGCCGTCCTTGACGATCTTGCGGAAGAAGAAGTCCTGGCCCTGGATCGCGGTGGTGCCCTCGTACAGGGTGTCGATCTTGGCGTCGCGGATGTACTGCTCGATCGGGTACTCCTGCAGGTAGCCGGAGCCACCGAAGGTCTGCAGGGACTGGGCGAGCTGCTCGTAGGACTTCTCGGAGCCGTAGCCCTTGACGATCGGCAGGAGCAGGTCGTTCAGGCGCTCGGAGGCCTCGTCGTGCTCGCCGCGCAGCTTGGCCGCCATCATGTCGTCCTGGGTGGACGCGGTGAACAGGACCAGCGCGCGCATGCCCTCGGCGTAGGCCTTCTGGGTCAGCAGCGAGCGGCGCACGTCCGGGTGGTGGGTGATGGTGACGCGCGGGGCGGTCTTGTCCAGGAACTGCGAGATGTCGGCGCCCTGCACGCGCTCCTTGGCGTACTCCAGGGCGTTCAGGTAGCCGGTGGAGAGGGTGGCGATGGCCTTCGTGCCGACCATCATGCGGGCGAACTCGATGATCTTGAACATCTGGCGGATGCCGTCGACCTTCTCGCCGAGCAGCCAGCCCTTGGCGGGGTGCTTGGCGCCGAAGGTCATCTCGCAGGTGTTCGAGGCCTTGAGGCCCATCTTGTGCTCGACGTTGGTGGCGTAGACGCCGTTGCGCTCGCCGAGCTCGCCGGTCTCCCAGTCGAAGTCGAACTTCGGGACGATGAAGAGGCCCAGGCCCTTGGTGCCCGGCTTGCCGCCCTCGGGGCGGGCCAGCACCATGTGGATGATGTTCTCGGACATGTCGTGCTCGCCCGAGGTGATGAAGCGCTTCACGCCCTCGATGTGCCAGGAGCCGTCCTCCTGCTGGATCGCCTTGGTGCGGCCGGCGCCCACGTCGGAGCCCGCGTCGGGCTCGGTGAGGACCATGGTGGAGCCCCACAGGCGGTCGGTCATCCGCTTGGCGACCTCGAGCTGCTCCTCGGTGCCCTCCTCGGCGATGACGCCGGCGAAGGCCGGGCCGGAGGAGTACATCCAGATGGCCGGGTTCGAGCCCAGGATCTGCTCGGCGAAGGCCCAGATCAGCGAGTTCGGGGTGACCTGGCCGCCGATCGACTCCGGGATGCCCAGGCGCCACCACTCGGCGTCCATGAAGGTCTGGTAGCTCTTCTTGAAGGCGGCCGGGATCGGCGCGGTGTTGGTCTCGGGGTCGAAGACCGGCGGGTTGCGGTCGGTGTCGGTGAAGGACGCGGCGAGGTCGTTCTCGGCCAGGCGCGCGATCTCGCTCAGGATGTTCTTCGCGGTCTCGACGTCCATGTCCGCGAAGGGTCCGGTGCCGTAGACCTGCTCGCGGCCGAACACCTCGAAGAGGTTGAACTCCACGTCACGCAGGTTGGACTTGTAGTGCCCCATGGCCGTTTTCTCCGGTTCGTCGCTTCCGGGAGACCGCCGCGGTCCGGCGTCCCGTACCCACCAGTAGGACTCATGATGCTACCCAGCGGTAACTTGGGCAAGCCCTCGACGGTGAATCCGCTATGAACGTGGTCACGTCCCACAGTCAGGGCGACCACTCCTTGTCAGGATCTGCGCCAGCGCGGGCGGGTGCGCTCCCGCTAGCCTGTCCGTGTGTACGGATATGACCAGAACGCATACCCGGGGGATCCCTACCAGCAGCAGGCGGGGCCGCAGCCGGGCATGAACGGCATGCCCGGACCGGACGCCTACGGCGCGCAGTCGCAGGCGAACCAGCAGTCGCTCTACCCCGAGCCCTCCCCGCCGTCGCTGGCGGACGCCGTCCGGGCGTTCACCACCGGCTCGATGGCCGTCGAGGACTTCCAGGCCATCTTCATCACCTCGAAGGTGCACTGCCCGCGCGGCGAACGCCCCGGCTTCCTCGCGCTGCACAACACCCCGACGCCGGTGATCCCGATGTTCAGCTCGCTCAAGGAGCTGCGCCGCTACGCCGGCAAGGACTCCAAGCACTTCACCGTCACCGGCGCCGAGGTCCTGGACCTGCTGCCGACCGGCTACGGCTTCGCGCTGGACATGGAGGGCGAGCACCGGATGGTGTTCGACGCCAAGGCCGTCGAGCAGATGGTCGACTTCACCATGCGCCGCATGTACGGCTGACGCCCGGCCGACGTTCGGCGGCCCGCCGAGCCCGGCAGGCCGCCCCGCGGTGCGGGGAGCCCCCGCCTGCCCCATCCTGGGGAGGGGTGGAGCCCCGCGCCCCTCCCCGACCATATAGTTCAACTTTCAACTTGCTTGTTGTTGAGAATTGAACTAATCTCGTGCACGTAGGCCGAAGAACCCCCCTCGAAGGAGGCCGACATGCCCGCCGTGACCGTCGACAACCCACTGACCCTCCCGCGCGTCACCACGCCGGACGCCACCGTCACGAGCGCCCGGCCGGTCCGGACCGTGGTCACCGCCCCCGAGGGCTACGAGGGCGAGGGCTTCCCCGTCCGCCGCGCCTTCGCCAAGATCGACACCAAGCACCTCGACCCGTTCATCATGATGGACCAGATGGGTGAGGTGGACTACGCGGCCGGCGAGCCCAAGGGCACCCCCTGGCACCCGCACCGCGGCTTCGAGACCGTCACCTACATCATCGACGGCACCTTCGTGCACCAGGACTCGCACGGCGGCGGCGGCGTCATCACCGACGGCGACACCCAGTGGATGACGGCCGGCTCCGGCCTGCTGCACATCGAGACCCCGCCGGAGTCACTGGTGAAGTCCGGCGGCCTCTTCCACGGCCTCCAGCTGTGGGTGAACCTGCCCGCCTCGGACAAGATGATCGCCCCGAAGTACCAGGACATCCGCGGCGGCAGCGTCAAGCTCCTCAGCACCGAGGACGGCGGCGCCCTGCTGCGGGTGATCGCCGGCGAGCTGGACGGCCACCAGGGGCCCGGGGCCACCCACACCCCGATCACCATGATCCACGCCTCGGTCAGCCCGGGCGCACAGATCACCCTGCCCTGGCGGTCCGACTTCAACGCCCTGGCCTACGGCCTGGCGGGCAAGGGCTCGGCCGGCCAGGAGCGCCGCCCGTTCGGCATGGGCCAGGCGGTCCTGTTCGGCGACGGCGACTCGATCACCATCCGGGCCGACGAGAGCCAGGACTCCCGGAACGCCAACTTCGAGGTCGTGCTGCTCGGCGGGCTGCCCCTCCGCGAGCCGGTCGCCTGGTACGGACCGTTCGTGATGAACAGCCACCGCGAACTCCAGCAGGCCATGGAGGACTTCCAGGCCGGCCGGCTGGGCACCGTCCCGGCCTCCGGCAAGTAGCTCCGGGCCGCCGACCCGGGGGGGGGGGGGGGGGGGCGCGGGGGGGGGGCGGCCCCCCCCGCCGGGGCCGCCCCCCCCGGCGGGGCCCGCCCCCCCCGCCCCGGCGCCGCGCCCCCCCCCCCCGCCGGGGGGCCCGGGGCGGCCGCGGGGGGGGGGGGGGGGCCGCGCGGGCGCCCCCCCCCCCCCGCCGGTCCGTGCTCACCCCGCCGGTCCGTAGTCACCCCGCCGTCTCCGGACGGACCTCCGATCCCTGGACGGACCTGTGCTCCGCGGAGGTGCCTGCGCGGCGGGTTTCAGAGCAGCGCGTACACGGCCGAGGCGTCGTCGTGCGTCTTGCCGCGCGGCCAGCGCTCGCAGGCGGGGTCCGCCCGCTCCACCGCACGGACCTGGGCGATCAGCTCACCCGGCCCCGACTCGGCGAGCAGCCGCAGCACGTCGCCCCAACTCCCCAGCCCGAAGCGCTCGGTGAAGCGCGAGGCGCCGTCGGTGAGGGCGGCCAGCGCGTGCAGCCGGTCCAGCCGGACGAAGCCGGTCTCGGCGTGCTCGGCCGCGCGCGGGCTGGCGGCCGCGATCCACGGGCCGGTGCCCCGGTTGCGGGCCGCGCGGACGGCCAGCGCGTACTCCATGTGCAGCGCCGTCCGCTCGGCCGAGCCGGGCACGGTCGACCAGACCTGACGGCGCAGCCCCTCCCCGCCGGGGAAGCGCTGGTTGTCCCCGATCACCTTCGGCGGCCCGTCCTTGAACTCCAGCACCAGCAGCGAGTCGCCGAGCACCAGGTACTCCAGCGCCTCACCGTGCCGTCGCGCCGCGACCACCATCGCGGCGGGGGTGTTGGGATGGGCCAGGTCGCACCGGCCGCCGTGCAGCGCGGCCGTCTCCACGATGGCGTCGGCCAGGCACTCGGCGATCGAGCGGTCCGCCCGGTCGGTGAGCCGGGCGAGCAGGTGCACGCCCAGTCGGCGCACGTACCAGGCCGTCCCGTGCCGACACCCGGATTCCAGGCCGGCCGGCGAACTCGCGCCGTCCAGCAGGACCAACGCCTCCGGCGAGGCCGCCGCGAAGTCCTCGCTCTCGCGGTCGGGCCGTCGTGCTTCCCCTGCGAGCTGTAGCTGCATCCCGACAGTGTGGACGCCGCCCCCGGCCCGCGCCCAGACCCCTGCGCCGGTGTGGCGCGGGGCGGGGCCGGGCGCCCGGTGGCAGTGGGGGCGATTCGGCCATACCGTCGGACAGTGACCGGACAATTCGGCCGATCGGGGCGGGTCGGGTTTGGAACCACCTTCGGGTGTCCGGGCGGCCCGTGACTGACGAGGAGCGGAAGATGTTCTGGCAGTTCATCGTGTTGCTGGCCGCCTCGCTCGGCTTTCCGACCGCCGCGCTGCTCTATCTGATCGGCGGGCCGCGCTTCCCCGACGAGCAGCGCGACCGGAGCTGAGCCGGGCCCGCCGACGGGCCCGGGGCCCGGCTGCGTCGACGGACCCTACGGCTTCCAGGCCGGATCGCGGCCGAGCAGCGCCAGGACGCGCTCGAACCGGCCCGCACCGCCGGCGGGCAGCAGGCCCGGTCCGAAGGCCTTGCCCGGCGCCCGGGCCTCCGGGGTGTTCGGGACGGCCTCGGTCACCGCCACCAGTGCGGCGATCAGCGCCTCCTCGCGCTCGACGGCCGCGCCGAGTTCGACGGCCGCGCCCGTGCCCGCGTCGAGGGCCGCGGCTGCCCCCGCGTCGAGGGCGGCGGCGACGTCCCAGGCGTGCACCAGGGTGTCGAGCAGGTGGAAGCCCACCGCCCGCTCCAGCGGGACCGGCGCGGTGGTGAGGATCTCGGGCAGCCAGAGCGGCCGGCCGGCCGCGGCCGCCTCCCGGAACGCGGCGGTGAGCTCGGCGCCCGTGCGCCGGAAGGCGCCCGCCGGGTCCTCGCCTCCCGGGTCCTCGCCGACCGGGGCGTCGGCCCAGAGCGCGAGGTCCGGACCGGCCCCGCGGGCGGCCGCCGCGAAGCCCTGGTGCTGGCCGACGGCGTGCGCCAGCAGCCGGCGCAGCGTCCAGCCCGCGCACGGGGTCGGCAGGTCCAGCCGGCCCAGGCGGACGGCGTCCACCACCCCGGCGGCCAACTCCAGTGAGCGTGCGTGCAGTTCGACGATGTCCATACGGGCGACAGTACTCATCCGGCCGCGACCTCCAGGCCCGCCGCCAGGAATCCGATCACCTGGTCGACGACGGCCGGTTCCGCGATGATCCGACGGTGGCCGAGCCCCCGGGTGACCACCAGGTCGAGCCGCTCCCCGTACGCCTCGCGGAGCCGGTGCGCCTCGCTCAACGGGACGACGTCGTCGGCCTCGTCGTGCACCACCAGGACCGGCAGGTCGACGTCCGCCACCCGGCGGGCGGCGTCGAAGCGCTCCCACCCCCCGGCGTCCCCGCCGAACAGCTCCCGCTCGATCCGCGCCCGCAGCGCCCGTTCGACCCCGGCGTTCAGCCCGAGCCCGGCGCAGAACGCGGCGGGGAAGAAGCCGACCCGGGACACCCCGGAGACGGCCGCCAGCCGGCCCGCCCGCAGGCCGTCGGCCAGCGCGCCGAAGGCGGCGCAGACGCCGAGGGAGTGCGCGACGACGGCCTCGAACGGCCCGTACCGCTCCTGGAGACGCAGGGCCAGCTCGCGGTACTCCGGCACGCCGGTGGTCCGTCCGCCGGAGTCGCCGTGGCCCGGCGCGTCGAAGGAGACGGCGCTGAGGCCGAGTTCCCGCAGCCGGGGCACGAGGGGCGCGTAGCGGGAGGCCCGGGAGCGCCAGCCGTGCAGCAGCAGGACCGGCCGCTCTCCGCTGCCCCAGCGGTAGCCGACCACCGGCTTGCCGTTCACGGTGAGCCGCTCGGTGACGGCCTGCCCGTGGACCTCCCGTTCCGACGGGCGCACCCGGCTGCGCCGGACCGGGTGCACGAACAGCTCGTAGGCGGCCCGGCCGGCGGCTCCGGGGGCGATGCGGGCGGTGGGGTTGAGGGCGGTGCGGATCAGTGCCATCGGTACCTGGGCCGGGTCCATCTGGTCTCCCTGTCGGGTGCGGACGGGTGTTCCTGGCGGGGGCGGGGCCGTGCTCCCGCACGCGCCCCGGGCGTGGTGCGCGGATCGCGGCGAGATATTAGCACGACCGTTCGTGCAGTTTTAGGGGTGCGGTTCCAAGGGTTCGGCACCGCGCACGCACTACCCTGGGCGGCACGCACTGCGACGAGAACGGGGGGCGGGCCATGGCCGGACCGACCACGGACGGACGGGTCCTGCGCGGCGAGGAGACCCGCCGGGCGGTCCTGCACCGCGCCGTCGGCATCGCCTCCGTCGAAGGCCTGGACGCGCTCTCCATCGGCCGGCTGGCCACCGACCTCGGGCTCAGCAAGAGCGGCGTCTTCGCCGGCTTCGGCTCCAAGGAGGAGCTGCAGCTGGCCACCGTCCGCGCCGCCCGCCGGATCTTCGCCGACGCCGTCGTCGCCCCGGTCGCCGACGCCCCGCCCGGCCTCCCCCGGGTCCGCGCCCTGTGCGAGGGCTGGCTCGCCTACTCGCGCGCCCGGGTCTTCCCCGGCGGCTGCTTCTTCTACGAGGTCACCGCCGAGTTCGACGCCCGCCCCGGCACCGTCCGGGACGCCCTGGCCGGCTGCGCCCGGGAGTGGTCCGACACCGTCACCGCGGCCCTCGCCGACGCCCGTGCCGCCGGCGCCCTGCGCCCGGACACCGACCTCGGGGACCTCGCCTTCGCCCTGATCGCCGTCCTGGAGACGGCCAACTCGCAGGCCGTGCTGCACGACGACGCCACCCCGTACGAACGGGCCGGCCGCCTGCTGCTGCGCCTGCTGCGCGCCGAGGCCACCGACCCGGCCGACCCGGCGCTCGCCTAGGTCCGGACAGGGCCGAGACCCCGGCCGGGTGCGCCTCGGCTACCGGCTACCGGCTGCCGGCCAGCACCGCCTCCAGCCCGGCCGCCCGGCCCAGCAGTGCCTCGTCGTCACCGGCCGCACCGACCACCTGGAGGCCCAGCGGCAGCCCCGCCGGGGTCCGTCCGGCCGGCAGGCTCAGCGCCGGCCGCCCGAGGAAGCTCCACGGCAGCGACATCACCGCGTCCCCGGTGCCGTGCAGGCCCTCCGGCGCCCCGCCGGTCGCCGAGGGCGCCAGCCACAGGTCCACCCCGGCCGCCGCGCCCGCCCGGTCCACCCGCTCCCGCAGCCGCTCCCGGAACCGCAGCGCGGCCGCCCGGTCCTCGGGCGCGACGCCCCGGCCGACCCGGATGCCCGCCACCGTCTCCGGCCGGTAGAGGCCGCCGAAGCGGGCGAACCAGTCGGCGTGGCTGCGGGCCAGTTCGAAGCGGTTCACGGTCTGCAACCGCCGACGTACCTCCGCGAAGTCCGGGAACAACTCGACCCGGCGCACCACCAGCCCGGCCGACGCCAGCCGCTCCACCTGCTCCTCGAAGGCCCGCAGCGCGGCCGGCTCGGCGCACTCCAGGTACGTCCCGTCCGGCACCCCGAGCACGGGCTCCGGGCCCGGCCCGGCGGGCCGCCAGTCGTCGCAGAGCAGCGGGGCCGCCAGGGCCGCGCCCGCCAGGTCGGCGGTGAACACCCCCAGGGTGTCGAGGCTGGGCGCGTTCGGGATCACCCCGTCGATCGGGATCCGCCCGTAGGTCGGCCGGAAACCCACCACCCCGCAGTACGCGGCCGGGCGGATCACCGAGCCGACCGTCTGGGTGCCGACCGCGAGCGGCACCAGCCCCGCCGCGACCGCCGCCGCCGAACCGCTGCTGGAGCCACCGGGGGTGTGCCCCGGGTGGTGCGGGTTGCGGGTCGGGCCGGGGGCGCTCGCGGCGAACTCGGCGGTCACCGTCTTGCCCGCGACCAGCGCCCCCGCCGCCCGCAGCCGGTCCACCACCGCGGCCTGCGGCCCGGCCAGCACCCCCGGCGGCAGCGCCGACCCGCCGTGCGTGGGCAGCCCGTCCACGTGCACGACGTCCTTGACCCCCACCAGCACCCCGTACAGCGGCGGCCGCCCGGCCGGCTCCGGGTACCGCGCCGCCACCCGCTCCGCCTCCGCGCGCAACCGGTCGTGCCGGCCGGGCTCGGGCACGAACGCGTGGATCAGCGGGTCCACCCGCTCGACCCGCGCGCAGAACCGGTCGACGTACTCGGGCAGCCGGGACTCCCCGGTGCGCAGCGCGGCGGCCTCGCGGGTCAACGACCGCGGCCCGACCAGGGGTTCGTCCATGCCGAGCACAGTAGACCGGGCTTACGGGTGCTCGGCCGCCAGGTACGGCGCCTCACGCAGGAAGTACGCCCCGCAGGTGTGGCAGCACAGCTCCGGGGTCTTCCCCCAGTCCACCGCCTCCCGCACCGCGGCCTGCGGATCGAGCTCCCGGCCGCACATCGCCACGCTCTCCTCGCCCCGGACCATGTGCCACAGGCGCACCCCCTCGGCCGCGCCGCCGGCGCCGTACTCGGCTCGCATCTGGTGCATCATGCCCCCATCGTCCGACCGCCCCCCACCCCCGGCAACCGGAGCGGAACCTCGGGCGGGACGGGCGGACTTCCGGGTCACGGCGCACGGTCACGCCGGTGCCGCGCGGTGACCCTCCGCGTCGGCCGGGTCGGCGGCCCCGGCCGGGCCGGGTCGCCGCGCGCGGCCCGGACCGGGCCCGGGGGAACCGCTGCGCCGGGCCCGTGATGTGACTTATGGTCGACTGGCGAATCCGGCGCCCGGCGAGCCGACCGGCGCGCGAACGTCCATCACCACTCAGTCTTGTGACGACGCGTCAGAAACGGAACCCGTGGACACGCCCCAGCCGAAGGCCACCGCAGCGGACCCCGCCGAGGCCACCGCGGCGGACCCCGGCCTCCCGGCGGGCTCCGTCGGCCGCCGACGGCGGCGGGTGGTCGCGGTGACGGCGCTGGTCGCCGCGGTCACCACCGGGGGCGGACTGTGGGCCGCCACCCTCGTCCGCTCCCCGGAGCAGGCCGCCGCCGACACAGCGGCGCCCCCCGCTTCGGTGCTCACCGCCCCGGTGGTCCGGCGGGTGCTGACCACCACCACCGTGCTGCGCGGGGTGTTCACGGCCGGCCGGTCCTTCCCCGTCCAGCCGGCCACCGTCTCCGCCAGCAGCGGCGGCCCCGGCGGCGGCACCCCGGTCGTGACCGCGCTCAGGGCCCGCAGCGGGGACGCGGTGAACGCCGGCCAGGTGCTGGCCGAGGTCTCCGGCCGGCCGGTGATCGCCCTGCCCGGGACGGTGCCCGCCTACCGGGACATGGCACCCGGCGAGTCCGGCGGCGACATCGGCCAACTCCAGGGCGTGCTCCGCGACATGGGGTACTACGCCGGCGGCGACGACGAGGGGTACTTCGGGGCCGCCACCAAGACGGCCGTGGCCGGGCTCTACCGGAAGCTCGGCTACCCAGTGCCGACCACCGGCGACCAGACCGCCGCGGCCGTCCGGACCGCCCGGCAGGCCGTGGAGCAGGCCGAACAGACCGTCCAGGACCTGGAGAGCCGACCCGCGCCCGGCGCCAGCGCACCCGCCGCGCAGCCCGGCACCCCGGCGGCCGCGCCACCGGTCTCCGGGCCACCGGTCTCCGCCCCGGCGCCGACGCCCCGAGCAACGGCACCCACGGCAACGGCACCCGAGGCAACGGCACCCCCCGCAACGGCGCCCGGCGGCGCAGCGGCCGGGAGTGCGGGCGGCCTCGCCCGGGCACGCGCCGACCTCACCGCCAAGCGCCAGGAGCTGGCCCGCGTCCAGGCCAAGGACGGCCCCCAACTCCCCGCGGCCGAAGTGGTGTTCCTCCCCTCACTGCCCGCGCGGGTCAGCGCGGTGGGCGCCCGGGTCGGCGACCGGGTGACCGCCCCGGTCCTCACCCTCACCGCCGGCGGCCTCGACCTCACCGGCCGGCTGCTGCCCGGCGACGCCCCCCTGGTCAAGCCCGGCATGAAGGTCACCGTCCTGTCCGAGACCACCGGTGTCCGGCTCGACGCCGAGGTCGGCTCGGTGGGCTCGCTCGTCACCCCCGGCAGCCCCGCGGGCGGCGGCACCGCCGGCCCGACGCCGCAGCCCCCCGGCGGCGGCGAACCCTACGTCCCCCTGGTCGTCACCCCCGACGCGCCCTGGGACCCGGCCCTGGAGGGCCAGGACGTCCGGATCACCGTCGTCGCCGCCTCCACCCCGGGCGAGGTGCTCGCGGTGCCGGCCTCCGCGATCAGTTCCGGCGTCGACGGCCGCACCTCGGTGTCGGTCGCCGCCCCCGACGGCTCCCGGCGCACCGTGGAGGTGACGGCCGGCGTCGTCGCGGACGGCTTCGTCGAGGTCGGGCCCGCCACCGGGGCCGCCCTCGCGCCGGGCGAGCAGGTCGTGGTCGGCCGGTGAGCGGGGAACACCCGGTGGGCAGCGCCGGCCACCGCACCGCCCCGGAGCACGGGAGCCCGCCGGTGATCCGGCTGCGCGGGATCTCCCGCACCTACCCCGGGCCGCCGCCGGTCACCGCCCTGCACCCGCACGACCTGGAGATCGCCGCCGGCGAGTACGTCGCCGTGGTCGGCCCCTCGGGTTCCGGCAAGTCCACCTTCCTCAACCTGCTCGGCCTGCTCGACCGCCCCAGCGGCGGGAGCTACGAACTCGACGGCGTCGACACCGGCGCGCTCTCCGAGGCACGGCGGACCGCGCTGCGCGGCCGGCGGATCGGCTTCGTCTTCCAGTCCTTCCACCTGCTGCCGCACCGGACCGCCACGGAGAACGTGATGCTCGCCCAGGTGTACACCGGCTCGCCCCGCGCGGGCCGGGCCGAGGCCGCCCGGCAGGTGCTGGAGCGGGTCGGACTCGGTCACCGGACCGAGGCGCTGCCCTCGCGGCTGTCCGGCGGCGAACGGCAGCGGGTCGCGGTGGCCCGCGCCCTGGTGAACCGGCCGTCGTTGCTGCTGTGCGACGAACCCACCGGCAACCTCGACTCGGCCACCGCCCGGCGGGTCCTGGAACTGTTCGAGGAACTGCACGAGGACGGACTGACCCTGCTGGTCATCACCCACGACCGCGAGGTCGCCGACCGGGCCCGGCGGACCGTCACCATCCGGGACGGCCGGCTCACCGCGCCCGGAACGGCGGGCGGACGGTGAGACCGCTCCTCCGCCGCCGCACCCGCCGCCCCGGCACCGGGGTACCGCTCTCCCGGCTGACGCTGACCGACCTGCTGGGCGAGGCGCTGTCCGGCACGGTGCAGCGCCCGGGCCGCTCCGCGCTCACCCTGCTGGGCACCGTCCTCGGCGTCGGCGCCTTCGTCGCCGTGCTCGGCCTCACCTCCAGCGCCACCGGCCAGATCGGCAAGCGCTTCTCGGCCCTGCAGAACACCACGGTCACCGTGGTCGACACCGGGCCGGACGTGCTGCTCGCCGACGGCGGGCACCGCGCCGCCCTGGACTTCCCCGAGGACGCCGACCGCCGGGTCTCCCGGCTCAACGGCGCGGTCGCCGCCGGGGTCTACTGGAGCGCGCCGCTGACCGCCCCGAAGATCTCCGGCTCCCCGGCGCCCGGGCCGGGCGCCGGCGCCGGACTGGACGTCCTGGCGCTCTCCCCCGGCGGCTTCGACGCGATCGAGGCCCGGGTCCGCGCCGGCACCGTCTACAACGCGTTCCACAGCGAGCGCGCCCTGCGCGTCGCCGTCCTGGGCTCCGCCGCCGCTGCCCGGCTCGGCATCACCCGCCTCGACGCCCATCCCGCCGTGTTCGTCGACGGCACCGGCTTCACCGTGATCGGCATCATCGAGGACAGCGCCCGGCTGCCCGCGGCCGTACTCGACGTCATGGTGCCCGCCACCACCGCCCGCTCGCTCTGGGGCAACCCGCGCGCCGGCGAGGACGGCCGCGCCAGGATGGTGGTCCGCACCCTGACCGGCGCCGCCGGGCTGGTCGCCGCCCAGGCGCCGACCGCGCTGCGGCCGGAGGCCCCGGCCCGCTTCACCGCCGTCGCCCCGCCCGATCCGCACACCCTGCGGGACTCGGTGTCCACCGACCTCACCGGGCTGTTTCTGCTGCTGGCCGCCGTGTGCCTGGTGGTCGGCGCGGTCGGGATCGCCGACACCACCCTGGTGGCGGTCCTGGAGCGCACCGGCGAGATCGGCCTCCGTCGCGCCCTCGGCGCCCGACCCCGGCACATCGCGGCCCAGTTCCTCACCGAGTCCACCGTCCTCGGCACGCTCGGCGGACTGATCGGGACCGCCCTCGGCGTGGTCGTCGTGGTGCTGGTCGCCCTGGCCCGCGACTGGACCGCGCTGCTCCAGCCCCTGGTGGTCCTGCCCGCCCCGCTCGTCGGCAGCCTGGTCGGCCTGCTGGCCGGTCTCCACCCGGCCCTGCGCGCCGCCGGCGTCGAACCCGCGGAAGCCCTCCGGCACTGACCGCGCCCCGTCGGTCCCCGGCACGGGCGCGAGGGGCGAGAGGCGCGAGGGACCTCGGCGGGTTCCCCGGCAGCTCCGTCAGGACGCCCGCAGCAGCGCGCCGTCCTGCCACTTGAGGATCTTGTCGAAGCTCACGATGGCGCCCCGCAGGGGGTGGTTGCGAAGCTGGACGTGGTCGGTGAGCGCGTGGATGAGGAAGAGGCCGCGGCCGGATTCGGCGGTGAGGTCGGGGAGGGCGTCGAGGTCGACCGGGCGGAGGGTGGGCGCCGCGGGGCGGCAGGGCAGGACGTGGGTGTCGTACGGGTGGCCGTCGCGGCGGGGCGGGTGGGCGGTGAGGACCCGGGCCGGGACGGTGGCGCGGCCGCGGCGGGAACGGTGGGGCCCCCGGCCGGTCGCCGCCGGGCGGCTCGGGGTGGCGGCGGCCGGGCGCCGGACCGGCGGGGCGGCGGGGGCGGGCAGGCCGGGGCCGGAGTCGGTGACCTCGATGCGCAGCCGGTCCCCGCTGATCGAGGCGCTGACCTGGAACCCGTCGTCGGCGCGCCCGGTGGCGCCGTGCTCGACGGCGTTGGCGCAGGCCTCGCTGAGCGCGACGCCGAGGTCGTCGGCGATCTGCGGGTCGACGCCGGCGGTCGCCATGGCGCCGAGCAGGATGCGCCGGGCCAGCGGGACGCTGGCCGGGTCGCGCTTGAGGTGCAGAGTCCACCGGATGTCCACGGGAGGTCCCTCCTGGCTGCGGCTCCACATACAACTAGGTATCTCCGGGCGATTCGGCGGTGAACCGTGCCCGGGGGCCGCTACCGCCCGTTCGGCGGATGGACTGGGGGACGGGGTCTGTGCCGGGCGGCGCGCTCCCGGGCCCGCACGCCGCCGCCGAAAGAGGCATTCGTAGGGATTTCCCACCCTGCCCGTGTCGGCGGTGTACGCAATGAGAGGATGGCCCGGCCATGACTGCCCTCGCCGCCGCCCCGCTCCCGGGCGCCCCCGGACCGGCCCAGCCGGTGGGGTCCGCCGCCTGGGACCTGCGGCTTGCCCGGGCGGTCCCGTTCGCGCTGGTCTGCACGCTGATAGCGGCCGCCGGGCACGCCCTGGCCGGTGGCGGCAACGTGCCGCCGACGGCGCTGGCGGCGGGTTTCGCCGCCGTCCTGGCGCTCGCCGCGGCCTGCGGCGGGCGGGAGCGCTCGCTGGCCGGGATCGCCGGCGCGCTGGGCGCGGGGCAGTTCGGACTGCACTTCCTCTTCCACGGCTTCGACGGCCGCGGCTTCACCGGCATGGCCGCCATGGCCGGGATGCACCACGGCGGCTCCGGTCCGCTGACCGTGCCCCAGGTGGCCGGCCGGCTGATCTGCAACGAGGCCCGCCCGGGCACGCTGGCGGGCCTGCCCGGCAACCCGTCCCCGGAGCAGCTGGTCTCGTCGGCGGGCCTGGACCCGCACGCGTTCGCCGCCGCGCCGTGGTGGCAGGACGGCGTGTTCGGCCTGACGCCGTCGATGCTGGCCGGTCACCTGGCCGCCGCGCTGGTCGCGGGCTGGTGGCTGCGGCGCGGCGAGGCGGCGCTGTGGCGGCTGCTGCGGGTGGCCGCGTCGGCGGCCCGGGAGCACTGGGCGGCGCCGCTGCGGTCGGTGTTCGTCCTGGCGGCCGCGCTGCTGCGCGGTCTGTTCGGCGTGGCCGGTCCGGTCCGCCGGTTCGGGGCCCGGGGCGGGGAGTCCCCGCTCCCGACGGGTGCCGTGCTGCGGCACAGCGTGGTGCGGCGCGGGCCGCCGTGCGGAGTCCTCGCGCACTGATCCGTGCCTCCTGGCGGCCTGCGGGCCGTGCCGGGTACGGGGCGTGCGCACCGTCCGGGCCGTCCCGACCTCCGGGTCCGGCCCGAGGCTCTGCCCCCACACGTCCCCACGCGCGGCCCCCGAGGCGCGGCTCCGTCCGCCGCCCGGTCCCGGCCTGCCGAGCTCCGATCGGAGACCCCGCATCATGCGTTCCCTTTCCACCCGTCGCATCGCCGCCGTCGCCCTGTCCGCCGCCGCCTCCGTGGTGGCGCTGGCCGGCCCCGCCTTCGCGCACGTCACCGTGAACCCGGGCGCGGCCGCCCAGGGCGGTTACACGGCCGTCGACTTCCGGGTGCCGAACGAGAGCGACACCGCGAGCACGGTGAAGCTGGAGGTCAACCTCCCGCTGGACCACCCGCTGGCCTCGGTCCGGACCCTGCCGCTGCCGGGCTGGACCGCCGCGGTCGAGAAGTCGAAGCTGGACAAGCCGATCAAGGTCCACGGCAACGACGTCAACGAGGCCGTCTCCAAGATCACCTGGACCGCCGACGCCGGCACCAAGATCGCCCCCGGCCAGTTCCAGGAGTTCCGGGTCTCGCTCGGCCCGCTGCCGACCGACTCGGACAGCCTGGTCTTCAAGGCCCTGCAGACCTACGACAACGGTGACGTCGTCCGCTGGATCGACGAGTCCAAGGACGGCCAGCCCGAGCCGGCCAAGCCCGCGCCCGTCCTGAAGCTCACCAAGGCCGACGCCGGCGACGGCCACGGCGTCACCGCCTCCCCGACCGCGGCCGCCCACGGCGACAGCTCGGACCACGCCGCGTCCTCGGACGGCGGCAGCAAGGCCAGTGACTCCACCGCCCGCACCCTCGGTGTGGTCGGCATCGTGGTCGGCGTGGTCGGCACCGCCGTCGGCGTGCTCGGCCTGCGCCGCAAGAACGGCGGCTCCGCCTCCTGACCCCCGCGGCCGGGGGGGGGGGGGGGGGGCCCCCCCCGGGGGGGGGCCCGCGGCCGCGGCCGCGCCCCCGCGCGCCACACACCCCGCCCCCCCCGCCCCCCCCCCCCCCCCCCCC
>NZ_JBHWBZ010000017.1:0-11150 GCF_042735475.1 Kitasatospora sp. NPDC059577 | reverse complement strand
GGGGGGTGGGGTGGGTCAGCGGCGAAGTCGGGGGCGCGGGCCTCGGAGGCCCCGGGGCGGGGGGCGGGCCCGCGCCCCGGGGGGGCGCCCCCCCCGGCGGTTCACCGCGCACGATCGGATCCCGCATGTCCCGCACCGCCCGCACCGCCCGTACCGCCCGCCTGGCCGGCGCGGCCGCCCTCGCGCTGGCCGCCGCCCTGACGCTGTCCGCCTGCGGCTCCTCCGGTGCTCCCACCGCCGCGAAGGTCACCCAGCAGAAGGACGCCACCCCGTACCAGGGCACCAAGCTGGCCAGGAACTTCGAGAAGCCGGACCTCCAGCTCACCGACACCTCCGGCCAGCCCTACGACCTGCGGCAGCAGACCAACGGCAAGGCCACCCTGCTGTTCTTCGGCTACACCAGCTGCCCGGACGTCTGCCCGACCACCATGGGCGACATCGGCGTCGCGATGAAGGCGCTCTCCCCCGAGGACCGGCAGAAGGTCAACGTCGTCTTCGTCTCCACCGACCCGCAGCGCGACACCCCCAAGGTGCTGCGCACCTGGCTGGACTCGATGGGCAGCGACTTCATAGGCCTGACCGGCGACCTCGCCAAGGTGAAGAGCGCCGCCAAGTCGCTCGGCATCATGATCGAGGACCCGGTGGTCAACGCGGACGGCACGGTCACCTCGACCCACGGCGCGCAGGTGCTGGCCTTCCTCCCCTCGGACGACAAGGCGCACGTGCTCTACATGAGCGGCACCGAGGAGAAGACCTACGAGCACGACCTCCCGCTGCTCGCCAAGGGGGTCGCGGCGTGACCGCCGGGACCAGCCGCTTCCGCCGCACCGCCCTGCTGGGCGCCGTCGTCGCGACCGCCCTCGGCGGCGGCGCCGTCCTGGCCGCCTGCGGGAGCGGCGGCCAGGACGGCGCCGGCAGCGGACCGGCCCGGCTCAGCGTCGCCGACTCCTACATCCCGCTGCCCCCGGCGGGCGGCATGGCCGCCGGCTACCTGACCGTCCGCAACGACGGCGGCCGGGACCAGCTGGTCGGCGTGACCAGCCCCGGCGCCGAGTCGGTCACCATGCACCGCTCGACCCCGTCGAGCATGGAACAGGTCGCCAGCCTGGACGTGCCCGCGCACGGCGCGCTGCAGTTCGCCCGCGGCGGCACCCACCTCATGATCATGGGCTGGCAGAAGGCCCCCGTCCTGGGCGACGAGGTGGAGCTCGACCTCACCTTCGCCAAGTCCGGCACCATCTCGGTCAAGGTGCCGGTCAAGGAGCTCACCTACCGCCCCGGCCAGAGTTAGGGGACCCGCCACCATGCAGTCGGCCGGCCTGGAGAAGGCCTCGCACCGCCGGATCGCCGGGGTGCTCGGAGTGCTCGGCGCGCTGCTCGCGCTGATGCTCGCGGGCGCCGGACCGGCCTCCGCGCACGCCACCCTGGATTCCACCGACCCGCGACAGAACTCCGTGGTCGCCACCGCCCCGTCGGCGGTGACGCTGACCTTCAGCGAGTCCGTGTCGCTCTCCTCGGACTCCGTCCGGGTGCTCGACCCGGCCGGCAAGGCCGTGGACACCGGCGACCCGGCGCACGCCGACGGCAGGGGCAACACCGCCCGGGTCGGCCTGAAGGGCGGGCTCGCCAACGGCACGTACACCGTCGCCTGGCGGGCCGTCTCCGATGACTCGCACCCGGTCGGCGGCGCCTTCACCTTCTCCATCGGCGCGCCCTCGGACACCTCGGTGTCGGCCACCGCGCTGCAGGGAGCCAAGGCCGACGGCCTGGTCGCCGCCCTGTACGGCACCGGACGCACCGTCGCGTACGCGGCGTTCGCGCTGCTGGCCGGGGCCGCCGCCTTCGTGCTGGTCTGCTGGCCGGCCGGCACCGCCCGGCGGCCGGTGCAGCGGCTGCTGATGACCGGCTGGACGGCGCTGCTGGTCTCCACCGTCGCGGTGCTGATGCTGCGCGGCCCGTACGAGCGCGGCTCGGGGATCGGACAGGCCTTCGACCTCTCGCTGGTGCGCGCCACCCTGGACGAGCGGATCGGCACCGCGCTGGCCGCCCGGCTGCTGCTGCTCGCGGCGGGCGGGGTGTTCCTGTCGCTGCTGGTCGGCCAGCTGGGGCAGCCGTCGACACCGCTCCCGGCGCAGCCCCCGACGGGCGGCGCCGAGAACGGGCCGGTCGAGGGCGGCGGCGCCGGCGGGCGGGCCGGGAGCGGACGCACCGAGGACGAGGACGCCGAGGCCGCCGAGCTGCGCGAGCTGGAGCGGCGGGCCGCCGAGCGGCCGCAGCGGGAGACCCGGCTCGGCCTCGGCGTGGCCGGGCTGGTGCTGGCCGTCGCCCTCTCCGCGACCTGGGTCGGCGCCGACCACGCCTCGGTCGGCATCCAGGTCTGGCTGGCGCTGCCGTTCGGCATCCTGCACCTGATCGCGATGGCGTTCTGGCTGGGCGGACTGGCCGCGCTGCTGGTCGCGCTGCGCGAGGGCGCCGGCGCCGGGGTGGTGGACCGCTTCTCCAGGATCGCCTTCGGCTCGGTCGCCGTCCTGGTCGTGACCGGGATCTACCAGTCCTGGCGGGGCCTCGGCAGCTGGGGCGCGCTGACCGGCACCGAGTACGGGCGGCTGCTGCTGGTGAAGAGCGGCTGCGTGGCCGTGATGCTCGGCGTCGCCTGGATCTCCCGCTCCTGGCTGGCCCGGCTGCGCTCGGCCCCGGCCGAGGCGGCGGAGGTCGAGCAGGCCGAGGTGCCGGAGCCGGTCGGCGTCGCCGCGCACAGCGCGGACCCGGTCCGCCAGGCCCAGCTGGACCGTCAGCGGGCCGCCCGGGAGAGCGCCGGGCGCGAGCGCGGGCTGACCCCGACCCGAGCCGGACTGCGCCGCTCGGTGCTGGTCGAGGCGCTGGTCGCGGTGGCGGTGCTGGTGGTCACCACGATGCTCACCAACTCCCCGCCCGGACGGGTCGCGAGCGAGGTCACGGCCGGGACCGCCGCGCCGGCCACCGACGGGGCCGCGGCGGCGCCGCAGACCGAGCCGGGCCGCACCGTCGAGCTCAAGCTCCCGTACGACACCAAGGGCCGGACGCCGAACGCCAAGGGCACCGCGACCGTCACCCTCAACCCGGCGCGGACCGGCCCGAACGAGGTGAAGCTCGCCCTGGACGGCGCCGACGGACAGCCGGTGGACGTCCCCGAGGTGCAGCTCGCCTTCACCCTGCCGGACCGCGACCTCGGCCCGCTGCCGGTCGCGCTCACCCCGGAGGGCACCGGCCGCTGGAGCGGCACCGCGCAGCTGCCGCTGGCGGGCACCTGGGTGGTGTCGGTGCAGGTCCGCTCCTCCGACATCGACCAGACCACGCCGACCCAGCAGTTCAAGATCGGCTGACGGCGGTGGACGACGTGACGACGAACGACCGGCCCCAGGACCACGGGACGACGGACACCGGGACGACGGACGCCGCACCGGTGCAGGAGCGGGCCGCCGAGGACCGTACCGGCGTCACCCGGCGGGCGCTGCTCGGCACCGCCGGCGCCGGGCTGCTGGTCGGCGCCGGGGCGGGCGTCGCCGGGGCGGTCGCCCTGGACCGCACCGGCCGCCCCGCCGGTGCGGCGGCCACGGGCGGCGCACTCGGCGCGGCCCGGGTGCCGTTCCGCGGCGAGCACCAGGCCGGGATCCTCGAACCGCAGCAGGCCAGGGTCCAGCTGGCGGCCTTCGACCTGTCCGACGGTGTCGGCCGGGACGGGCTGCGCGGGCTGCTGCAGCGCTGGACGAAGGCGGCCGAGCGGCTGACCGCCGGGGAGCCCGCCGAGGAGTTCGACGACCAGGTCGCCCTGGACGCCGGGCCCTGCTCGCTCACCCTCACCGTCGGCTTCGGCGCCGCGCTGTTCGACAAGGCCGGGGCGGCCGACCGCCGCCCGCCCGGGCTCGAACCGCTGCCCGCCTTCCCCGGCGACGCGCTCGACCCCGCCCGCGGCGACGGCGACCTCTTCCTCCAGATCGGCGCCGACGACGCGCTGGTGGCGGTGCACGCCCTGCGGGTGCTGCAGCGGCTGGCCGCCGGCACGGCGGCACTGCGGTGGCAGTCGGCCGGCTTCGCCCGCACCCCCGGGGCCGCCGGGAAGCCGGTGACCGGCCGCAACCTGATGGGCCAGGTCGACGGCACCAACAACCCGAAGCCGGGCGAGGACGGATTCGCCGCGAAGGTGTTCTGCACCGCCGGCGGGGAGCAGCCGGCCTGGCTGGCCGGCGGCTCGTACCTGGTGTTCCGGCGGATCCGGATGCTGCTGGACCACTGGGAGGCGCTCCCGGTGGACCGGCAGGAGCGGGTGATCGGACGGCGCAAGACGGACGGCGCCCCGCTCGGCGCACCCGCCGGGTCCGGCGAGCACGCCCCGGTCGACCTGTCCGCGCAGGGCCCGGACGGCACCCTGGCGATCCCCGCCGACGCGCACGTCCGGGTCGCCGCCCCGGCGGCCAACGGCGGGGCGGCCATGCTGCGGCGCGGCTTCTCGTACCACGACGGGCTGCTGCCGGACGGCTCCCCGGACGCCGGGCTGCTCTTCCTCGCCTTCCAGTCCGACCCGCGCAGGGGCTTCACCCCGGTGCAGCGCAAGCTCTCCCGGGGCGACGGCCTGTCCCGCTTCCTGCGGCACGAGGCGAGCGGGGTGTACGCGGTGCCCCCGGCCGCACCGGCCGGGGGCTACCTCGGCCAGCAGTTGCTGGAGGGCTGAGGCCCTTCCCGGGAGGCCGGCGCGGTCCCGTACCACGGGCCGACCGGCCGTGTCCCGGCCATCGGAACGCTTTCCTGCCGCGACCGGGGAATCGTTAGGGTGACAGCTTCGGCAGCATCGCGTCCGCACCACCGCGTCCGCACCGGCCGTACCGCACCGTTCGTAGCGCACCACCCCGTCCGCACCGCCCGTTCCACGCAGCACCGAGTCCTCCCGGAGGCGTCATGTCGGCGACCCGCTACACCTACCTCGGCCCGGCCGGCACCTTCACCGAGGCGGCGCTGCACACCCTGCCCGAGGCGGCGACCCGCGAGCTGGTGCCGCTGTCCTCGGTGGCGCTGGCCCTGGACGCGGTGCGCGGCGGGGACGCCGCCGGGGCGTTCGTGCCGATCGAGAACTCGGTGGAGGGCGCGGTCACCGCGACCAACGACGAACTGGCCTCCGGCGCACCGCTGATGATCTACCGCGAGGTGCTGCTGCCGATCTCGTTCGCGCTGCTGGTGCGCCCGGGCACCGAGTTGTCCGGGATCAAGACGGTCACCAGCCACCCGGTGGCCCAGCCGCAGGTGCGCCGCTGGCTGGCGGCCAACCTGCCGGAGGCGACGTGGGAGTCGGCCGCCTCCAACGCCGACGGCGCCCGGCTGGTCTCCGAGGGCCGTTACGACGGGGCGTTCGCGGGCGAGTTCGCGGCGCCGATCTACGGGCTGGACCCGCTGGTCAAGGACATCGCCGACGCCAAGAGCGCGGCCACCCGGTTCGTCCTGGTGGGCCGGCCGGGCCGGGTGTCCTCGCCGACCGGCGCGGACAAGACCTCGATGGTGGTCTGGCTGCCGGACGACCACCCGGGCGCGCTGCTGGAGCTGCTGCAGGAGTTCGCGGTGCGCGGGGTCAACCTGATGCGGATCGAGTCCCGGCCGACCGGCGAGGGCCTGGGCAACTACTGCTTCCTGATCGACTGCGAGGGCCACCTGTCCGAGCGCCGGGTGGGCGAGGCGATGATGGGGCTCAAGCGGATCTCCCCGCAGGTGCGGTTCCTCGGTTCCTATCCGCGCGCCGACCGGCAGGTGTCCACCCACCGGCGGCCGGGGACCTCGGACGCGGACTTCAGCTCGGCGGCGGACTGGCTCTCCCGCGCACTCGACGGGCGCGGGGACGTCTGAGTCCCGCGGCGGCGGCGCGCGGGAGCACCGGACGCGCGGGAGGCGGCGGAGGCGGCGGAGGCGGCGGAGATGCCCGAGACGCCGGAGACCTCGCAGTCATCCGAGCGATACCCGTTGTCTTTCTGACCTTTTCCGACCGTTTTGGACTGCGGCGATCGGGCGGGGCGGACGACCCCACCCGTCGTCCACAGGCCCGCCCGGGGCCGCGGGCCGCTGTCCACAGGCCCCACCTCTGTCCACAGCTCCGAGTTATCCACAGGTCTGGGGACGAGTCGACAAACCGGTATAGCCATTACCCAGAACTGGTCGGATCATCGGTTTGCGTCGCAGAGATGACTAATCGGACCAGAGTCACCCGGTTGCCAGCAAATCACCCGTCTGAGTGCTTCAATTCCCTCACTCGGGAAGGTCGAATGGGGTTTGAAACCTCAATTCCCTGGCTCGGTCGCGCGGAGGGTGATCCTCCCCTTCGATCCACAGCCCCGGCCCCGGGCCTGTGGATAACCCGACCCGGGAGCGGCCCCCACAGAAGTTATCCACAGGACGGGGGTGGTTATCCCCAGGGGAAAACCGGTACCGGTGGAGGAACGCCCGCCCGGTACGCTTGGGCCTGTGATTGACCTTCGCCTGCTCCGTGAGGACCCTGACCGAGTGCGCGCCTCGCAGCGCGTCCGTGGCGAGGACGTCGACCTGGTCGACGCCCTCCTCTCCGCCGACGAGCGGCGCCGGTCCTCGGGCAGCCGCTTCGACGAACTGCGCAGCGAGCAGCGGGTGCTCGGCAAGCAGGTCGCCCAGGCCAAGGGTGACGAGAAGACCGCCCTGCTGCAGCGCACCAAGGACCTGGCCGCCGAGGTCAAGGCCGCGGACGCCGAACAGGGCGCCGCGAAGGAGGAGGCCGACCGCCTGCTCCGCTCGCTGGCGAACCTCATCGACCCGGCCGCCCCGGTCGGCGGCGAGGAGGACTTCGTCACCCTGGAGGAGATCGGCACCCCGCGCGACTTCTCCGCCGAGGGCTTCGAGCCCCGCGACCACGTCGAGCTCGGCCAGATCCTGGGCGCCATCGACACCGAGCGCGGCGCCAAGGTCGCCGGTGCCCGCTCGTACTACCTGACCGGCGTCGGCGCGCTGCTGGAGCTCGCCCTGGTCAACATGGCGATCGCCCAGGCCACCGCGGCCGGCTTCGTCCCGATGATCACCCCGACCCTGGTCCGGCCGGCCGCCATGGACGGCACCGGCTTCCTCGGCCAGGCCGCCGAGAACGTGTACCACCTCGCCGAGGACGACCGGTACCTGGTCGGCACCAGCGAGGTCCCGCTCGCGGCGTACCACATGGACGAGATCCTGGACGCCGACAAGCTGCCGCTGCGCTACGCCGGCTACTCGTCCTGCTTCCGCCGTGAGGCCGGCACCTACGGCAAGGACACCCGCGGCATCATCCGCGTCCACCAGTTCGAGAAGGTGGAGATGTTCGTCTACACCACTCCGGAGGACGCGGAGAACGAGCACCGCCGCCTGCTCCAGTGGGAGAAGGACTTCCTGAACGCGCTGGAGCTGCCGTACCGGGTCATCGACGTCGCCTCCGGCGACCTCGGCGCCTCGGCCGCGCGCAAGTTCGACATCGAGGCCTGGATCCCCACCCAGGGCAAGTACCGCGAGGTCACCTCGACCTCCAACACCACCGAGTACCAGGCCCGCCGCCTGTCGATCCGGATGCGTGAGGACGGCAAGACCCGCCCGCTCGCCACCCTGAACGGCACCCTGGTCGCCGTCCCGCGCACCATCGTGGCGATCCTGGAGAACCACCAGCAGGCCGACGGCTCGGTCATCGTGCCCGAGGCGCTGCGGCCGTTCCTCGGCGGCCGGACGGTCCTCGAACCGGTCAAGTAACCGGTTCCCCGGCACCACCCGCTCCACCCGCTCCACCCGCAACTCCCGGGAGACGACCGGCCCATGAGCACCACCAGCCCCAGCCCCGTCTCCCCGGAAGGCACCCGGGACGGGGGGGGGGGTGGCCAACCCCGGGTGGGCCCCCGCCCACAGCGCCCCCCGCCGTACCACCCGTGTTCAAGCACCGAGCGCCCCCCCCCCCCCCCGGCCCCCCGCAGGGCCCCGGGCCGGGTGGCGCCCCCGCGCCCCGGCTGATCGCCACCGACCTCGACGGCACCCTGCTGACCAGCGAGGAGACCGTCTCCGAGCGCACCCGCGCCGCCCTGGCCGCGGCCACCGGCGCGGGCGCGCTGCACATCATCGTCACCGGCCGCTCGGCCGTCTGGGCCCGCCCGGTCTTCGACGAGATCGGCTACACCGGGATAGCCGTCTGCGGTCAGGGCGCCCAGGTCTACGACGCCGGCGCGCACAAGCTGCTCACCTCGCTCACCCTGGACCGCCGGCTCGCCGCCCTCGCCGTCGAGAAGATCGAGGCCGAGACCGGCCCGCTCGCCGTCGCCGCCAACCAGGACGGCCTCGACGGCCAGGTCCTGGCCGGCCCCGGCTACGAACTGCTGATCGGCTCCGACCTGCCCGTCGTCCGGGTCGGCCGCGACGGGCTGCTGGCCTCCCCGGTCAGCAAGCTCTACGTCCAGCACCACGCGCTGACCGACGACGCCCTCGCCGACGCGGCCCGCCGCGCCGCCGGCGACCTGGTCGGCGTCGTGATGGCCGGCCCCGGTGTCGTCGAACTGCTCCCGTTGGGCCTGTCCAAGGCCACCGGTCTGGCCGTCGCCGCCCGCCGCCTGGGCGTGCGCGCCGCCGACACCATCGCCTTCGGCGACATGCCCAACGACGTCCCGATGTTCGGCTGGGCCGCCCACGGCGTCGCCATGGCCAACGCCCACGAGGAACTCCTCGCCGTCGCCGACACCGTCACCGCCGGCAACGACGAGGACGGCGTCGCGGTCGTGCTGGAGCGCCTCTACCCCGCCCGCTGACCGGCGGCGCGCCCCGGGCCCGGGGACGGGCGGGACTCCGGGGTCCCGCCCGGTGCGGCGTGTCGGTGGTCGGGTGTTCACGGACCGTTCCCCGACAGTTGTAGGATGACCGGGCAATCAGTTGTAGGATGACCGACGACTGGTGAAGGCACACGTGCGACGGCGGAGGGAGGTGGGTCCGGAATGAGCGGCGAGGGCAACGGCCTGCAGGCGGCCGGACGACGGTCCCTGGTGGACACCGCGATCGACCAGCTGCGGGAGCAGCTGGCCGGCGGGGTCTGGCCCGTGGGTTCGCAGATCCCCACCGAGCACGAACTGGCCGAGCAGCTGCAGGTCGGACGGAACACCGTCCGGGAGGCGATCCGGGTGCTGGTGCACGCCGGAATGCTGGTCTCCCGGCAGGGCGAGGGGACGTTCGTCCGCTCGACCAGTGACCCGGCCTCCGTCCTGCGCGGCGTCCAGCGTTCGGGCATCCGGGACGTCCTGGAGGTCCGCGCGGCGCTGGAGACCGAGGGCGCCCGGCTGGCCGCGCTGCGGCACACCGACGAGGACGTCCGGCGGATGCGGGCCGCGCTGGCCCGCGAGGCCGAGGTGTTCGCGGCGCACCCGGAGCGGGCGAGCCGAGAGGCCACCGTCGAGCACGACCTGGAGTTCCACACCGCCGTCGTCGAGGCCGCGCACAACCCCGCGCTGGCCGAGGTGTACCGCTACTTCGGCGCCTCCGTGCGCGAGGCGATGACCTCCGCGTTCGGCGACCACGACATGCCCGAGGCCGTCGTGGCCACCCACGAGGCCCTGGTCGACGCGATCGAGAGCGGTGACCCGGACCGGGCCGAGGCGGCGTGTCGCACGCTGCTCGCCGGCCCGACCGCGGCCGTCGAGCAGCTGCTCGCGTCCATCGCGGCCCGGAAGTAGGACGGCGCGAGCCTCCTCCGTCCCGCCCGCATCCACGCACATCCCGGAAAGAACAGCACACCCATGGCCGTCACCCGTGCCCAGCAGCCGGTTGTCACCACCCCTGCCCCGCTCCCGGTCCGCACCCGGCTGGCCCATCCGCTCCTGCTGCTGACCGGCATCGTGCTGGTCGCGCTGAACATGCGCGCCTGCCTGGCCGCGATCTCCCCGATGGTCGGCGAGATCCAGCGGACCTTCGGCCTCTCCGCGACCGCCAGCGGCCTGATCACCACCGTCCCGGTGCTGTTCCAGGGCGTCGGCGCCCCGCTCACCCCCCGGCTGACCCGGCGGTTCGGCGCCGAGCGGGTGGTGCTGGGCGCGGTGCTGGTGCTGGGCGCGGGCGTGCTGCTGCGGGTGCTGCCCTCGGTGGCCGCGCTGTACGCGGGCTGCGTGGTGATCGGCGTGGCGATCGCGGTGCTCAACGTGTCGATGCCCGGCCTGGTCAAGCGGGAGTTCCCGGACCGCGCGGCGACCATGACCGGCGTCTACTCGACCACCATGCTGGTCGGCGCGACCCTCGCCGCCGGTACCTCCGTCCCGCTGGAGCACGTGCTCGGCGGCGGCTGGCGGGCCTCGCTCGGCGCCTGGTCGCTGCTGGCGCTGGTCGCCGCGGTGGCCTGGCTGCCGCAGGTGCTGCGCAGCCGTCAGGAGCGCGGCGCGGTGGCCGCGGCCGCGACGCCGGGCACGCCGGTCGAGGGCATCTGGAAGTCCCCGCTGGCCTGGCAGATCAGCCTCTTCATGGGCATCTCGTCGCTGCTGGTCTACACCCTGGTGGCCTGGATGCCGACCATCCTGGCCGACCACGGCATGGACCGCGGCCAGGCCGGTCTGGTCTTCGCCTTCTCCAACCTGGTGCAGGTGGCCGGTGCCTTCCTGGTGCCGCTGATGGCCGGCCGGATGACCAACCAGCGCGCCCTGGCGGTGACCATGGCCGCCCTGAACGGGGTGGGCATCGCGATGCTGCTGGTCGCGCCGGTCTCCGCCGCGTGGGTCTCGGCGGCCGTCCTCGGGGTGGCCCAGGGCGGTTCGCTGGGCCTGGGCCTGGCGTTCATCGTGCTGCGCACCGGCAGCGCGGCCGGTGCCGCCCAGCTGGGCGGGATGTCGCAGGCGATCGGCTACCTGGTCGCGGCGGCCGGCCCGGTCGGTGCCGGCGCCCTGCACCAGCTCACCGGCGGCTGGGAGACCACCCTGGTGCTGATGCTGGCGCTGGTGCTGGTGGTCGGTGTGGCCGGCTGGGGAGCGGGCCGCAACCGCACGCTCTGACCCTCCGGCGTCCGGACCCGCCACGGCGTCCGGACGGCCTCGACGGTCGTGAACGGGAACGGCGCTCCGGGGAGCCCCCCGGCGGCGGGGGCGGGTACGGGGCGGGGGGGCGCGGGACGCCGCGGCCGCCCCGGGGTG
>NZ_JBHWBZ010000016.1:30381-146491 GCF_042735475.1 Kitasatospora sp. NPDC059577 | reverse complement strand
CGGGAACGCGTGGGGCGGTTGTCGGTGGCGGCGGTGAACGGTCCGTCGTCGACGGTGGTGTCGGGTGACGCGGACGCGGTGGCGGCACTGGTCGACGCGCTGGTGGGTGAGGGGGTGCGGGCGCGTGTGATCGAGGTCGACTACGCGTCGCATTCCGCGCAGGTGGAGGAGATCCGCGAGCGGTTGCTGTCCGATCTGGCCGGCATCGTGCCCCGTTCCGGTGCCGTGCCGTTCTGTTCGAGCGTGACGGGTGGCCTGTTGGACACGAAGGCCCTGGACGCGGAGTACTGGTACCGCAATCTGCGGGAGACCGTCGAGTTCGAGCAGGCGACCCGCGGGCTCCTCGCGGCCGGGCACCGCGTCTTCATCGAGGCCAGCCCGCACGCGGTGTTGGGCGTGGCGGTGGGGGAGTCGGTGGAGGCCGCGGGTGTGGACGCCGCGGTGCTGGGGACGTTGCGGCGTGAAGAAGGCGGCCTGGAGCAGGTGCTGCGCTCGGTGAGCCGCGGGTGGGAGTGCGGACTGGAGGTGGACTGGTCGGGGGCGTTCCCGGAGGGCCGACGGGTGGACCTGCCGACGTACGCCTTCCAGCGGCGGCGCTACTGGCTGACGGCCCCGGCCGCCGTCCCGGCCGCCCCCGCCGAAGACCACTGGGACGACCTGGAACTACAGGATCCCGCCCAGCTCGCCGAAACCCTCGGGGTCGGCCGTGAAGCCCTGGAAGAAGTCCTGCCCGCCCTGGCGACCTGGCGCTCCGCCAGGAACCGTGAACGGAGGGCGGGATCCTGGCGCTACCACGTTGCCTGGGCACCCCTGTCGGTCGCGCCGGCGGACGGCCTCCCCGGTCGCTGGCTCGCCCTGCGTCCCGAGGGCGACGAAGCGGCGGCCGTCCTGGGCACTCTCGGCGAGGCCGGAGCCGACCTCCTCCCGTGCGTCGTCGCCGATCCGGGCGCGACCCGCGAACACATGGCCGCTCTGCTCACGAAGACCGTCGGGGAGCAGCCGATCGCCGGCGTGCTGTCCCTGCTGTCCTGGGAGGAGCGCCCCCATCCCGAACACCCCGACCTGCCCGGTGGTCCGGCGCTGACCCTCGCCCTGGCCCAGGCGCTGGAGGACGCGGGTATCCACGCCCGGCTCTGGACGCTGACGAAGGGAACGGCGGTCCTGGGCGGTGCGGAACGGCCCGGACACGTCGGCCAGGCCGCGTCCGCCGCCCTGGGCCGGACGCTGGCACTGGAACACCCGCATCGCCGGGGCGGCCTGATCGACCTGCCCGAGGTGCTGGACGTACGGGCCGCCCGCCGCTTGTGCGCGGTGCTCGCGGGAGCCGTGGCCGATGAGGAACAGGTGGCGGTGCGCTCCACCGGGGTTCACGGACGCCGGCTCCGGCCCGCGTCGTCCGCGCCGCCGAAGGCCCGTAAGGGTGGCGCGGACGGCGCGGCCGTCCGGGTGCGGACGCTACCGCGATGGCAGGGCACGGTCCTCGTCACCGGTGGCACCGGTGGCGTCGGCTCGCACACGGCGCGCTGGCTCGCGGGCCAGGGCGCGGAGCGGCTGCTGCTGGTCAGCCGTCGCGGTGCCGACGCACCCGGTACGGACGCGCTGCGGGAGGAACTGACGGCGCTGGGCGCCGAAGTGGCCTTCGCGGCCTGCGACGTCGCCGACCCGGCCGCACTGGCGGCGCTGCTCGCCGACATCCCGGCGCGATACCCGCTGTCCGCCGTCATCCATGCGGCGGGCGTCCTCGACGACGGTGTGCTCGACGCGCTGGACCCCGCGCGGCTCGCCGTGGTGCTGCGCGCCAAGCTGACCGGCGCACGGAACCTGCACGAGGCCACCGCGGGTCTCGACCTGTCGGCCTTCGTGGTGTTCTCGTCGGTGATGGGCGTCGTGGGCAACGCCGGGCAGGGCAACTACGCGGCCGCCAACGCGGCCGTCGACGCACTCGTCGCCGCCCGCCGGGCCGCCGGGCTGCCCGGCACGTCCGTGGCCTGGGGCGCCTGGGCCGGGCCGGGCATGCTGGCGGACGGTGTCGCCGCGCGGCTGCGGGACTTCGGCATGCCGGTGATGGAGCCCGAAACGGCCGTCACCGCGATCGGCCGGGCACTCGCGGAGGACGACGAACTGGTCGTGGTCGCCGACGTCGACTGGAGGCGCTTCACCACGGGCACGGGCCTGCGGTCCGCCGCCCTGCTCGACGGGATACCGGACCCGGCTGCCGCGAGGCCCGTCCAGGACACCACCGCGCCGTCGGCGGCCCGGGAGGGCGGCGGCTCCGCCGACGCCCTGCGGCAGCAGATCGCCGTACTGCCGCGCCACGAGGACCGGGTCAGGACCCTCACCGAACTGGTACGCACCCACGCGGCGACGGTCCTGCGCCACCCCGACGTCGACACGGTCCGGTCCGGAAAGGCGTTCTCCGCGCTCGGCTTCGACTCGCTGACGGCGGTGGAACTGCGCAACCGGCTCGCCGCCGTCACCGGACTGGCCCTGCCCGCCACCGTCCTGTTCGACCATCCCACACCGTCGGCGCTGGCCGACCGGCTGCTCGCGGACCTGGACCTACCGGACGTGGCGAGTGGCGCCGCCGAGTCTGCCGGCTCCGTCGGCTCCGAGGCGAGCCGGGGGGCGGAGCCCGGCGGCAACGAGCCGATCGCGATCGTCGGCATGGGCTGCCGCTTCCCCGGCGGGGTCGCGCGGCCCGAGGACTTCTGGCACCTGCTCTCGAAGGGCACCGACGCCGTCGGCGACTGGCCGTCGAACCGGGGCTGGGACACCGAGGGGCTGTACGACCCCGACCCCGACCACGCCGGCACCACGTACAGCAGGCAGGGCGGCTTCCTGCACGACGCCACCGAGTTCGACGCGGAGTTCTTCGGCATCTCGCCACGCGAGGCCCTGGCCATGGACCCGCAGCAGCGGCTGCTCCTGGAAACCGCCTGGGAGGCGGTCGAGGACGCCGGGCAGGACCCGACCGCGCTGAAGGACCGGCAGGTCGGCGTCTACATCGGTACCAACGGCCAGGACTACTCCGCGCTGCTGGAGGGCGCCGAGGGAGTGTCCGAGGGCCATCTGCTGACCGGGAACACGGCCAGCGTACTGTCCGGGCGGCTGTCCTACGTCCTCGGCCTCCAGGGGCCCTCACTCACCGTCGACACCGCGTGCTCCTCGTCGCTGGTGGCGCTGCATCTGGCCGTGCAGGCACTGCGGCGCGGCGACTGCGAGCAGGCCCTCGCGGGCGGGGTGACGGTGATGAGCACCCCGCGGCTCTTCGTGGAGTTCAGCCGCCAGCGCGGGCTCGCCGCCGACGGACGGTGCAAGGCGTTCGCGGCGGAGGCGGACGGCACGGGCTGGGGCGAGGGCGCCGGAGTGCTGCTGCTGGAGCGTCACAGCGACGCCCTGCGCCACGGCCACCCCGTACTCGCACTGATCAGCGGTACCGCCGTGAACCAGGACGGCGCCAGCAACGGGCTCACCGCCCCCAACGGCCCGTCCCAGCAGCAGGTCATCCGCGCCGCCCTGGCCGACGCCGCGCTGCGCGCCGACCAGATCGACGCGATCGAGGCCCACGGCACCGGCACGAGGCTCGGCGACCCCATCGAAGCGCAGGCGCTCCAGGCCGTCCACGGACCGGCGCGCCCGGCGGACCGTCCGCTGTGGCTCGGCTCGGTGAAGTCGAACATCGGGCACACCCAGGCGGCTGCCGGGGTGGCCGGGGTGATGAAGATGGTGCTGGCCATCCGCCACGGCGAACTGCCGGGAACCCTGCACGCCGGGACGCCGAACCCGCACGTCGACTGGTCCGACGGTGCCATCCGCCTGCTCACCGCGCACACCCCGTGGCCGGAGACCGGGAACCCACGCCGGGCAGGCGTGTCGTCGTTCGGCATCAGCGGCACCAACGCGCACGCGATCATCGAGCAGGCACCGGCCGTCGCGGTCGCGCCCGCCCCGGAGCGGACCGACACCTCGGCCGTGCCCGCCCCGGGCACCGCCACCACGGCCACCGCGCGCCGGGCCGCCCCGCCCGTGCCGCTGCTGCTCTCGGCCGGCACACCGGAGGCCCTGCGGGCACAGGCCGGCCGACTGGTGAGCCGGCTCGATGCCGACCCGGACGCCGAACTGGCGGACGTCGCCTACTCGCTCGCCACAGGACGGGCCCCGCTCGAACACCGGGCCGCCGTCCTGGGACGGGACCGGGCATCCGTCCGACGCTCGCTCACCGCACTCGCGCGCGGCACGGCAGCAGGCCACCTGCTCACCGGAGGCGCCGTACGCTCCGGCCGGACCGCCTTCCTCTTCCCGGGACAGGGCAGCCAGCGGGCCGGAGCCGGCGCGGAGCTCTACCGCGACGACCCGGTGTTCGCCGACGCCCTCGACGAGGTGCTGACCGGCCTGGACCCGCACCTCGACCTGCCCCTGCGCGACATCCTGTTCGCCGAGCCCGGAACCCCCGGTGCGGCGCTGCTCGACCGCACCCGGTACACCCAGCCCGCGTTGTTCGCCCTGGAGACGGCGCTGTTCCGGCTCGTGCAGCACTGGGGTGTGCGGCCCGACCTGCTGATGGGGCACTCCATCGGCGAACTCGCCGCAGCCCACGCGGCGGGCGTGCTGGACCTGCCCGACGCCTGCGCGCTGGTAACGGCCCGGGGCCGGCTGATGGACGAACTGCCCGAGGGCGGGGCGATGGTGGCGGTGGAGGCCACCGAGGAGGAAGTGCACCAGGCCCTGCTGGACGACCGCACCGGGCACCCGCACCCCCTCCCGGAGACGGAAGCGGACCGCGACCCGGGCCGGGACGCGGTGGACATCGCCGCCGTCAACGGGCCCACCTCCGTGGTCCTGTCCGGTGACGCGGACGCGGTGCTGCGCCTGGCCGGGGCGTTCCGCTCCCGCGGACGGCGCACCCGCCGGCTGAGCGTGAGCCACGCGTTCCACTCCGCCCGGATGGACGGGATGCTCGACGCGTTCCGGGACGTGGCCGAGTCGCTGACCTACCACGCGCCCGGCATCGAGATCGTCTCCAACCTGACCGGGCGCACGGCCACGGCCGCGGAACTCCGTTCCCCCGAACACTGGGTGCGCCACGTCCGGGGCACCGTGCGCTTCCTGGAAGGGGCCCGCCGACTGCGGGCCGAGGGCGCGACGACGTACCTCGAACTCGGACCGGGCGGCGTGCTGTCCGGCATGCTCCACGCCTGCCTCCCCGACGCCACCCCCACCCCCGGCGGCCCCGGCGGCCCCGGGACGGTGCCGCTGCTGCGCGACGGCCGCGGCGAGCCGGACGCGGTCCGCACCGCACTCGCCTCGCTGCACCTGCGCGGCGTGGCGGTGGACTGGTCGGCGGGCTGGAGCGGCACCGACGTGCAGCGGGTCGACCTGCCCACCTACGCCTTCCAGCGCAGGCGCTTCTGGCCGGTGGCCGCGCCGGACCCGGCCCCCGCCGCCCGGCGCTCCCGCCGGGAGACCGAGCTCCCCGCCGGCCCCCGCCGCTACCGCATCGCATGGGAGCCGCTCACCGCGCCCGCGGAGCCCCGCCTCTCCGGCCGCTGGCTGCTCGTCACCCCGGACGGACCCGGTGCCGAGGACACCGCACTCGCCTGCGAGCAGGCGCTCGCCGGACACGGCGCCGACGTGGCCGTGATCCGGGTCGGGGCCGCCGCCGAACGCGCCGAACTGGCCTCGCTCCTCCCGGAGTTCGGCTCCTTGGAGGGAGTCCTGTCACTGCTGGCCCTGGCCCGGGGCCCCCGCCCGGGCCTGCCGATGCTCGACGCCTGCCTGACCGGGACCCTGCTGCTGCTCCAGGCCCTGGGCGACAGCGGCATCGACGCACCCCTGTGGTGCGCCACCCGCGGCGCGGTGGCAGCCGACGGCACGGAGGAGGTCCGCCCCGAGCAGGCCCAGGTGTGGGGCCTGGGCCGGGTGGCGGCACTGGAGCACCCGCTGCGCTGGGGCGGCCTGGTCGACCTGCCGGACCTGCTGGACGGGCCCGCGCTGGACGGGCTGTGCGCGGTGCTGGCCGGACGGGACGGCGAGGACCAGGTGGCCGTACGCGCGCCGGCACCGTTGGGCCGTCGACTCGTCCCCGCGCCGGAGCCCGCGACACCCGCGCCCGCACCGTGGACGCCGCGCGGCACGGTCCTCGTCACCGGCGGCACCGGAGGCCTCGGCGCCCAGGTGGCGCGCTGGCTCGCGGAGCGCGGCGCGGAACACCTCGTCCTCCTCGGCCGGCGGGGCCCCGAGGCCCCCGGAGCCGACGCGCTGGTCGACGCCCTGGCGGCGCTCGGCGCCCGGAGCACCCTGCTGGCCTGCGACGTCGCCGACCGCACCGCGTTGGAGCGGGTCCTGGGGCGGCTGCGCGACGAGGGCGACACCGTACGGGCCGTGGTGCACACCGCCGGACTCACCTCGGACACCGCGCTGATGGACTGCACGCCGGAGGAACTGGCCCGGCGGACGGCGGCCAAGACGTGCGGCGCGGCCCACCTCGACGCCCTGTTCGAAGACCGCCCGCTGGACGCCTTCGTGCTGTTCTCCTCGATCTCGGGCACCTGGGGCAGCGGCGGCCAGGGCGCCTACGCGGCGGCCAACGCCTACCTGGACGGCCTCGCTGCGGCGAGGCGCGGCCGGGGCCTGACGGCGACCTCGGTGGCCTGGGGCCCCTGGGCCGGCGCGGGCATGGCCGAGGGCGCGGTCGGCGACGGCCTGCGCCGACACGGGCTGGTGCCGATGGCCCCGGCAGCGGCGCTCTCCTCGCTCGGCCTGGCGCTGACCCTGGACGAGGGCGAACCGGTCGTCGCCGAGCTGGACTGGAGCCGCTTCGCGCCGATCTTCGGCTCGGTCAGGGACAGTGCGCTGCTGCGCGGCCTGTCGGCCGCCCCGGAGCCCCGGGCGGCGGACGGCGACCCCGCGGACGCGGACACCTCCGCCGGGTCCGGACCCGGCACGGGCGGCGACCCGTCGTGGCTGCACCGGCTGCACCGGCTGCACCGACTGTCCGGGCCCGAGGGCCGCAAACTGCTGACGGAACTGGTGCGGAGCGAAGCGGCCGCCGTGCTGGGCCACGAGTCGGCCGCCGGCCTCACGGCCGACCGCCCGTTCCGCGAGCTGGGCTTCGACTCGCTCACCGCCGTCGAACTCCGCAACCGGCTGGTCGCGGCCACCGCTCTGCCGCTCGCGTTCACCACCGTCTTCGACCACCCGACGGCAGCCGCCCTCGCCGCCCACCTCTTCGCCGAGCTGAGCGGCACCGAACCGGACGCCGACGGCACGACCGGCACGGCCGCGACGGACTCCGCAGGCGCCGGAGGCGCGGCCGGGCCCGCGGCGGCCGACGAACCCCTGGCGATCGTCTCGATGGCCTGCCGGTTCCCGGGCGGCGTCCGCTCGCCCGAGGACCTGTGGCAGCTGGTGGCCGACGGAGTGGACGCGGTCGCCGCGCTGCCCGCCGACCGCGGCTGGCCGCTGGACACCCTCTACGACCCGGACCCCCTGCACCCGGGCACCTTCTCCACCACCGGCGGCGGATTCCTGGACGGCGCGGCCGAGTTCGACGCGGAGTTCTTCGGCATCTCCCCGCGCGAAGCACTGGCCATGGACCCGCAGCAACGACTGCTCCTCGAAACCAGCTGGGAGGCACTGGAGCGGGCGGGACTCGACCCCGCGTCGGTCCGCGGCAGCGAGGGCGGCGTCTACGTCGGCGTCGCCGCCCAGGGCTACGGCACCGGCCCGCAGAACCCGTCCGACGAGATCGAGGGGCACCTCCTCAGCGGCACGGTCACCAGCGTCGCCTCCGGCCGCGTCGCCTACACCCTCGGACTCGGCGGGCCCGCCGTGACCGTGGAGACGGCCTGCTCGTCCTCACTGGTGGCACTGCACCTGGCCGGCCAGGCACTGCGCGCCGGCGACTGCTCGTTCGCCCTGGTCGGCGGCGCCGCGGTGATGGCGAGCCCGGACGCCTTCGTCGAGTTCAGCCGTCAGCAGGGCCTGTCGCCCGACGGCCGCTGCCGCTCCTTCGCCGAAGGGGCTAACGGCACGGGCTGGGGCGAAGGGGTGGGCGTCCTGCTCGTGGAACGCCTCTCCGACGCGCGCCGCCTCGGACATCCGGTCCTCGCCCTCGTACGGGGCACCGCGGTGAACCAGGACGGTGCCAGCAACGGCCTCACCGCTCCGAGCGGCCCCGCGCAGCAGCGGGTGATCAGGACCGCGCTGGCCGCGGCAGGACTGTCCGGCGCCGACATCGACCTGGTCGAGGGGCACGGCACCGGCACCGTGCTCGGCGACCCCATCGAGGCGCAGGCCCTGCTGGCCACCTACGGCCAGGACCGGCCCGCCGACCGCCCGCTGTGGCTGGGATCGCTGAAGTCCAACATCGGGCACACCCAGGCCGCCGCCGGGGTCGCCGGCGTCATCAAGACGGTGCTCGCACTGCGCAACGGCGTGCTCCCCGGCACCCTGCACGCACGGGAGGCGTCCAGCCGGGTGGACTGGTCGGCCGGCGCGGTCCGGCTGCTCGCGGACGCCCGCCCCTGGGACGCCCCGGACGGGGACCGGCCGCGCCGGGCCGGCGTCTCCGCGTTCGGCATGAGCGGCACCAACGCCCACGCCGTCCTGGAGGAAGCACCCGCCGCCGACGCCGGCCCGCTGCCCGACGGCACGGACGGCGAACCCTCCGAGGACACCGGGACCACCGTTCCGTGGCTGCTCTCCGCCATGACGCCCGCGGCCCTGCGCCGACAGGCGCGCCGACTGGGCGAGCACCTGCGGGCCGGCCCCGACGGGGGCGCCGCCGCCCCGGCCCGTGCGCTCGCCACCACCCGCCCCGCCCTGCCCTTCCGGGCAGCAGCCGTCGGCCGCGACCGCGACGCGCTCCTCGACCGGCTGGACGCCCTCGCGGCGGGCGAACCCGCGCCCGACGTCGTGCGGGACCGGGCGCGCGGCGGCCGTACGGCCTTCGTCTTCCCCGGCCAGGGCTCGCAGTGGGCCGGCATGGCCGCGGCGGCTCTCGACGCCTCCGCGCCGTTCGCCACCGCCATCGCCGCCTGCGAACGGGCGCTCGCCCCGCACACCGACTGGTCCCTGACCGAGGTGCTGCGCGGCGCGCCCGGCGCGCCGACGCTCGACCGCGTGGACGTCGTCCAGCCGGTGCTCTTCGCCGTGATGGTCGCGCTGGCCGCGCACTGGCGCGACACCGGGGTCACCCCGGACGCGGTCGTCGGACACAGCCAGGGCGAGATCGCCGCCGCCCACGTCGCCGGAGCGCTGTCGCTCGACGACGCGGCCCTCGTGGTGGCGCGGCGCAGCCGGGCGCTGCTGAGGTTGGCGGGACGCGGCGGCATGGTGTCGATCGCCGCCTCCGCCGAGCGGACCACGAGCCTGATGCCCGCCGGCGGACGCCTCTGCGTGGCCGCGGTGAACGGCCCCGACGCCGTGGTCGTCGCCGGGGAGCCCGAGGAGCTGGCCGCCCTGCTCGCGGCCTGCGACCGGGAAGGTGTACGGGCCAGGGCGATCCCGGTGGACTACGCGGCCCACTCGGCCCAGGTCGCCGAGATCGAGGACGAACTGCGCGAAGCCCTCACCGGGATACGCCCCCGCGCCTCGGCCGTCCCGCTCTACTCGACGGTGACCGGCGAACCCGTCGCCGGAGAATCGCTCGACGCCGCCTACTGGTACCGCAACCTGCGCGAGCCGGTCGACTTCGTCGGAGCGACCCGCGCCCTGCTCGACGCGGGCCACTCCCTGCTCGTCGAGGTCAGCCCGCATCCGGTGCTGCTCGCCGGGATCGAGGCGGTGGCCGCGGAGGCCGGGCGGGAGGTGTCGGCGGTCGGCACGCTGCGGCGCGGCGACGGCGGCCGGGACCGGCTGCTGGCCTCACTGACCGAGGCGTGGGCGGCCGGCGGTGGTCCGGTGGACTGGTCGCCGTGGACGGGGGCCCCCGGGCCGGGCGGCCCGGCACCCGTCCTGTTGCCGACGTACCCCTTCCAGCGCGACCGGTACTGGCTGCCCACACCGGGCCGGACGGCCGCCGCGGCCACCACCGCGGTGCCGGCCGAGGACACCCCGGAGGCCGCGGGCGACGACGACGCCACCCCCGCCGTACGACTGGCCGCCCGGCTGGCACCGCTGGACCGGCAGGCACGCCGTCAAGCGGTACTCGACCTGGTCATCCGGCACGCGGCCGCGGTCCTCGGCCATCCCGGAGCCGGTCCGGTGCGCCCGGAACGCTCCTTCTCCGAGGTCGGCTTCGACTCGATGCTCGCGGTGCGGTTCAGGAACGCGCTGTCCGGGGCGACCGGGCTGGCCGTCCCGCCGACGGTCGTCTTCGACCACCCGACGCCCGAAGCGCTCGCCGCCCACCTGGACGCGGAGCTGTCCGCCGCGCCCGAACCGCCCTCGCCGCTGCTGGCCGAGCTGGACCGGCTGGCCGCGCTCCTCGCGGCCGTCCCGCCCGGAGCGGCCGACACCGACGGGGTCGGCGAACGACTGGACGAACTGCTGCGCGGCTGGGGCCGGCGCGCCGGCGCACCGGGCGGCGAGGCAGCACCGCCCGGACCGGTGGACGACACCGCCACGGCGACGGAAACGGCGACAGCGGACGAGCTGTTCGCCCTGCTCGACAACGACTTCGGCAACGCCTGAGAGAGAGCTGGCACTGATGTCCGACGACAAGAAGCTGCTCGACTACCTCAGGCGCGCCACCGCTGACCTGGGTGACGCCCGGAGGCAGCTGCGCGAGGCCGAGCAAGCCCGCCACGAACCGATCGCCATCGTTTCCATGGCCTGCCGCTATCCCGGCGGCGCCGACACGCCCGAACTGCTCTGGGACCTGGTCTCCCGGGGCGCCGACGCGGTCTCCACCTGGCCGGTCAACCGCGGCTGGGACCTGGAGGGCCTCTACGACCCGGACCCCGAGCGGCCCGGTACCTCCTACACCCGGCACGGTGGCTTCCTGCACGACGCCGCCGACTTCGACGCGGAGTTCTTCGGCATCTCGCCGCGCGAGGCCCTGGCGACGGACCCCCAGCAGCGGCTGGCACTGGAGACCGCCTGGGAGGCGGTCGAGCGGGCCGCGATCGACCCCCGCACGCTGCGGCGCACCGGCACGGGTGTCTTCCTCGGGGCGATCGGCAACGGCTACGGCGCGGGCTCGCGCCACCTCCCCGAGGTCCAGGGCCTGTTGGACACCGGGACCGCGAGCAGTGTGGTCTCCGGCCGGATCGCCTACACCCTGGGCCTGGAAGGGCCCGCGGTGACCGTGGACACGGCCTGCTCCTCTTCTCTGGTCGCCCTGCACCTGGCGATCCGGGCCCTGCGGGCCGGCGACTGCACGCTGGCCCTGGCCGGCGGGGTGTCGGTGATGGCGACCCCCGACGCGTTCGTGGCGTTCAGCCGCCAGCGCGCGCTGTCGGCCGACGGCCGCTGCAAGGCGTTCGGGGCCGACGCGGACGGAACCGGCTGGTCCGAGGGCGCCGGCGTCCTGCTGCTGGAGCGGCTGTCGGACGCCCGGCGCAACGGGCACCCGGTGCTGGCCGTCATCCGCGGTTCGGCCACGAACCAGGATGGTGCGAGCAACGGCCTGACGGCGCCCAGCGGCCCGTCGCAGCAGCGGGTGATCCGGGCGGCGCTCGCGGACGCGGGCCTGACGGCGTCCGAGGTGGACGTGGTGGAGGCGCACGGCACCGGCACCACGCTCGGCGACCCCATCGAGGCGCAGGCGCTGCTGGCCACGTACGGTCAGCGGCGGCCCGCCGAACGACCTTTGTGGCTGGGCTCGTTGAAGTCGAACATCGGCCACACCTCGGCGGCGGCCGGAGTGGGCGGCGTCATCAAGATGGTGCTGGCGATCGAGCACGGCGAACTGCCCAGGACCCTGCACGCGGACCGGCCGACGCCCATGGTGGACTGGTCGTCGGGAGCCGTGGAAATCCTTTCCGAGGCCCGAGCCTGGGACGACACGGGACGCCCGCGCCGGGCGGGGGTGTCCGCCTTCGGCGTCAGCGGCACCAACGCCCATCTGATCCTGGAACAGGCCCCGGCGGAGGAAACCGAACCGGCGGCCGACGCCGCGGCCGATGGCGATGCGTACCCGCTGCCCTGGGTGCTGTCGGGGCGTACCGACGAGGCGCTGCGCGACCAGGCGGCCCGGCTGCTGGCACACCTGAGCGCCGGTCCCGGACCCCTGCGGGCCGCCGGCACCGGCCGCGCCCTCGCCCTCACGCGTACCGCCTTCGAACGGCGGGCCGTGGTCGTGGGCACCGACCCGGACCGGCTGATCGACGGCGTGAAAGCCCTGGCCGAAGGCCGGTCGGTGCCGGGGCTGGTGCGGGGCGACGGTGTGTCGTCGGGCCGTTCGGTGTTGGTGTTTCCGGGTCAGGGTTCGCAGTGGGTGGGGATGGCTGCGGAGTTGTTGGCCGAATCGGCTGTGTTCGCGGGGCGGATGGCGGAGTGCGGGCGGGCTCTGGCGCCTTACGTCGACTGGTCGTTGACGGAGGCGCTGGGCTCGGAGGCGCTGCTGGCGCGGGTCGATGTGGTGCAGCCGGTGTTGTGGGCGGTGATGGTGTCGCTGGCGGAGGTGTGGCGTTCGTTCGGTGTGGTTCCGGACGCGGTGGTGGGCCATTCCCAGGGTGAGGTCGCGGCCGCGTGCGTGGCGGGCGGTTTGAGTCTGGAGGACGGGGCCCGGGTGGTCGCGCTGCGTTCCCGTGCGGTGGGGGTGTTGGCGGGGCGGGGTGGCATGGCGTCGGTGCCTCTGCCGGTGGGTGTGGTGCGGGAGCGGATCGCCCCGTGGGCGGGGCGGTTGTCGGTGGCGGCGGTGAACGGGCCGTCGTCGACGGTGGTGTCGGGTGACGCGGACGCGGTGGCGGCACTGGTCGACGGGCTGGTGGGTGAGGGTGTGCGGGCGCGTGTGATCGAGGTCGACTACGCGTCGCATTCCGCGCAGGTGGAGGAGATCCGCGAGCGGTTGCTGTCCGATCTGGCCGGGATCGTTCCTGTCTCGGGTTCGGTGCCGTTCTTCTCGACGGTGACGGGCGGTTGGCTGGACACGAAGGCCCTGGACGCGGAGTACTGGTACCGCAATCTGCGGGAGACCGTCGAGTTCGGGAGGGCCACGGAGACGTTGCTGGCGGAGGGCTTCCGGTTCTTCGTCGAGGCCGGCCCGCACCCCGTGCTCACCTTCGGCGTCCAGCAGACCGCCGACGAGGCCGACACCGCCGGCTCCGCGCAGGGCCCCGCCGTGGTCGTGGGCACGCTGCGGCGCGGCGAGAGCGGCCTCGACCGCTTCCTGACGTCCCTGGGAGAGGCCTACGCGGGCGGTCTGCTGCCCGACTGGGACCGGGTGTTCGCCGGACACCGTCCGGACGGCGTCTCCCTGCCCACCTACCCCTTCCAGCGTCGCCCGTACTGGCTGGAGGACACCGGCCCCACGGCGGGCGGTCCTTCCGGAACGTCCTCGGAGGGCGACGACTTCTGGGAGGCCTTGGGCGGGGGTGACCTGGACCGGTTCACCACGACCCTCGGGGTGGCGCCCGAGGACCCGCTGAACGTGGTGCTCCCCGCGCTCGCCACCTGGCGCACCGAGCGCACCGAGCGTTCGGTGGTCGACTCCTGGCGCTACCGCGTGACCTGGCGAGCCCTGCCCGAGGGTCCCCCGGTCGCCCTGGACGGCACCTGGCTCGTGCTGTCGTCCGACGGTCGGCCCGAGGACGGGGTGCGCCGATCGGAGACGACCGTCCAGGTCATGGAGCAGGCCGGGGCTTCGGTGGTCCACCTACGGATCGCCGAGGCGGAGGCCGACCGTGCCGTGCTGGCCGACCGGGTTCGCGCGTCCCTCGACGCGCTGCCCGGCCCGGTGACGGGAGTGCTGTCGCTGCTGGGCCTCGACGAGCGCCCGCACTCGGCGCACCCCTGCGTCCCGCTGGGCGCCGCGCTCAACCTGGCCCTGGTGCAGGCCCTCGGAGACGCCGGGATCGACGCGCCCCTGTGGTGGGCGACCCGGGGTGCGGTGTCGGTCGGGGGCACGGACACCGGGAGCGCGGTCAGCGCCGCGCAGAACCTGCTCTGGGGTCTGGGCCGGGTCGCCGCGCTGGAGTTCCCGCAGCGCTGGGGCGGTCTGATCGACCTCCCGGAGGTCCTGGACACGGACACCGCCCCGCAGCTGTGCCGGGTGCTGGCCGGCGGCGCCGGGGACGAGGACCAGGTCGCCGTACGGGCCACCGGCTGCCACGGCCGGCGGCTGGTCCGGTCCGCCCTGGGCGACACCGCGCCGCGGCGCAGCTGGCGGCCCGGGGGCACCGTGTTGATCACCGGCGGCACCGGCGGGATCGGCGCGCAGATCGCGCGCTGGCTGGCCCGGCGGGGAGCCGGGCACCTGGTGCTGGTCAGCCGGCGCGGCGCGGATGCGCCGGGTGCGCCGGAGCTCTCCGAGGAACTGGCCGCCCTCGGCACCCGGGTCACCCTGACCGCGTGCGACGTCGCCGACCTGGAGGCCCTGCGCGCGCTCAAGGACGGCCTCGAACAGGACGGCCACCGGATCAGCACCGTCTTCCACGCCGCAGGGGCCGGGCTGCTGGTGCCACTGCCCGACACCGACGCGGACGAGTTCGCCGACACCCTCCACGCCAAGGTCGGCGGGGCCGGGAACCTGGACCTGCTCTTCGACCGGGACACGCTCGACGCGTTCGTGCTGTTCTCCTCCATCTCCGGGGTGTGGGGCAGCGCCGTCCACGGCGCCTACGCCGCCGCCAACGCCTACCTCGACGGCCTCGCCGAGGACCGCCGGAGCCGCGGCCTCGCCGCGACCTCCGTGGTGTGGGGCATCTGGAGCCCCGAGGGCGGGGCCGGCGGGATGGCGGCCGAACTGGCGGAGGAGACCCTGCGCGGCCACGGCGTGCTCTTCATGCCGCCCGCGGTCGCGATCACCGGGCTCCAGCAGGTCCTGGACCACGACGAGACGGTGGTCGTGGTCGCCGACATCGACTGGGACCGCTTCGCGACGGTCTTCACCTCGGCCCGCCCCAGCCCGCTGATCGGGGAACTCCCGGAGGTGCGCACCGCGCTGGCCGCCGAGCCGGAGACCGGCGGGACCGGGGCCCAGGGAACGCCCTCGGCGCTGCGCGACCGGCTGGAGCCGCTCCCGGCGGCCGAGCGGACCCGGGTGCTGGTCGAGCTGGTCCGGACCCACGCGGCCGCCGTCCTCGGCCACGACTCGCCGGACGCGGTCGCCCCCGGCCGTGCCTTCCGCGACCTGGGCTTCGACTCCCTGACCGCCGTGGACATGCGCAACCGGCTCAACACCGCCACCGGCCTGCGGCTCCCGGTCACCGTCGTCTTCGACTACTCGTCGGCGACCGCGCTCGCCCGGCGCGTGGAGACCGGACTGCTGGGCGTCGCCGAGGAGCCCGCCACCGTCCGGCCGCTCCCGTCGGCGGCACCCGCCGCGGACGACGACCCCGTCGTGATCGTCTCCATGAGCTGCCGCTACCCCGGCGGCGTACGCACCCCCGAGGACCTGTGGCACCTGGTCGCCGACGGGCGCGACGCCGTCTCCGGGCTGCCGTCCGACCGGGGCTGGGACCTCGACGCGCTGTACGACGCGGACCCTGACCGGCCCGGCCGGAGCTACGCCGCCGCGGGCGGATTCGTCACGGACGCGGACCGGTTCGACCCCGGGTTCTTCGGGATCTCGCCGCGCGAGGCCCTGGCCATGGACCCGCAGCAGCGACTGCTGCTCGAAACCTCCTGGGAGGCGATCGAGCGCGCCGGCATCGACCCGGCGTCCCTGCACGGCACCCCGACCGGCGTCTTCGCCGGCGCCTCCTACCAGGGCTACGGCGGCACCTTGCGCGACGTCCCCGAGGAACTGGAGGGCCTGTTCATCGCGGGCATCTCCACCAGCGTCCTGTCCGGGCGGGTCGCCTACCAACTCGGCCTCCAGGGGCCCGCCGTGACCGTGGACACGGCCTGCTCCTCGTCCCTGGTGGCGGTCCACCTCGCCGCCCAGTCGCTGCGCTCGGGCGAATGCGCGCTGGCCCTGGCGGGCGGCGCCACGGTGATGGGCACCCCGCTGTCGTTCACCGGCTTCAGCCGGCAGCGCGGGCTCGCCGAGGACGGGCGCTGCAAGTCCTTCGCCGCCTCGGCGGACGGCTTCGGCATGGCCGAGGGCGTGGGCCTGCTGCTCCTGGAACGGCTCTCGGACGCCCGCCGCAACGGCCACCCGGTGCTCGCGGTGCTGCGCGGCTCGGCGATCAACCAGGACGGCGCGAGCAACGGGCTGACCGCGCCCAGCGGCCTGGCCCAGCAGCGGGTGATCCGCGACGCGCTGGCGAACGCCCGACTGACGGCCGCCGACGTGGACGTGGTCGAGGCGCACGGCACCGGCACCCGGCTGGGCGACCCGATCGAGGCCGACGCGCTGCTGGCCACCTACGGGCAGGACCGGCCGGCCGACCGGCCGGTGTGGCTCGGGTCGCTGAAGTCGAACATCGGGCACACCCAGGCCGCCGCCGGAGTCGGCGGCATCATCAAGATGGTGCTGGCGATGGGGCACGGCGAGCTGCCGCGGACCCTGCACATCGACCGGCCGTCCCCGAACGTCGACTGGACGGCGGGCGCCGTCGCCCTGCTGACCGAGGCCGCCCCCTGGCCGGAGACGGGACGGCCGCGCCGAGCCGGTGTGTCCTCGTTCGGCCTGAGCGGCACCAACGCCCACGTCGTCATCGAGCAGCCGCCCGCCGAGCCCGAGCTCGCACCCGTACCCGCACCCGCGGCCGTACCCGGGGCGTCCGCCGTCCCGTGGGTCCTGTCCGGGCGGACCGCCGAGGCGGTGAAGGCCCAGGCCGAGCGGCTGCACGCGTACCTGACGGAGAATCCGGAGCTGTCGTCCGTCGACGTCGGCTACTCCCTGGCCACCACCAGGACCGCCTTCGAGCACCGCGCGGCCGTCGTCGGTGACGACCGCGCGACCCTGCTGGGCGGCCTGGCCGCGCTGGCCGCGGGAGACCGCGCACCCGGCCTGGTCGAAGGAACCGTCGCCCGGTCGGCCAGGACCGTCTTCGTCTTCCCCGGCCAGGGATCCCAGTGGGCCGGCATGGCCCGGGAACTGCTGGACCACGCCCCGGTCTTCGCCGACCGGATCGCGGCCTGTGACCGCGCCCTCGCCCCGCACCTGGACTGGTCGCTGCTCGCCGTCCTGCGGGACGAGCCCGACGCGCCCCCGCTGGACCGGGTGGACGTGGTGCAGCCGGTGCTGTTCGCCGTGATGGTGTCGCTGGCCGAGCTGTGGCGGGCGCACGGGATCGTCCCCGACGCCGTGGTCGGCCACTCCCAGGGGGAGATCGCCGCCGCCTGCGTGGCCGGCGCGCTCTCGCTGGACGACGCGGCCCGGATCGTCGCCCTGCGCAGCCGGGCCCTGACGGCCCTGACCGGACGCGGCGGCATGCTGTTCGTGCCACAGCCGGTCGAAGCCGTACGCGCAGCACTGTCCGCCTACGACGGGGCACTCGACGTCGCCGCGGTCAACGGGCCGACGTCGGTGACGGTCTCCGGCGACCCGGCGGCACTGGAACGACTGCGCGAGCAGTACTCCGAGGCGGGCGTCCTGGCCTGGCCGGTCCCCGGTGTGGACTTCGCCGGACACTCGCCCCAGGTGGAGGAGCTCCGGGAGGAACTGCTCACCCTCCTCGGCGGCACCGCGCCGCGGACGTCCGACATCCCGTTCTACTCCACGGTCAGCGGCGGCCCCCTGGACACCGTGGGCCTGGACGCCGCGTACTGGTACGAGAACCTGCGCCGGCCAGTGGAGTTCGGACGGGCGGTCGACGCGCTCATCGCCGACGGGCACCACACCTTCGTCGAGTGCAGCACCCACCCCGCGTTGACCGTCTGGCTCCAGCAGGCCGTCGAAGCGGCCGGGGCCGGAGACGGAGCCGTCGTCGGCACCCTGCGCCGCGCCGAGGGCGGCCCCGACCGCTTCCTCGCCGCGCTCACCGAACTCCAGGTACGCGGACTGCCGGTGGACTGGGGCACGGTGTTCGCCGGAACCGGCGCGCGCAAGCGACCTCTGCCCACCTACGCCTTCCAGCAGCAGCGCTACTGGCTGGACACCACCCCCGACCGGCCCGCCGACGCCCTGACCGGCACTGACGCCATGACCGGCACCGGCCCGGCCGACTCCGGCTTCTGGGAGGCGGTCGACCACGGGGACCTGGACGCCCTCGCCACCACCCTGCGGGTCGAGGACGGCGAACTGAGGGCCTCCCTCGCCTCCCTGGTGCCCACCCTCGCCGAATGGGCGCGCGGCCGGGCCGGCGACCGGACCGCCGACAGCTGGCGCTACCGGGTCGCCTGGAAGCCCCTGCCGGCACCCGAGCGGCGCCGGCTCACCGGCAGCTGGCTCGTCGTCGCCCCGGCCGGCGCCGCCGACGACCCGGCCGTCGCGTTCGCCGTGGACTCCCTGCGCGGACACGGCGCCACACCCGTCCTGGTCGAGGCGGGCCCCGACGCCACCGACCGGACACGGTTCGCCGCACTGCTCCGCGACGCCCACGACCACACCGACGGGCCGCCCGCCGGAATCCTGTCGCTGCTCGCCCTGGCCGAAGAACCGCACGGCGACGGCTCGGCGCTTCCCCGCGGCCTCACCCTGACGGTCGCGCTCCTCCAGGCCCTGGGCGACCTCGGCACCGACGCCCCGCTCTGGTGCGCCACCCGGGGCGCGGTGTCGGTCGGCCGCTCCGACCGGATCGACAGCACCCTCCAGGCCCTGGTCTGGGGCCTCGGCGGGGTCGCCGGTGTCGAGTACCCGCAGCGCTGGGCCGGCCTGGTCGACCTGCCGCGACGGCTCGACGACCGGGCCGCGACCCGGCTCGCCGAAGCGCTGACCGGCCCCGACGGCGAGGACCAGGTGGCGGTACGCGCCACCGGCCGCTACGGCCGCAGGGTCGTCCACGCCGCACTCGGCGACACCGCGCCCGTACGCGACTGGACGCCCGAGGGCACGGTCCTGATCACCGGCGGCACCGGCGGCCTCGGCGCCCAGGTCGCCCGATGGCTCGCCCGCACCGGCACCGCGCACCTGCTGCTCACCAGCCGGCGCGGCGCACAGGCCCCGGGGGCCGACGCCCTGCTCGCCGAACTGCGCGGACTCGGCGCCGCCGCCACCGCGGTGGCCTGCGACGTCGCGGACCGCGACGCACTGGCGGAACTGCTCGCCGGCATTCCGGCCGAGCGCCCGCTGCGCGCCGTCCTGCACACCGCGGGCGTCCTCGACGACGGGGTGATCGACTCGATCACCCCCGAACGCGCGGCCGGCGTCCTGCGCCCCAAGCTCGACGGCGCACGCAACCTCGACGAGCTCACCCGTGAACTCGACCTGACCGCCTTCGTGCTGTTCTCCTCGCTCGCCGGCACCCTCGGCGGCACCGGCCAGGGCAGCTACGCCGCCGCCAACGCCTACCTCGACGCCCTGGCCCGGCAGCGCCGCGACCTCGGACTGCCCGGCACCTCGGTGGCCTGGGGCCTGTGGGGCGGCGACAGCCTCGCCTCCGGAGCGGTCGCCGAACGGCTGATCCGGGACGGCCTGCCCGCCATGGATCCGGCCGCGGCCACGATCGCGCTGCGTCAGGCCCTCGACCACGACGACACGGCCGTCCTCGTCGCCGACTTCGCCTGGGACCGCTTCACCCGGGCGTTCACCGCGCTCCGGCCCAGTGCCGCCCTCGGGGACCTGCCCGAGGTACGGGACGTACTCGCCGCCGCGGGCGGGCCCCGGAGCACGGCCGACGGTGCCGAGCCGCCGGCCCTGCGGCTGGCCGCACTGCCCCCGGCGGAACGGGACCGGGCCCTGCTGGACCTGGTCCGCCGGGAGGTCGCCGCCGTGCTCGGCCACCCCGGGCCCGAGGCGGTGGGGCCTGACCAGGCGTTCAAGGAGATCGGCTTCGACTCGCTGACCGCCGTCGAACTGCGCAACCGGCTGGCCGCGGCCACCGGCCTGCGCCTGTCGGTGACCCTGGCCTTCGACTACCCCACGGCCACGGCCCTGGCCGGACACCTGCGCACCGAACTGCCGGGGGCGCCCGCCACGCAGACGCCCGACGCTCCCGGGCAGTTGCCCGCGGCCGCCGCGGTGCCCGAGGACGAGGCGATCGCCGTGGTCGCCATGAGCTGCCGCTACCCCGGCGGCGTCAGCACCCCCGAGGAGCTGTGGGAGTTCGTCGCGGGCGGACAGGACGCGATCACCGGCTTCCCCACCGGACGAGGCTGGGACCTGGAAGGTCTCTACGACCCGGACCCGGACCGGGTCGGCAGCACCTACGCGCGGGAAGGCGGCTTCCTCCACGACGCCGACCGCTTCGACCCGGCCTTCTTCGGGATCTCCCCGCGCGAGGCGCTGACCATCGACCCCCAGCAGCGGCTGCTGCTCGAACTCTCCTGGGAGGCGTTCGAGCGGGCCGGCATCGACCCGCTGTCACTCAAGGGCAGCGCGAGCGGCGTCTTCGTCGGATGCAGCCACCACGACTACGGGTCGCGCGTCACCGAACCCTCCGAAGAGCTCGAGGGCTACCTCGGGATCGGCAGCGCGGGCAGCGTGGCGTCCGGGCGGATCTCCTACAGCCTCGGCCTCGAAGGGCCCGCGGTGACCGTCGACACGGCGTGCTCCTCGTCGCTGGTCGCGGTCCACCTCGCGACCCGGTCGCTGCGGGCCGGCGAATGCTCGCTGGCGCTCGCCGGCGGGGTGACCGTGATGTCGACACCGGGCGCGTTCGTGGAGTTCAGCCGGCAACGGGTGCTCGCCGAGGACGGCCGCTGCAAACCGTTCGCCGCCGCCGCCGACGGCACCTCCTGGGCAGAGGGCGCCGGACTGCTCGTCCTGGAACGCCTCTCGGACGCCCGGCGCAACGGCCACCCGGTGCTCGCCCTCGTTCGCGGCTCCGCCGTCAACCAGGACGGCGCCAGCAACGGCCTGACCGCCCCCAACGGCCCCTCCCAGCAGCGGGTCATCCGGGCGGCCCTCGCCGACGCCGGACTGACCGCTTCCGAGGTCGACGCGGTGGAGGCGCACGGCACCGGGACCCGGCTGGGCGACCCGATCGAGGCCCAGGCACTCCTGGCCACGTACGGCCGGGAACGCGGCGCGCAGCAGCCGCTGTTGCTGGGGTCGCTGAAGTCGAACATCGGACACAGCCAGGCCGCCGGCGGCGTCGCCGGCATCATCAAGATGGTGCAGGCCATGCGGCACGGGGCGCTGCCGCGCACCCTGCACGTCGACGCGCCGACACCCCACGTCGACTGGTCGGCCGGCGCGGTCCGGCTGCTCACCGACGACACCCCGTGGCCGGAGACCGGCCGCCCCCGGCGGGCCGCGGTGTCGTCGTTCGGAGTCAGCGGCACCAACGCCCACACCATCCTCGAACAGCCCACCGAACCGGCCCCGGCCGCCGCCCCCGCGCCGACCCCTGACACGCCCGTCGCCCCCGCCGAGCCCGCCCTGCCCTGGCTGCTCTCCGCCCGCGGCGCGGACGCGCTGCGGGAGCAGGCCGCCCGGCTGCTCCGGCACGTGGAGCATGCCCCGACCCTCGCCGTCGCGGACCTGGGCCGCTCCCTGGCGCTGAACCGCAGCGCCTTCGAGTACCGGGCCGCCCTCACCGGCACGGACCGGCAGACCCTGCTCCAAGGGCTCACCGCCCTCGCCGCCGGCGAGCCGTCGGCGGACCTGGTGAGCGGTGTCACCGGCCCGGCCGCGAAGACCGCCTTCCTGTTCCCCGGCCAGGGCAGCCAGCGCACCGGGATGGGCGCCGAACTGTACGCGCGGTTCCCGGTCTTCGCCGACGCCTTCGACGCGGTCTGCGCGGAACTCGACCCGCTGCTCGACCACCCGCTGCGGGAGGTGATCGACGCGGCCCCCGGCGCCCCCGGCCACGGCCTGCTGGACCGCACCGAGTACACCCAGCCCGCCCTGTTCGCCCTCGGCGTCGCACTCTTCCGCCTCGTCGAGCACTGGGGCGTGCGTCCCGACCGGCTGCTCGGCCACTCCGTGGGCGAGCTGGCCGCCGCCCACGTCGCCGGGGTGTTCACCCTGCCCGACGCCGCGAGGCTGGTGGTCGCGCGGGGACGGCTGATGCAGGCCCTCCCGGCGGGTGGCGCGATGGTCGCCCTCGCCGCCGGGGAGGAGGAGGTACTGCCGCTGCTCGCGGGCCGCGAGAGCGACGTCGGCCTCGCCGCGGTCAACGGCCCGGCCTCGACCGTGATCTCCGGCGACGCGGCGGTGGTGGACGAGATCGCCGCCGTGCTCGCCGCGCACGGCCGCAAGACCCGACGGCTGCCGGTCTCCCACGCCTTCCACTCGCCCCTCATGGAACCCATGCTCGCCGAGTTCCGCGAGGTCGTGGCACGGATCGTCCCGGGGGAGGCCACCGTCCCCGTCATCTCCGACCTGACGGGCGAGCCGGCCACCGCCGAGCAGCTCGGCTCACCGGACTACTGGGTGGAGCACGTGCGCGGCACCGTCCGCTTCCAGGACGGCGTACGCCACCTGGAACGCGACGGCGTCACCGCGTTCCTCGAACTCGGAGCCGACGGCGCGCTCACCGCCATGGGCCAGGACTGCCTGACCGGCGCCACCGGCGGCTCCGTGCTGGTGCCCCTGCTGCGCAAGGACCGGCCCGAAGCACCCGCGGCGACGGCCGCCCTGGCCCGGCTGCACGTCGTGGGCGTCCCCGTGGACTGGAACGCCGTCCACTCCGGCGGCCCGTCCCGTTCCGCCGTCGACCTGCCGACCTACGCCTTCCAGCGCGGCAGCTACTGGCTGGCGGCCAGTCCGGCCGCGGCCGACCTGCCCGCGGCCGGACTGCTGACGGTCGACCACCCGCTGCTCGGCGCCGGAACGGAACTCGCGGACTCCGACGGCTTCCTCTTCACCGGCAGGTTCTCGGTCCGCAGCCACCCCTGGCTGGCCGACCACGGCGTCTACGAGGGCGTGCTGTTCCCCGCCACCGCGTTCCTGGAACTCGCGGTCCGCGCGGGCGACCAGGTCGGCTGCGACCAGGTCGAGGAACTGACCCTGGAGGCACCGCTGGTGCTCCCGGCGGGCGGAGCCGTCGCACTTCAGCTTACCGTCGGAAGCCCGGACGCCTCCGGCACCCGCCCGCTGAGCGTCCACGCCCGGGCCGCCGACGCCGGCCCCGACGCCTCCTGGACCCGGCACGCGAGCGGCCTGCTCACCTCCGCCGGAGAGCCCGACCCGGCGGACCCGGTCGACCCGGCGGACCCCGCGGCCTGGCCGCCGCCCGGAGCCGTCCCCCTCGACACGGAAGGCCTGTACGACCGCTTCGCGGACGGCGGATTCGCCTACGGCCCCGCGTTCCAGGGCCTGCGCGCGGCCTGGCGGCTCGGCGACGAGGTGTACGCCGTCGCGAGCCTGCCGGAAGAGCAGCAGTCGGACGCCGCCGCGTTCGGCCTGCACCCGGCCCTGCTGGACGCCGCCCTGCACGCGCTGGTGTTCGACGTACTGGAGGGACCGGAGCAGGGCTGGCTGCCGTTCTCCTGGAACGGGGTGCGCCTGCACGCCTCCGGCGCCACCGAACTCCGGCTGCGGCTGACCCCCACCGGCCGCGACGCCGTCGCCGTACGGGCGACCGACGCCACCGGGCGGCCGGTGGTGTCGGCCCGGTCCCTCGTCCTGCGGCCCGTCTCGCCCGACCGCTTCAAGGCCACCCGCGCCGGACACCACGAGGAACTGTTCCGCCCCGAGTGGCAGGCCCTGCCCGAGGGCGCCGCGACAGTGGCGGGCACCGTCTTCGGCCCGGAGTCCTGGACCGTGCTCGGCACCGGGACGCCCCTGCCCTCCGGCGCCGCGCCGCTCCCCGGCCGTACGGTCACCGACCTCGCCGCGCTGTCCGCACTGCTCGACGCGGGCGCCCCGCCGCCCCGGCTGGTCCTGGCCGCCTGCCCGCCCGCCCCGGCCCCGCACGCGCCGCCCGGCACCCTCCGCGACGCGGTCCACGACGGCCTCGGCACGGTCCTCGCCCTGCTGCGCGACTGGCTGGCCGACGAGCGCCTGACCGGCTCCAAGCTGGTCCTGGTCACCGCGGGCGCGGTCCCGGTGACCGGCGACGACGTCCCGGCCCCGGCCCTGGCCGCGCTCTGGGGCATGGTCCGCTCGGCGCAGACCGAGAACCCCGACCGCTTCGTCCTGCTGGACCTGGACGCCCACGAGACCCCGACCGCCGTACTCGCCGAAGCCCTCGCGTCCGGGGAACCCCAGCTCGCGATCCGAGCCGGGGCCGTCCACATCGCCCGGCTGGCCCGCGTACCGCTGTCCGCCGCCGGGCGCACACCCGGCTGGGGCGGCGACGGAACCGTCCTGATCACCGGCGGCACCGGCGCCATCGGCGGCCACGTCGCCCGCCACCTGGCCGCCGAACACGGCGTCCGGCACCTGCTGCTGACCAGCCGCAGCGGCCCCGCCGCCGACGGCGCGGCGGAACTCCTCGCCGACCTCGCCGCCCTGGGCGCGCACGCCGAGATCACCGCCTGCGACGCCGCCGACCGCGACGCCCTTGCGGCCCTGCTGGCCGCCCTGCCCGCCGCACACCCGCTGACCGGGGTGGTGCACGCCGCGGGCGTCCTGGCCGACGGCGTCGTCGCCACCATGACGCCCGAGCAGCTGGACCTCGTCCTGCGCCCCAAGGTGGACGCGGCGATCAATCTGCACGAACTCACCGCCGGCCTGGACCTGTCCGAGTTCGTGCTGTTCTCGTCCATCGCCGGAGTCTTCGGCGGCATGGGCCAGGGCAACTACGCCGCCGCCAACGCCTTCCTGGACGCACTGGCCCACCGGCGTCGCGGCGACGGGCTGCCCGGCCGCTCCATCGCCTGGGGCCTGTGGGCCAACAGCACCGGGATGACCGGCGGGCTCACCGAGGCCGACCTGCGACGGATCGCCCGGGGCGGGATCGTCGCCTTCGACCCGGCCGAGGGACTGGCACTGTTCGACACGGCCGGCACCCTCGACGAGCCGGTCGTCCTCCCGCTGCGGCTCGACACCGCGGCCGTCCGCGCCCAAGCCGGCACCGGCGGCGTCCCCGCCCTGCTGCGCGGCCTGGTGCGCCCCGGCGCCCGGCGCGGCGTCGCGGGCCCCGCCGCCGGCACCGGCCCCGACGGGCCCGAAGCCCTGAAGCAGCGCCTCGGCTCCCTCAACGACACCCAGCGCGGGAGGGTGCTCCTCGACCTGGTCCGCTCCCACGCCGCCCTGGTGCTCGGCCACAGCGGCCCGGCCGCGGTCGAGCCCGGACGCGGCCTGCTGGAGGTCGGCTTCGACTCGCTGACCGCGGTGGAACTGCGCAACCGGCTGCGCGCCGCCACCGGCCACCCCCTCCCGGCCACCCTGCTCTTCGACCACCCCACCCCGGCCGCGATCGCCGGACACCTCGCCGCCGAACTGGTCCCCGACGCCGGGCCCGGGCAGGTCCCCGGCCTGGCCGAACTCGACCGCCTGGAAGGCGCCCTCGACGGCGGTGTCGACGACCCGGCGGACCGCGAACGGCTCGCCGACCGACTCCGGGAACTCCTGGGCCGCCTCGACCCGGCGGTCACCGAAGCCGACGGCGACGGCACGGCAGCCGACTCCATCGAGGACCGCATGGACGGCGCCAGCGACGACGAACTCTTCGACCTCATCGACAACGAACTCGGCCTGTCATGACACCGACCCGACACGCGAACCAGGACGGCGGCACCCGATGGTGAACGACGACAAGCTGAGGGACTACCTCAAGCGGGTGACGGCGGATCTGCACCACACCCGCCGGCGCCTGACCGAGGCCGAGGAAGCGGGCCGCGAACCGATCGCGGTCGTCGCGATGAGCTGCCGCTACCCCGGCGGCGTACGGTCCCCCGAGGACCTGTGGCGCCTGGTCACCGACGGCACCGATGCCATCGCCGGCTTCCCCGGCGACCGGGGCTGGGACCTGGACCACCTGGACGACCCGGAACAACTGCGCGAGGGCACCAGCCACACCGCCCTGGGCGGCTTCCTCGACGACGTCGGGCACTTCGACCCCGGATTCTTCGGGATCTCCCCGCGCGAAGCGCTCGCGATGGACCCACAGCAGCGGCTCCTCCTGGAGACCACCTGGGAGGCGTTCGAACGGGCCGGCATCGATCCCGCGACCCTGCGGGGCAGCAGGACCGGCGTCTTCGCCGGGGTGATGTACCAGGACTACGCGGTACGGCTGCGCCAGGTACCCGACGACGTGGCCGGCTACGTCGGCAGCGGCAGCTCCGACAGCGTCGCCTCGGGCCGCGTCGCCTACACCTTCGGTCTGGAGGGCCCGGCGGTCAGCATCGACACCGCCTGCTCCTCCTCGCTGGTCGCCATCCACCTCGCCGCCCAGGCCCTGCGGGCCGGCGACTGCACCCTGGCCCTGGCCGGGGGCGCGATGGTCATGTCGACACCCGTCCCGTTCGTGGAGATGAGCCGCCAGGGCGGCCTGGCCCGGGACGGCCGCTGCAAGTCCTTCGCCGCCGCCGCCGACGGCACCGGCTGGGGCGAGGGCGTCGGCATGCTCCTCCTGGAGCGCCTCTCCGACGCCCGGCGCAACGGCCACCCGGTCCTCGCCCTGATCCGCGGCACCGCCGTCAACCAGGACGGCGCCAGCAGCAGGCTCACCGCCCCCAACGGCCCCGCCCAGCAGCGCGTCATCCGCCACGCCCTGGCCAACGCCGGACTCACCCCCGCCGACGTGGACGTGGTCGAGGCGCACGGCACCGGCACCCCGCTGGGCGACCCGATCGAGGCCCAGGCCCTGCTGGCCACCTACGGGCAGGACCGCGCGGACGGGCAGCCGCTGCTGCTCGGCTCGCTGAAGTCCAACATCGGGCACACCCAGGCGGCGGCCGGCGTCGGCGGCGTCATCAAGACCGTCCTCGCCATGCGGCACGGCACCGTCCCGCCCACCCTGCACGCGCAGGACCCGTCCCCGCAGATCGACTGGACCGCGGGCGCGGTACGCCTGGTCACCGCGAACACCCCCTGGCCCGAGACCGGACGGCCCCGCCGGGCCGCGGTGTCCTCCTTCGGCGTCAGCGGCACCAACGGACACGTCGTCCTGGAACAGGCGGACGAACCCGTCCCGGAACAGGCCGACGAACCCGCCGCCCCCGCCGTCCTCCCCTGGGTGCTCTCCGGACGCACCGCCGAAGCGCTGCGCGCCCAGGCCGCACGGCTCCGCGACCACCTCGACGCCCACCCCGGCCCCGGCCCGGCCGAGGTCGGCCACGCCCTCGCGACGACCCGCGCCGCGCACGAGCACCGGGCGGTCCTGATCGGCGCCCACCCCGACGAGTTCCGGGCCGGCCTCGACGCCCTGGCTGCCGGCCGCACCGTCCCCGGCCTGGTCCTCGGCACCGCCGGAACCGGCGGCGAAGTCGCCCTGGTGTTCCCCGGACAGGGCTCCCAATGGGCCGGCATGGCCGTCGAACTCCTCGACTCCGCCCCCGTCTTCGCCGCCCGCATCGCGGACTGCGAACGCGCCCTGACCCCCTTCGTCGACTGGTCCCTGGAAGCCGTCCTGCGCGGCGCCCCCGGCACCCCGCCGGCCGACCGCGTCGACGTGGTGCAGCCGGCGCTGTGGGCCGTCATGGTCTCCCTGGCCGAACTGTGGCGCTCCCACGGCATCACCCCCGGCGCGGTCATCGGCCACTCCCAGGGCGAGATCGCCGCCGCCGTGGTGGCGGGAGCGCTGAGCCTGGAGGACGGGGCGAAGGTCGTCGCCCTGCGCAGCCGCGCCATCCGGGCACTGTCCGGCCGCGGCGGCATGGCCTCGGTGGCGCTGCCCGCCGAACAGGTCGCCGAACACCTCGCCCCCTGGGCCGGCCGGCTCTCCGTCGCCGCCGTCAACGGACCCGCCTCCACCGTGATCTCCGGCGACACCGACGCGCTCGACGCGTTCCTCGACCGGACGACGGCCCTGGACATCCGCAGTCGGCGCATCCCCGTCGACTACGCCTCGCACAGCGCCCACGTCGAGGACATCCGCACCGAACTGCTCGCCCGGCTCGACGGACTGACCCCCCGCCCGTCCGCCATCCCCTTCTACTCCACCCTCAGCGGCGGCCTGCTGGAGGACACCACCGCTCTGGATGCCGACTACTGGTACCGCAACCTCCGCGGGACCGTCCGCTTCGAACAGGCGACCCGCGCCCTGCTCGCCGACGGCTACCACGTCCTCCTGGAGAGCAGCCCGCACCCCGTCCTCACCGTCGGAGCCCTGGAGACCGCCGAGGACGCGGGCGCCGACGCCACCGCCGTGGGCACCCTGCGCCGCGACGAGGGCGGCCCGCGCCGGTTCACCGAGTCCCTGGCCGAACTCCACCTGCGCGGAGTCTCCCCGGACTGGGACACCGTCTTCGCCGACCGCCGCCCCGGACGGGTGGAACTGCCCACCTACGCCTTCCAGCGCGACCCGTACTGGCTGGAGGACGGCGCCGCACCCGTCGCCGACGTCACCTCCGCCGGACTGACCCCCGCGGACCATCCGCTCCTGGGCGCCGTCGTGGTCCTCGCCGACGGCGACGGTCTGCTCCTCACCGGCCGCCTGTCGGCCCGCACCCACCCGTGGCTCGCCGACCACGCCGTCGGCGGCCGGGCACTGCTCCCGGGCACCGCCTTCCTGGAACTCGCGCTCCAGGCCGGAGCCCGCGTCGGCTGCCCCCGGGTCGAGGAATTCACCCTCGAAGCCCCCCTGGTGCTGCCCGAACACGGCGGCACCGTGCTGCGCCTCACCGTGGGTGCCCCCGACTCCCTGGGCCACCGCCCGCTCAGCCTGCACTCCCGGCCGGACACACCCGCCGACGGCGACCTCGACGGCGCCCTCGACGACGAGTGGACCAGGCACGCCGAAGGCGTCCTGGCCCAGGGTGGCGCGGAAGGCGCCGAGGCCGACGGGCCGATGCCCTGGCCGCCGCCCGGCGCCGAACCCCTCGCCCTCGACGGTCTGTACGACCGCTTCGCGGCGGGCGGATTCGCCTACGGTCCCGCCTTCCAGGGCCTGCACGCGGCCTGGCAGCGCGGCGACGAGTTGTTCGCGGAGGCCGTCGTGCCCGCCGGGCTCGCACCCGACGCCGCCCGCTTCGGCCTGCACCCGGCCCTGCTGGACGCGGCCCTGCACGCCACCGGCGTGCCGGGCACCCCTGGCGCGGACGCCCACCCCGAGGGACGGCTGCCGTTCTCCTGGAGCGGCGTGACCCTGCATGCCGCCGGTGCCGACGCAATCCGCATCCGGCTCGCCCCGGCCGGACCCGACGCGGTGACGCTCGCCGTCGCCGACGCGACCGGCGCCCCCGTCGCGACCGTGGACGCGCTGGTCCTGCGGCCCGCGGGCACCGTCGGCCTCGGCACCGACCGCGCCCCCCACGGCCGCCACCACCAGGACCTCTACGCGACGGAGTGGGTCACCGCACGCCCGCGCGGCAGTGCCGCACCGGTCCACCGAACCGCGGATCTGGCCACGCTGGTGGCCGCTGTCGACGCCGGAGCCCCGGTGCCCGAAACGGTCCTGCTCGCCTGCGCGGAGCCCGCGGCCACGGCCGGACCGGCCGCGGCCGTCCGCGCGGCCGTCCACCAGGCCCTCGCCGACGTCCGGACCTGGCTCGCCGACGACCGCTTCGCCGGCTCGCGCCTGGTGTTCGCCACCCGGGGCGCGGTCGGCGCCGGGGAGGGGGAGGACGTACGCAATCCCGCGCACAGCGCGCTCTGGGGCCTGGTCCGCTCGGCCCGGTCCGAACACCCCGGGCGCTTCGCCCTGCTCGACCTCGACGCCGACGACGAGCACGGCACCTCCGCGGGCGTCGCCGCGGCCCTCGCCTCGGGAGAACCGCAGTCCGCGGTCCGCGGCGACGACGTCCGCGTACCCCGGCTGGTCCGAGTCCTCAGGAACGACCCGGACCTCTCGGACGACGCGGCAGGGCCCCTCCGGGCCTTCGACCCGGACGGCACGGTCCTCATCACCGGCGGCACCGGCCTGCTCGGCTCCCATGTCGCCCGCCGCCTGGTCACCGGGCACGGCGTCCGGCACCTGCTGCTGCTCTCCCGCGGCGGCCCGGCCGCTGGCGGAGCCGAAGAACTGCGGGCCGAACTCGCCGCGCTGGGAGCCGAGACCGCCATCGTCGCCTGTGACGCCGCCGACCGGGTCGCCCTGGCCGCCGTACTCGCGGACCTGCCGCCCGCGCACCCGCTGGCCGCCGTGGTCCACACCGCGGGCACCCTCGACGACGGCGTCGTCACCGCACTCACCCCCGAACGGGTGGACGCCGTGCTGCGCCCCAAGGTCGACGCCGCCCTCCACCTGCACGAACTGACCCGCGACCTCGACCTCACGCACTTCGTGCTCTTCTCCTCGGCCGCGGGCACCTTCGGCGGCCCCGGACAGGCCAACTACGCCGCCGCCAACGCCTTCCTCGACGCCCTGGCCACTCAGCGCCGGGCGGCAGGGCTGGCCGGCCAGTCCCTGGCCTGGACCCTGTGGGAGCAGCCCAGTGCCCTCACCGGACACCTGGACGAGGACGACGTACGACGCCTCGCCCGGTCCGGGATGCCGCCACTCTCCACCGAGCGAGGACTCGCGCTCCTCGACACCGCCCTCACCGTGGACCGGGCCGCCCTGGTCCCGATGCGCCTCGACGCCGCGGCCCTGCGGTCCGCGGCGGCGGACGGCACCCTGCCGCCGCTGCTGCGCGGCCTGGTGCGCACACCGCCGCGCCGGGCGGCCACGGCCGCGGAGGCGAGGGCCGACGACAACGCCCTGCGCCGGCGCCTCGCGGCCCTCGACGGCACCGGACGGACCCGGCTGCTCGTCGAACTCGTCCGCACCCACGCGGCAGCAGTCCTCGGCCACGCCTCCCCGGACACCGTCGACGCCGGACGGGCCTTCCGCGAACTGGGATTCGACTCGCTGGCCTCGGTGGAACTGCGCAACCGCCTGAACGCCGCCACCGGCCTGCGGCTCCCCGCCAGCCTGGTGTTCGACCACCCGACCCCGGCGGCGCTCGCGGACTTCCTGGGCACCGGGCTCACGGACCCGGAAACGGCCGCCGCCGCCCTGCCCGCCGTACCCGCGGGGCGGGCCGACCGGAACCGGGACGCGGACGACGACCGGATCGCGATCGTCGCCGCGGCCTGCCGCCTCCCCGGCGGCGTCCGCTCACCCGAGGACCTGTGGCGGATGCTGTCCGAGGGCCGCGACGGCGTCTCCGGGTTCCCCACCGACCGCGGTTGGGACGTCGAAGCCCTCTACGACCCCGATCCCGACCGCATCGGCACCTCCATCACCCGCGACGGCGGCTTCCTGTACGACGCCGCCGACTTCGACGCGGAGTTCTTCGGCATCTCGCCGCGCGAGGCCCTGGCCATGGACCCGCAGCAGCGGCTGCTGCTGGAGACCACCTGGGAACTCTTCGAGCGCGCGGCCATCGACCCGGCCGCCCTGCGCGGCGCCCCCGTCGGCACGTACGTCGGCCTGATGCAGCAGGACTACGCCGCCCGGCTGCTGCCCTACATCCCCGAGGACGTCGAAGGATTCCTCGGCACCGGCAACTCGGGCAGCATCGTCTCCGGACGCCTGGCCTACTTCTTCGGCTTGGAAGGCCCCGCGGTCACCGTCGACACGGCGTGCTCGTCCTCGCTGGTGGCCCTGCACCTCGCGGTACGGGCGCTGCGGTCCGGCGAATGCTCGCTGGCACTCGCCGGCGGGGTCAACGTGATGTGCAGCCCCGAACTGTTCGTCGAGTTCAGCCGACAGGGCGGACTCGCCCCGGACGGCCGCTGCAAGTCCTTCGCCGCGGCGGCCGACGGCACCGCTTTCGGCGAGGGCGTCGGCATGCTGCTGGTGGAGCGCCTGTCGGACGCGCGGCGCAACGGGCATCCGGTGCTGGCGGTGATCCGTGGCTCGGCGGTGAACCAGGACGGTGCGAGCAACGGCCTGACGGCGCCGAACGGCCCGTCGCAGCAGCGGGTGATCCGGGCGGCGCTCGCGGACGCGAGGCTGCCGGCGTCCGCGGTGGACGTGGTGGAGGCGCACGGCACGGGGACGCGGCTGGGCGACCCGATCGAGGCGCAGGCCCTGCTGGCCACGTACGGGCAGGACCGTCCGGCGGACCGTCCGGTGTGGATCGGCTCGCTGAAGTCCAACATCGGCCACGCCTCGGCTGCCGCCGGTGTGGCGGGGGTCATCAAGTCGGTGCTCGCCCTGCGGCACGGCGTGATGCCCAAGACACTGCACGTGGACGGCCCGACGCCCGAGGTGGACTGGTCCGCGGGAGCCGGCCGACTGCTGACGGAGGCCCGTACGTGGGACGACACGGGCCGCCCGCGGCGGGCCGGCGTGTCCTCCTTCGGCGTCAGCGGCACCAATGCCCACATCATCCTCGAACAGGCCCCGGACGACCCGACAGCTTCCGCGGACACGCTCGTCGACCAGCCCGGGACACCGGAGACCGCACCCGCCGCCGTCCCCCTGCTCCTCTCGGCGCGCACTCCGGAGGCGCTGCGCGCCCAGGCCGCCGCGCTGTCGGCCCGGATCGGCGACGGTTCGGGCGTCCGCGCCACGGACGTGGCCTTCTCCCTGGCCACGGGCCGCAGCGCGCTGGCACACCGCGCGGTGCTGGTGGGCACGGAGGAGAACCTCGCCGAGCACCTGACCGCGCTGTCGCAGGGCGCTGCGGTGGCCGGCGGCGGGTTGGTTTCCGGTCGTTCGGTGTTGGTGTTCCCGGGTCAGGGTTCGCAGTGGGTGGGGATGGCTGCGGAGTTGTTGGCCGAATCGGCTGTGTTCGCGGGGCGGATGGCGGAGTGCGAGCGTGCGCTGGCGCCTTATGTGGATTGGTCGTTGGCGGAGGCGTTGGGTTCGGAGCGGTTGCTCGCCCGGGTCGATGTGGTGCAGCCGGTGTTGTGGGCGGTGATGGTGTCGCTGGCGGAGGTGTGGCGTTCGTTCGGTGTGGTTCCGGACGCGGTGGTGGGCCATTCCCAGGGTGAGGTCGCGGCGGCGTGTGTGGCGGGTGGTCTGAGTCTGGAGGACGGGGCGCGGGTGGTGGCGTTGCGTTCCCGTGCGGTGGGTGCGTTGGCGGGCCGTGGCGGGATGGCGTCGGTGCCTCTTCCGGTGGAGGCGGTGCGGGAACGCGTGGGCCGGTTGTCGGTGGCGGCGGTGAACGGTCCGTCGTCGACGGTGGTGTCGGGTGACGCGGACGCGGTGGCGGCACTGGTCGAGGCCTTGGTCGGGGAGGGGGTGCGGGCGCGTCTGATCGAGGTCGACTACGCGTCGCACTCCGTGCATGTGGAGGAGGTCCGTGAGCGGTTGTTGTCCGATCTGGCCGGGATCGTTCCTGTCTCGGGTTCGGTGCCGTTCTTCTCGACGGTGACGGGCGGTTGGTTGGACACGGAGGTCCTGGACGCCGAGTACTGGTACCGGAATCTGCGGGAGACGGTGGAGTTCGGGCGGGCCACTGCGGCGTTGCTGGGGGAGGGCTTCCGGTTCTTCGTCGAGTCCGGTCCGCATGCGGTGCTGGGTGTGGCGGTGGGGGAGTCGGTGGAGGCCGCGGGTGTGGATGCGGTGGTGTTGGGGACGTTGCGTCGTGGGGAGGGCGGTCTGGCGCAGGTGTTGCGTGCGGTGGGCCGCGGGTGGGAGCGCGGGTTGGGGGTGGACTGGTCGGGTGCGTTCCCGGAGGGCCGGCGGGTGGACCTGCCGACGTACGCCTTCCAGCGCAGCCGCTACTGGCTCGACGTTCCGACCACGAGCTGGGACGTCGCCTCGGCGGGGCTCGCCACGACCGGGCACCCGCTGCTCGGCGCGGCGACGCAGGTCGCGGACTCCGATGAGCTGCTGCTCAGCGGCCGGATCTCGCTGCGTACTCACCCCTGGCTCGCCGACCACGCGGTGTCGGGCGTCGTCCTCTTCCCCGGCACGGCGTTTCTCGAACTCGCGATGCGCGCCGGGGCCGAGGCGGACTGCCCGGTGGTCGAGGAACTCACCCTCGGATCGGCGCTCGTGCTCCCGGAGGAGGGAGCCGTCCACCTACAGCTCCGGGTCGCCGCACCCGACGGCGACGGTCGGCGCAGGCTCGGCGTGTTCGCCCGTACGGCACGGGACGCCGACGCGCCCTGGACCGAGCACGCCACCGGCACCCTGGTACCCCGGCCCGCCGGGGACCCGGCCGGAGCCCCGGCCGGTCTGCTGAGCTGGCCGCCGTCCGGTGCCGAACCCGTGGACACCGGCGACCTCTACGAGCGCTTCGCCGAGGCCGGCTACCACTACGGCCCCGCCTTCCGCGGCATCGGTGCCGCGTGGCTCCGCGGCGGCGAGGTGTTCGCCGAGGTGGTGCTGCCGGAGCCGCAGCACGCCGACGCGGCCGGATGCGTGCTGCACCCCGCGCTGCTGGACGCGGCCCTCCAGATCGCCGCACTGCTGCCCGACCAGGACGGCCGGGCCCGGCTGCCCTTCAGCTGGAACGGCGTGACCAGCGGGATCACCGGGGCCACCACGCTGCGCGTGCGGCTCGCCACCGACGCGCCGGACACCGTGACCCTGCACGCCCACGACCTGTCCGGACGGCAGGTGCTCGGCGTGGAGGCCCTGCTGCTGCGGCCTCCGGCCGCCGGCGGGCCGCTCTCCGCGACCGCCCACGCCGACCTGCTGTACCGCCTCGACTGGACCCCGGCCACCGACCCGGCCGACACCGCCGTGCCCACCTGGGCCGCCCTCGGCGGTGCCGTCCCCGGCGCGGTGTCATGGCAGGACATCGACGCCCTGGGGGCCGCTCTCGAAGCGGGCGCCGCCCTCCCCGAGGTGATCGTGGCGGCCGTCGCCACCGCCGACCTGCCCCACCCCGCCGACCGGGTCCGCGCCACCGCACACCAGGGCCTCGCCCTCGTACAGCAGTGGCTGGCCGACGAGCGGTTCGCTGCGGCCAGGTTGGCCCTGCTCACCAGGGACGCGGTCCGTACCGGACCGGTCGACCGTCCCGTCGATCCCGCCCAGGCCGCCCTGTGGGGCCTGGTGCGCAGCGCGCGGGCCGAGCACCCCGGGCGCTTCGTCCTCATCGACGCGGCCGGGACCGGCGAGCCGGCGGACGCCCTGCCTGCGGCGCTCGCCGCCGGGGAACCCGAGCTGGCGCTGCGGACCGGCCCGCCGCTGCTGCCGCGGCTGGTCCGCGGCGGACGGCCGGACGGCACGCTGTCCCTGCCGGACGGCGCCGCCTGGCGGCTCACCACCGACGGCCGGGGCTCCGTGGAGGACATCGTGGCGGAGCCCGCTCCGGCGGCCCTCGCCCCGCTGGGCAAGGGTGAGGTACGGATCGCGGTGCGCGCCGCCGGGCTGAACTTCCACGACGTCATCGCCGCGCTCGGCCTGGACCCCGACCCCGAACAGCAGGGCCTGGGCAGCGAGGGCGCAGGAACCGTCATCGAGGTGGGCCCGGGTGTGGACGACCTGGTACCCGGGGACCGGGTGATGGGGATCTTCGGGGGCGCGTTCGGCCCGACCGCCGTCGCCGACCGCCGTACCGTCGCCCGGATGCCGGCGGGCTGGTCCTTCGCCCGCGCCGCATCCGTGCCGGTGGTGTTCCTCACCGCCTACTACGGTCTGTTCGATCTCGGCGGACTGCGGCGCGGGGAATCGGTCCTGGTCCACGCCGCGGCCGGCGGTGTCGGCATGGCGGCGGTGCAACTCGCCCGGCACGCCGGTGCGCGGGTGTTCGCGACCGCCTCTCCCGCCAAGTGGGACGTCCTGCGGGCCGGCGGACTGGACGCCGCGCACATCGCCTCGACCCGTACCACCGACTTCGCCGAGACGTTCCTGACGGCCACCGGCGGGCGGGGCGTCGACGTCGTACTCGACAGCCTGGCGCGGGAGTTCGTCGACGCCGGTCTGCGGCTGCTGTCGAACGGCGGCCGGTTCGTGGAGATGGGCAAGACCGACGTCCGCGACCCCGAGACGGTCGCCCGGCAGCACCCCGGGGTGCGCTACCGGGCGTTCGACCTGATGGAGGCCGGTCCGGAGCGCATCGGCGAGATGCTCGCCGACGTCCTGGACCTGTTCCGGCAGGGAGTGCTGCGTCCTCTGCCCGTCACCGGCTGGGACGTCCGGCAGGCCCCGGCCGCCCTGCGCTCGCTCAGCCAGGCCCGGGGCACCGGCAAGAACGTCCTGCTGCTGCCGGCTCCGCCGGACCCCGAAGGGACTGTCCTGGTCACCGGGGCCACCGGCACCCTGGGACGGCTCCTGGCCCGGCACCTGGTCGTCGCGCACGGCACCCGGCACCTGCTGCTGGCGGGCCGCCGGGGTGGATCCGCCGACGGAATGCCGGAGCTGGTACGGGAACTGACCGGGCTCGGGGCGTCGGTGACCGTCGCAGCCTGCGACGTCGCCGACCGCGCCGCGCTCGCCGCCCTGCTCGGGTCGGTGCCCGCCGCGCACCCGCTCACCGCCGTCGTCCACGCGGCCGGTGTCCTGGACGACGCCACGATCGCGGGGCTGACACCGGACCGGCTCGACCGCGTCCTGCGGCCCAAGGCGGACGCGGCGCTGGCCCTGCACGAACTCACCCGGGACCTCGACCTCGCGGCGCTGGTCCTGTTCTCCTCGGGCGCCGCCCAGTTCGGCGCGGCCGGGCAGGCGAACTACGCCGCCGCCAACGCGGTCCTCGACGCCCTCGCCGCCGAACGCCGGGCCGAGGGGCTGCCCGGCCTGTCCATCGGCTGGGGCCTGTGGGAGGAGCGCAGCGGGATGACCGCCGCGGTCACCGCGGGCCGGGGCGTCGGGGCGGGCGCGCTGACCTCGGCGGAGGGCCTCGCCCTGTTCGACGCGGCACTGGACTCCCCGTACGCCTACCGGCTCGCGGCCAGGATCGCCCCGTCCGTGCTGCGGGCGGACGACCGACTGCCCGCTGTGCTCCGCGGCCTGGTCCGCCCCGCCCGTACCGGTTCCGCCTCCGCTGCGGCGCCGGCCCGCTCGATGGCGCGGCAGCTCGCCGAGCTGCCCGAGGCCGAGCTGTACCGGACCCTGCTCGACCTGGTGCGCGGCAACGCCGCGGCGGTGCTCGGCCACACTTCGCCGAACCTGATCCGCCCGGCCCGCCCGTTCAAGGACGTCGGCTTCGACTCCCTCACCGGGGTCGAACTGCGCAACCGGCTGGTGTCCTCGACCGGGCTGCGGCTGCCGGCCGCGCTCGTCTTCGACCACCCCACCCCGGAGGCACTGGCACGCCACCTCGCCGAGCGGGCCACCGCCGCCCGCCCGACGGGCGACGCGGCGGTCCGGGCCGGGCTCGACACCCTGGAGACCCTGCTCGACGCCCTGCCGCCGGACGGCGTCAGCGACGAACTCGCCGCCCGGATACGGGACGTGCTGTCCCGCCCGCTGCCCGGCGGGACACCGGCCACCACCGCCCGCCCCACGGGCGACGCGGACGACCTTGCCCCCGACCTGATCGAGGCGGCCAGCGACGACGAGGTGTTCGACTACATCGACCGGCAGTTGGGATCCGCATGACCAGGGCACCGGTCCGCGGACCCCGCGCACCCCGCGCAGCCCGCGCACCCCGCGGACCCCGCGCAGCCCGAGACGAGACCCGAGCAGCCCGAGACGAAAGCAGCGGTGTCCAGTGAGCGACCAGAGGATGCGCGACTACCTCAACCGGGTGACCATCGACCTGCGGGACACCCGGCAGCGGCTCCGGGAGGCCGAGGCCCGCACGAGCGAGCCGATCGCGATCGTGGCGATGAGCTGCCGCTTCCCCGGCGGCGTCCGCACCCCCGAGGACCTGTGGGAACTGCTCGCCGAAGGCCGCGACACCATCGGGCCCGTCCCCGACGACCGGGGATGGGAGACCGCCTGGCCGTCCGGCGGCACCGTCCCCGGGCGGGGGGCGTTCCTGGACGGCGCGGCGGACTTCGACCCGGAGTTCTTCGGCATCTCGCCCCGCGAGGCGGTCGCGATGGACCCGCAGCAGCGGCTTCTGCTGATGGCGTCCTGGGAGGCCGTCGAGCAGGCCGGCATCGACCCGCTCACCCTGCGGGGCAGCCGTACCGGGGTGTTCGCCGCAGCCGTCGACCAGGGGTACGCGACGCTGGGCTCCGGCGCCGCCGAAGCCGTCCAGGGGTTCCTGATGACGGGGAACTCGATGAGCGTGATGTCCGGGCGGGTGTCCTACGCGCTCGGTCTCGAAGGCCCCGCCGTCACCGTGGACACCGCCTGTTCGGCCTCGCTGGTGGCGCTGCACCTCGCGGCGCGCGCCCTGCGGGCCGGTGAGTGCTCGCTCGCGCTCGCCGGTGGGGTCAGCGTGATGGCGCTGCCGGCGGTGTTCGTCGAGTTCAGCCGGCAGGGCGCGATGTCCGCCGACGGCCGCTGCAAGCCGTTCGCGGCGGCCGCGGACGGCACCGGCTGGGGCGAGGGCGTGGGGATGCTGCTGCTGGAGCGGCTGTCGGACGCGCGCCGCAACGGCCACCCGGTGCTGGCCGTGCTGCGCGGTTCGGCGATCAACCAGGACGGTGCCAGCAACGGCCTGACCGCCCCCAACGGACCCTCCCAGCAGCGGGTGATCCGGGCGGCGCTCGCGGATGCGGGGCTGACGGCGTCCGACGTGGACGCGGTGGAGGCGCACGGCACCGGTACCACCCTCGGCGACCCGATCGAGGCCGACGCGCTGCTGGCCACCTACGGCCAGGACCGGCCCGCCGGGCGTCCGCTGTGGCTGGGGTCGCTGAAGGCGAACATCGGGCACACCCAGGCCGCCGCCGGGGTCGCCGGGGTCATCAAGACGGTGCTCGCGCTGCGGCACGGCGTCCTGCCCCGCACCCTGCACGTGGACGCGCCCACCCCGCACGCCGACTGGTCCTCGGGCGCCGTCGAACTCCTCACCGAGGCCCGCGACTGGCCCGCCGTCGACCGGCCGCGCCGGGCCGGGGTGTCCTCGTTCGGCATGAGCGGCACCAATGCGCACGTCGTCCTCGAACAGGCACCGGAGCCGGAACAGGCCGACGGACCGGAAGCAGCGACCGACGGCCCGGACACCGCAGCCGGGGCGGGCGCGCCCGGGGCCGTGCTGCCCTGGGTGCTGTCCGGCCGCACCGCGTCCGCGCTCGGGGACCAGGCGGCCCGGCTGCGCGCCCGGCTCGCCACGGACGCGCCCGCACGGGCGGCCGACATCGGATTCTCGCTGGCGACCACCCGGTCCGCTTTCGACCACCGGGCCGTGGTGATCGGCGACGGGCGCCCCGCACTGCTGGACGGCCTCGCCGCCCTGCCCGGGCCGGGCACGGACCTCTCCACCGCCCCGGCCACGCCCGCCGATGTCGTCGCGGGCACCGGCCGGGCCGTCGAGGGCCGGACGGCCCTGGTGTTCCCCGGCCAGGGCTCCCAGTGGGCCGGCATGGCACAGGACCTGCTCGCCACCAGCCCCGCCTTCCGGGACCGCCTCGCCGCCTGCGACGCCGCCCTCTCCGCCCATGTCGACTGGCGGCTCCCCGCCGTCCTGGAGGGCGCGCCCGGGGCACCCTCCCTGGAACGGGTGGACGTGGTGCAGCCGGTGCTGTGGGCGGTGATGGTGTCACTGGCCGCGCACTGGGAGTCCTGGGGCGTCCGACCCGACGCCGTGGTCGGGCACAGCCAGGGCGAGATCGCCGCCGCCGTGGTGGCGGGAGCGCTGAGCCTGGAGGACGGGGCGAAGGTCGTCGCCCTGCGCAGCCGGGCCATCCGGGCGCTGGCCGGACGCGGCGGCATGGTCGCGGTGTCCCTGCCCGAGGACCGGGTCCGCGCCGAGATCGCCCCCTGGGCCGAGAAGCTGTCGGTGGCCGCCGTCAACGGGCCCGCCGCCGTGGTGGTCTCGGGCGGGACCCAGGCCCTGGCCGAACTGCTCGCCCACTGCGCCGCACAGGGCGTACGGGCCCGGTCCGTACCCGTGGACTACGCCTCGCACTCGGCCCAGGTCGAAGGGATCAGGTCCGAGGTGCTGGCCGCGCTGGCCGGCGTACGCCCGCTCCCGGCCCGGATTCCGCTGTTCTCCACCGTCACCGGCGACCGGCTCGACACCACGGTCATGGACGCCGACTACTGGTACCGCAACCTCCGCGGGACCGTCCGCTTCGATGCCGCCGTCCGCTCCCTGATCGAACAGGGCCACGAGGTCTTCGTCGAGGTGTCGCCGCACCCGGTGCTGACCATGGCCCTCCAGGACACCGCCGAGGCCACCGGCGCCGAGGAGCCGCCCGTGGTCGTCGGCACCCTGCGCCGCGACGAGGGCGGACTGCGCCGGGCCCTGCGCTCGGCCGCCGAACTGTGGGTGGCCGGCGCGGCCGTCGACTGGTCCGCGGTGTACGCCGGCACCGGCGCCCGCCCGACCGCCCTGCCCGGATACCCCTTCCAGCTGCGGCGCTACTGGCTGGAACCGGAGCCGGAGGCGGCGCCCGGCACCGGACCGGCCGCCGCCGACCCGCACGACACGGCCTTCTGGCACATGGTCGACCACGACGCCCCGGCCGAGATCGCCGCCCACCTCGCCGTCGACGAGGACGCCCTCGCCCCTGTCCTGCCCGCCCTGCGGGGCTGGCGCAAACAGCGGCGCGACGAGAGCGTCATCGACTCCTGGCGCTACCGCATCGGCTGGCAGCCCCTGCCCGACCCGCCGGCCGCCACCCCCGCCGCCGGCACCTGGCTCGTCGTCCTGCCCGCCGGACACCACGACGACGCCCGGGTACGCGGCCCGCTGCTCGCCCTCACCGAAGCGGGCGCCACCGTCGTCACGGCCGAACTCACCGCCGACGCCGTCCGCCGCACGGACCTCGCGGACACGCTCGCCACCGCCCTCGGCGACCGCGTCCCGACGGGCGTGCTGTCGCTGCTGGCCGCCGACGACCGGCCCCACCCCGACCACCCGGCCCTGCCCACCGGGACGGCACTCACCGTCGTCCTGGTGCAGGCCCTGGGCGACCTCGCGCTCACCGCACCCCTGTGGTGCGCCACCGCCGGGGCCGTGTCCACGGGCCAGGACGACCCGGTCACCCACCCCCGCCAGGCACTGGTCTGGGGCACCGGACTGGTGGCCGCGCTGGAACTGTCCGCCCGCTGGGGCGGACTCATCGACCTGCCGCCGAACCTCGACGCCCGCGCCAGGACCCGCCTCGCCGCCGTCCTGGCGGCCCCCGGCACCGGCCCGGACGGCCTCGGCCGCGAGGACCAGCTCGCCCTGCGCCCCACCGGCCTGCTGGCCCGCCGCCTCCGGCGCGCCCCCCGGACCGACAGCCGTACGAAGCACTGGAAGCCCCGCGGCACCGTCCTGCTGACCGGCGGCACCGGAGCCGTCGGCCCGCACCTCGTCCGCTGGCTGGCCCGCAGCGGCGCCACCCACCTCGTCCTGCCCGGCCGCCGCGGCCCCCAGGCACCCGGCGCGGCCGAACTCGCCGCGGAACTGGCCGCCCTCGGCGTACGACTGACCCTGCCCGTCTGCGACCTGGCGGACCGTCAGGCCGTGGCGGAACTGCTCACCGGCCTGGACACGGCGGGCGACCCGGTCACCGCGGTCGTCCACGCGGCCGCGTTCGTCGCGCTCGCCCCCCTGGACGGCACACCGATGTCCGCGTTCGAACAGATCGTCGCCGCCAAGGCCGCCGGCGCCGAACACCTCGACGCCCTGCTCGACCGCGAACTCGACGCCTTCGTCCTGTTCTCCTCGATCGCCGGGGTCTGGGGCAGCGGCGACCACGGCGCCTACGCCGCAGCCAACGCCTACCTCGACGCCCTGGCCCAGCACCGCCGGGCCCGCGGCCTCACCGCCACCACCGTCGACTGGGGCATCTGGCAGGCCGAGAACCCCTTCCAGGACCGCATCGCCGGAGCGGACGCCGACCTGTTCAACCTGGAGCAGCACGGCCTGCCCCGGATCGCCCCCGACCTCGCGGTCCACGCCCTGCAGCAGGCACTCGACGACGACGAGACCGTACTCGCCGTCGCCGACGTCGACTGGGAGCAGTTCGCCGCCGTCTTCACCTCCACCCGCCGCAGCCCGCTGCTCACCGGCATCCCCGAAGCCCGCCGCGCCCTGGAAGCCGCGACCGGCGACACGGAGGCACCCGCCGCCGCACTGCTGCGCCAACGGCTCGCCGCCCTCGCCGAATCCGAACAGCACCGCCTGCTGCTCGACCTGGTCCGCACCCACGCGGCAGCCGTCCTCGGCCATCCCTCGGTGGACGCGATCCGGCCCGGCGCGGCGTTCCAGGACATGGGCTTCGCTTCCCTCACCGCAGTCGAACTCCGCAACCGGCTCAACACCGCCACCGGACTGCGGCTGCCGTCCACGCTGATCTTCGACCACCCGTCGTCCACCGCGCTCGCCCGGGAGATCCGCGCCGAACTGCTCGGCCGGCAGGCCGCCGACCCGGACCCCGCCGCCCCGGACGCCGCCGCGCACCCGCCCGCGCCCGACGACGAGCCGGTCGCGATCGTGTCCATGGCCTGCCGCTTCCCCGGCGGCATCGGCACCCCCGAAGACCTGTGGCGCCTGCTGGCCGACGGCGGCGACGCCGTCTCGGACTTCCCCACCGACCGCGGCTGGGACCTCGAAGTCCTCTACGACCCCGACCCCGACCGCCCCGGCACCTCGACCACCCGGCGGGGCGGCTTCCTGCACGACGCCGCCGACTTCGACGCGGAGTTCTTCGGCATCTCGCCGCGCGAAGCCCTGGCCATGGACCCCCAGCAGCGGCTGCTCCTGGAAACCACGTGGGAGGCGATCGAACGCGCCGCCATCGACCCGGCCGCCCTGCGCGGCAGCCGCACCGGAGTGTTCACCGGCGTCAACTACGCCGACTACGCGGCCGTCGTCGCCCAGTCGGAGGAAGGAGACGGCCACCTGCTCACCGGCAGCGCACCCAGCGTCGTATCCGGCCGGGTCGCCTACACCCTGGGTCTCGAAGGCCCCGCCGTGACCATCGACACGGCCTGCTCGTCCTCACTCGTCGCCATGCACTACGCCGGCCGGGCCCTGCGCGGCGGCGACTGCTCCCTCGCCCTGGTCGGCGGCGTCGCCCTGATGGCGACCCCCGGCGCCCTGATCAGCTTCTCCCGGCAACGGGGACTCGCCGAGGACGGCCGCTGCAAGGCCTTCTCGGACGACGCGGACGGCATGGGCATGGGCGAAGGCGTCGGCGTCCTGCTGCTGGAGCGGCTGTCGGACGCCCGCCGCAACGGACACCCGGTACTGGCGGTGGTACGCGGCTCCGCCGTCAACCAGGACGGCGCCAGCAACGGACTCTCCGCCCCCAACGGTCCGTCGCAGCAGCGGGTGATCCGGGCGGCGCTCGCGGACGCGGGCCTGACGGCGTCCGAGGTGGACGTGGTGGAGGCGCACGGCACCGGCACCACCCTCGGCGACCCCATCGAGGCGCAGGCCCTGCTGGCCACCTACGGCCAGGACCGGCCCGCCGGACGGCCCCTGCTGGTCGGCTCCCTCAAGTCCAACCTCGGCCACGCCCAGGCAGCATCGGGTGTGGCGGGGGTCATCAAGACGGTGCTGTCCATGCAGCACGGGCAGGTGCCCCGCACCCTGCACGTCAGCAGGCCCTCCGGCCACGTCGACTGGACGCGCGGAGCGCTGGCCCTCGCGACCGAGCAGCAGCCCTGGCCGTCCCACGGCCGCCCCTTCCGGGCCGGAGTGTCCTCCTTCGGCTTGAGCGGCACCAACGTCCACACCATCCTCGAACACGCCCCCCTGGAGGACGACGGCCCGCCGGCCGAGCGCACCCCCCTGCCGGCGGTGCCCTGGCTGCTGTCGGCGAAGAGCCCGCAGGCACTGCGCCTCCAGGCCGACCGGCTGCGCCGCCACCTGGACGGCAACCCCGGGGTCGACCCGCGCGACATCGGATCCGCCCTGCACACGCGCACCGCCTTCGAGTACCGGAAGGCACTGGTCGGGGACGGGGACCAACTCCACACCCTGCTGGACCGGATGGCCGACGACGACTCGGGAGCGTGGGACGGCGGTCGCCCGGTCGACGGTCGTTCGGTGTTGGTGTTCCCGGGTCAGGGTTCGCAGTGGGTGGGGATGGCTGCGGAGTTGTTGGCCGAATCGGCTGTGTTCGCGGGGCGGATGGCGGAGTGCGGGCGGGCGCTGGCGCCTTATGTGGATTGGTCGTTGGCGGAGGCGTTGGGTTCGGAGCGGTTGCTCGCCCGGGTCGATGTGGTGCAGCCGGTGTTGTGGGCGGTGATGGTGTCGCTGGCGGAGGTGTGGCGTTCGTTCGGTGTGGTTCCGGATGCAGTGGTGGGCCACTCCCAGGGCGAGGTCGCGGCGGCGTGTGTGGCGGGTGGTCTGAGTCTGGAGGACGGGGCGCGGGTGGTGGCGTTGCGTTCCCGTGCGGTGGGTGCGTTGGCGGGCCGTGGCGGGATGGCGTCGGTGCCTCTTCCGGTGGAGGCGGTGCGGGAACGCGTGGGCCGGTTGTCGGTGGCGGCGGTGAACGGTCCGTCGTCGACGGTGGTGTCGGGTGACGCGGACGCGGTGGCGGCACTGGTCGACGCGCTGGTGGGTGAGGGGGTGCGGGCGCGTCTGATCGAGGTCGACTACGCGTCGCACTCCTCGCATGTGGAGGAGGTCCGTGAGCGGTTGTTGTCCGACCTGGACGGCATCGCACCCCTGTCCGGCACGGTGCCGTTCTTCTCGACGGTGACGGGCGGTTGGTTGGACACGGAGGTCCTGGACGCCGAGTACTGGTACCGGAATCTGCGGGAGACGGTGGAGTTCGGGAGGGCCACGGCGGTGTTGCTGGGGGAGGGTTTCCGGTTCTTCGTCGAGTCCGGTCCGCATGCGGTGCTGGGTGTGGCGGTGGGGGAGTCGGTGGAGGCCGCGGGTGTGGACGCGGTGGTGTTGGGGACGTTGCGTCGTGGGGAGGGTGGCCTGGCGCAGGTGTTGCGTGCGGTGGGCCGCGGGTGGGAGCGCGGGTTGGGGGTGGACTGGTCAGGTGCGTTCCCGGGGGCGCGGCGGGTGGACCTGCCGACGTACGCCTTCCAGCGCAGCCGCTACTGGCCCGAGCCGGCGCCCACCGCGGCGGCCGATGTGGGCGCGGCCGGGCTCGATCCGGCCGACCACCCCGTCCTCGGAGCGGCCATCGAACTGGCCGACACGGGTGAACTGCTGCTCACGGGCCGGATCTCGCTGCGTACCCACCCCTGGCTCGCCGACCATGCGGTGGCCGGTACGGTCCTGCTGCCCGGCGCGGCCTTCGCGGAACTCGCGGTACGCGCCGCGGACGAGGCCGGCTGCCACACGGTGGAGGAACTGACGCTCCAGTCACCGCTGTTGATACCCGCCGACACCGCCGTCCGCCTGCAGGTTCGGGTCGGCGCCACGGACGCGCACGGCAGCCGCTCACTGGACCTGTTCTCCTGCCGCGAGGACGCGGCGACCCCGCACTGGACCGCGCACGCGACCGGCAGGCTCACCGCCGACGCCACGACCCGCGAGCCGTCGTCCTCAGCCGTACCGGACGACGCCGGCTCCTGGCCCCCGCCCGGCGCCGTCCCGATCCCCGTCGACGACCTGTACGAGCGGTTCCGTGCCTCCGGTTACGGCTACGGACCCGCCTTCCGCGGGCTCACCGCTGCCTGGCGCCGGGGTGACGAGATCTTCACCGAGGTACGTCTGCCCGAGGACCAGCACCGGTCCGCCTCCGCCTTCGGCGTGCACCCCGCCCTCCTGGACGCCGCCCTCCAGGGGCTGTTCCTGCGGGCTCGGCCGGACACCGGATCGGGCCCGGACCGGCCGTCCGCCGGACTGCCGTTCTCCTGGAGCGGAGTCAGGCTGCACGCCTCCGGAGCCACCGCGCTCAGGGTACGGCTCGGCTTCCGGCCGGACGGATCGGTGTCGATCGACGCGACCGACCCGAACGGCCTCCCCGTCGCGTCGGTCGAGGCGCTCGCCGTCCGCCTGATCGACCCCGACACCCTCCGCCCGGGCGGCGGCCCGGAATCCCTCTACCGGGTGCAGTGGTCGGCGGTGCCCGCCACCGCACCCGCCGACCCCCTCGGGCACTGGGCCGTCCTCGGCGGCCGGGAACTCTTCCCGGACAGCCATCCGGACCTGGCCGCGCTCGGCGCCGCGCTGGACGGGGGAGCGCCGTCGCCCGCCGCCGTGCTGGCCTGGTGCGACCACACCCCGGACCTCCCGTCCCCGCCCGACGCCGCATCCGTGCACACCGCACTGGACGACGCCCTGCGGCTCGTCCAGGACTGGCTGGCCGACCCGCGGTGGGACGACGGCACCCGGCTCGTGCTCGTCACCCGGGGTGCGGTCTCCACGGCAGCCGGCGAGGAGGTCACCGACCTCAGCGGCGCCGCGGTCCGCGGCCTCGTCCGCTCCGCCCAGTCCGAGCACCCGGACCGCTTCCTGCTGATCGACACCGACGACCCGGCCGCCGTGGCCGGCCTGCTGCCCCGGGCACTGGCCGGAACGGAACCCCAACTGGTGATACGCGGCGGAGAGCTCCTCGCCGCCCGCCTCACCAGGGCCACCGTCGCCACGGACCCGAACCCGGCCCCGGACACACCGTCCGGTATTGCCGCGGCCGGGGGAACCGTCCTCGTCACCGGGGCCGGCGGCGCGCTCGGCGGCCTGGTGGCACAGCACCTCGTCACCGCGCACGGCGTACGGAACCTGCTGCTCGTCGGCAGGCGCGGCACGGACGCCCCGGGCCTGGCCGACCTCGCCGCCGAACTGCGCGGCCTCGGCGCCCGGGTGGACGTGGAGGCCTGCGACGTCGCCGACCGGGACGCGCTCGCCGCGCTGCTCGCCGGCATCCCCGCCGACCGCCCGCTGAGCGCGGTCGTCCACGCGGCCGGCGTCCTGGACGACGGAGCGATCGAGTCGCTGACCCCCGGGCGGATGCGCCACGTCCTGCGGCCCAAGGTCGACGCAGCCCTCAACCTGCACGACCTCACCCGTGACCTCGCGCTGTCGGCCTTCGTCCTGTTCTCCTCCGCGTCCGCCACGGTCGGCAACGCCGGGCAGGGCAACTACGCGGCCGCCAACGCCTTCCTCGACGCGCTCGCCCAGCACCGCCGTGCCCTGAAACTGCCGGCCCAGTCGCTCGCCTGGGGCCTGTGGGCGCGCCGCAGCACCATGACCGGCACGCTCACCGCCGCCGACCTGCGGCGGATGTCCCGGGGAGGCACCGCGGCCATCGGCAGCGAAGAGGGCCTGGCCCTGTTCGACGCGGCGCTCACCCTGGGCGAACCGCTGCTCGTCCCGGTCAAGATCGACCTCGGCCGGCTCCGGACGGCAGCCCGGACCGGACCCGTCCCGGCCCTGCTCGCCGCCCTGGTCCCCGGTACCGCACGCCGCCCCGCCTCCGGGGCGGACGCCGCCGAAGCGGACTCGCTGCGCCGCCGGCTGACCGGCCTCACCCCGGAGGAACGCGTCGCCACCCTGCTCGACCTGGTACGGAGCCGGGTCGCCGACATCCTCGGCCACGGCGGACCCGAGGCCGTCGACCCGGACCAGGCGTTCAAGGACCTCGGCTTCGACTCGCTCACCTCCGTCGAACTCCGCAACCGGCTCGGCGCCGCCACCGGCCGCCGGCTGCCCGCCACCCTGGTCTTCGACCACCCCACCCCGGCCGCCGTCGCCGCCCACCTCACCGGGCGCCTGGTACCCGACGGGCCGGGCGACCCCGCCGGCACCGGGAAGGCCGCCGGGGCGCACCTCGCCGACCGGCCGGAGACACCGGACACGCCGGTTCCCGCCGCCGACATCGACGCCATGGCCGTCGACGAACTCGTCCGGATGGCCCTGGGCGGCGCACGTGACTGACCGACAGCCGCAGAAGGAGAAGCCCGACCCCATGCCCACCGACACGGACCAGGTGGTCGCCGCCCTGCGCGCCTCGCTGGTGGACAACCAGCGCCTGCGGCAGGAGAACCGACGGCTCCGCGACGACTCCGCCGAGCCCATCGCCATCGTGGCGATGAGCTGCCGCTACCCCGGCGGCGTACGCACCCCGGAAGACCTGTGGGAACTGCTGGTCAAGGAACGCGACGCGGTCTCGCCGTTCCCCACCGACCGCGGCTGGGACGTCGAGGGCGGCTTCGACGCCGACCCCGACGCCCCCGGTACCTTCTACGTCCGGGAAGGCGGCTTCCTCCACGACGCGACCGGCTTCGACCCCGGCTTCTTCGGCATCTCGCCGCGCGAGGCCCTGGCCATGGACCCGCAGCAGCGGCTGCTGCTGGAAGCGTCCTGGGAAGCGGTGGAACGCGCGGGCATCGACCCGGCGACCCTGCGCGGCAGCCGCACCGGCGTCTACACCGGAGTGATCTACAGCGAATACGGGTCCCGGCTCGGCCGGGTGCCCGACGAAGTGGAAGGCTTCCTCGGCACCGGCACCATCCCCAGCGTCGCCTCGGGCCGGATCGCCTACACCCTGGGCCTGGAAGGCCCGGCGGTCACCCTGGACACTGCCTGCTCGTCCTCCCTGGTCGCCGTCCACCTCGCCTGCCAGGGGCTGCGCTCCGGCGACACCACCCTCGCCCTGGCCGGTGGGGTGACCGTGATGTCCACCCCCGGCCTGTACGTCGGATTCAGCCGCCAGCGCGGCCTGGCACCCGACGGACGCAGCAAGTCCTTCTCGTCCGCGGCGGACGGAGCCGGGTTCGGGGAGGGCCTGGGCCTGCTCCTGCTGGAACGGCTCTCGGACGCCCGGCGCGCGGAGCACCCCGTCCTGGCCGTCATCCGCGGCTCGGCCGTCAACCAGGACGGCGCCAGCAACGGGCTGACCGCCCCGAACGGGCCCGCGCAGCAGCGCGTCATCAACGGGGCGCTCGCCCGTGCCGGTCTCGACCCGTCCGAGGTCGACATGGTGGAGGCGCACGGCACCGGCACCGTCCTCGGCGACCCCATCGAGGCGCAGGCGCTCATGGCCACGTACGGGCAGGACCGGCCCGCCGGGCGGCCGTTGCGGCTGGGCTCGCTGAAGTCCAACCTGTCCCACACCCAGGCCGCCGCGGGCGTCGGCGGGGTGATCAAGTCGGTGCTCGCGATGCGGCACGGCGTGATGCCGCGCACCCTGCACGTCGACCGTCCCTCGCCCCACATCGACTGGACCGAGGGAGCCGTCTCCCTGCTCACCGAGGCCGCACCCTGGCCGGAGACGGGACGTCCGCGCCGGGCCGGGGTGTCCTCCTTCGGCGCCAGCGGCACCAACGCCCACGTCATCCTCGAACAGGCCCCGGCCGACCCGGCAGCTTCCGACGGGCCCGCCACGCCGGAAGCGGTGCCCGCCGCCGTCCCCTGGATCCTGTCGGCGCGTACTCCGGATGCGCTGCGCGCCCAGGCGACGGCGCTGTACGAGCGGGTGGTGGCGGAACCGGGCCTGAGCGTGACGGACGTCGGCCATTCGCTGGCGGCCGGGCGTTCGCGGTTCGCGGAGCGCGCGGTGGTGGTGGGGGCGGACCGGGGCGAACTGCTGGCCGGTGTCGCCGCCCTGTCGCGGGGCGTGCGTGCGGCGGGCGTGACGGTCGGCAGCGGGCTGCCCCCGGGTCGTTCGGTGTTGGTGTTCCCGGGTCAGGGTTCGCAGTGGGTGGGGATGGCTGCGGAGTTGTTGGCCGAGTCGGCTGTGTTCGCGGGGCGGATGGCGGAGTGCGAGCGTGTGCTGGCGCCTTATGTGGATTGGTCGTTGGCGGAGGCGCTGGGTTCGGAGGCGCTGCTGGCGCGGGTCGACGTGGTGCAGCCGGTGTTGTGGGCGGTGATGGTGTCGCTGGCGGAGGTGTGGCGTTCGTTCGGCGTCGTTCCGGACGCGGTGGTGGGCCACTCCCAGGGCGAGATCGCCGCCGCGGTGGTGGCGGGTGGCCTGAGCATCGACGACGGGGCGCGGGTGGTCGCGCTGCGTTCCCGTGCGGTGGGGGCGTTGGCGGGCCGTGGCGGTATGGCGTCGGTGCCCCTGCCGGTGGACGTGGCACGGGAGCGCATCGCCCCGTGGGCGGGCCGGCTCTCGGTGGCGGCGGTGAACGGCCCGTCGTCGGTGGCGGTGTCGGGTGACGCCGACGCGGTCACGGCCCTGGTGGAGGAACTCCTGGAGGAAGGGGTGTGGGCGACCCGCATCGAAGCCGAGTTCGCGTCGCACTCCTCGCACGTGGAGCGGATCCGCGAGCGCCTGCTCTCCGACCTGGACGGGATCACCCCCCTCGCGGGTGCGGTGCCGTACTACTCCAGCGTGACCGGCGGCCTGCTGGACACGAAGTCCCTGGGCGCCGAGTACTGGTACCGCAACCTCCGGCAGACCGTCGAGTTCGAGCGGGCGACCCGCTCGCTCCTCGCGGCCGGGCACCGCGTCTTCATCGAGGCCGGCCCCCAGCCCGCCCTGATGTACGCGATCGAGGACACGGCCGCCGGCGCGGGCGCCCCGGAGACGCTGGTGCTCGACACCCTGCGGCGCGGGGCCGGAGGGCTCCGCCGACTCCAGCTCGCGCTCGCCGAGGCACACGTCCGGGGCCTGCGCGTCGACTGGGAGCGACTGTTCGCGGGAACCGGTGCCCAGCGGGTGGACCTGCCCACCTACGCCTTCCAACGACGCCGCTACTGGCTGGACGCCCTGCCGGCCGACCGGGACCGGACGGCCACCGGCCAGTCCGCCGCGGACCACCCGCTGCTCGGCGCCGCGGTCGAACTGCCCGACGACGCGGGCACCCTCTTCACCGGCCGGCTCTCCTCGGCCACCCACCCCTGGCTCGCCGACCACGCCGTGGCCGGAGCCGTGATCCTGCCCGGCGCGGCCCTCGTGGAGCTGGCCGCGCACGTGGGCCGCCGCCTCGGCTGCGCCCTCGTGGAGGAGCTGACCCTCGCCGCCCCGCTGCTGCTGCCCGACGATCAGGCCGTGCAACTGCGCGTCCGGGTGGGCGCCGAAGACGGCACGGGACGGCGCCCGGTGGAGTTCCACTCCCGGCCCGAGGCCGCCCCCGGCTCCGCCGACCGGCCCTGGACCCGGCACGCGACCGGCGCGGTCGGCCCCCGGGACCCCTCGGCCGACCGGGACGACACGACCGAACCGGTCGGCACGTGGCCCCCGCCCGACGCGGTCCCCCTCGACGTGGACGAACTGTACGGGCTGCTCGAAACCCGGGGCGTCGCCTACGGCCCGGCGTTCCGGGGCCTGCGCGCCGCATGGCGCACCGCGGACGCGATCCACGCCGAAGTGGCCCTGCCCGACGGACTCCCCGCCGGCGGAGCGGGCGGCTTCGGCGTGCACCCGGCCCTCCTGGACGCGGCCCTCCAGACGACCGGTCTGCGCGAAGGCGCCGCGACCGCGGAGCCCGCCGACGGCGTCCCCCTGCCGTTCTCCTGGCAGCGCGTCGCGATCGAAACCTCCGACGCGCCGGTCCTGCGCGTCCGGCTGCGCCCCGACGGCCCGGACGCCGTCACCGCGCGGATCACCGATCCCTCGGGGCGCACGGTGGCGACGGTCGGCTCGCTCACCCTGCGCACGGCGTCCACCGCCGCACTGCGGGCGTCCTCCGGCTCCGTCTTCCACGTCGGCTGGACGCCGGTCACTGCCGGGCCCGGCCCGCGCCCGGTCACCCGCTGGGGCCTCCTCGGCCCGCAGGACGAGCGGCTGCTGCCGGCCGCCTTCCCCACCGAACCCCCGTCCGCGACACCCGACGCGATGCTGCTGACCTGCCCCCCGTCCGCCGACACCGTGACCGCGGACGCCCCCGCCCGGGACGCGGACCCCGCGGCGGTGCACGCGGTCGCGTCCGGGGTCCTGGACCGCCTCCAGGCCCACCTGGCCGACGACACCACCGCCCGTACGCCCCTGGTGGTGCTCACCCGGGGCGCGACCGGCCCGCTCGGCGCGCAGCCGCAGCCGGCGGACCTCGGTGCGGCGGCCGTCTGGGGCATGCTCCGAGCCGCTCAGCTCGAACACCCCGACCGGTTCGTGCTGCTGGACACCGAAGGGCCGGACCCGGACGGTCTCGGCGACGCGCTCGCCGAGCTCCTCGCCACGGGCGAACCACAGGCGGCCCTGCGCGGTGGCGTCCTGTACGCGCCCCGACTGATACGGCCGCCGGTCATCAGCGCCACGGCCACGGTCACCACCGCCACGGCCACCGCGACCCGGCCGGCCGGCCCGTTCGGGCCGTCCGAAGGGACGGTACTGGTGAGCGGGGGCGGCGCTCTCGCGGCCGTCCTGGCGCGCCATCTGGTCGTCGCGCACGGGGTACGCCACCTCCTCGTGCTGAGCCGCCGCGGCGCCGACGCCCCCGGCATGCCGGAGCTGACGGCGGAGCTGGCCGAGGCCGGAGCCGAACTGGCCGCCGTCAGCTGTGATGTGTCCGACCGTCAGGCACTGGCCGCCGCCCTGGCGGCCATCCCCGAACGCCATCCGCTGTGCGCCGTGGTCCACACCGCCGGAGTGCTCGACGACGGTCTGCTGGACGGGCTGACGGGTGAGCGGATGACCGCCGTCCTGCGGCCCAAGTTCGACGCCGCCCGGTACCTCGACCAGCTGACGCGCGGAGCGGACCTGTCCGCGTTCGTCGTCTTCTCCTCCGCCGCGGGCGTGCTGGGCAGCCCCGGCCAGGCGTCCTACTCGGCCGCCAACGCCGCGCTCGACGCCCTCATCGCGGAACGCCGACGGCTCGGGCTCCCCGGCCTGTCCCTGGCCTGGGGGCCCTGGGAGCGGGTGAGCGGGATGACGGCGGAGCTCGGCGGCGCCGACCGGCGGCGCATCGACCGGCGCGGCGCCCGCGGCCTCTCCGACGAGGAGGCCATGGCCCTGCTGGACACGGTGTGCGCCGCGGACGCCGCCCCGCCGGGAGACGGGAGCCCCGTCGTCCTGGCCCACCTCGACCTCACCGTGCGCGGCGACGGCCCGGTGCACCCGATGCTGCGCTCCCTGGTCCGGCGCAGCCCGACCGCGACGACCGGAGCGACGGGGACGCCGACCGCCGCCGCAGTGCTGCGGCACCGGCTCGACGCCGCCGCCGACGAACAGGGACGCGAGCTGGTCCTGCGCGAACTCGTCCTCGCCGAGGCCGCCGACGTCCTCGGCCACACCGACTCCGGGGCGCTGTCCGCGACGGTGCCCTTCCTCTCCGTCGGATTCGACTCGTTGACCGCGGTCGAGCTCCGCAACCGGCTGGCCGCCGCCACCGGACTGCGGTTGCGGCCCTCCGCCGTCTTCGACAGCGGCACCCCCGCCGCGCTCGCGGCGCGCCTCGCCGCCGAGGCCCGGACGGACGACACCCCCCGGCCCGAAACGGCACCCGCAACCGGAACCGCCGCAACCGGAACCGCCACGACCGGAACCGACGCCGCCGACACCGACCCGGTGAGCGTGCTGTTCCGCCGGGCCTGCGCACTCGGCCGGATCGACGAGGGCATCGCCCTGCTCAAGCACGCCTCCGCCCTGCGCCCGGCCTTCCCCAGCGGCAGCGACCTCGCGGCCGCCGGCACCGGCCCGCGGCTGCTGCGCCTGAACGAGCGCGCCGACGCCCCCGTACTCGTCTGCTTCGGCTCCATCGTCGCCCTCGGCGGTGCCCACCAGTACGCCCGCTTCGCCGCCCGCTTCCGGGACCGCTACGCCGTCGCCGCCCTGGACGCCCCCGGATTCACCCCCGAGGAGGAACTGCCCGCCGACATGTCGGCCCTGCTGGACTTCCAGGCGACGACACTGCTCCGGGAACTGCCCGGACGGACGCTCGTCCTGGCCGGCTCCTCCTCCGGCGGCACGCTCGCCCACGGAGTGGCCGCCGCGCTGGAGCAGCGCGGCGAGGGCCCGGCGGCCGTGGTGCTGCTGGACACCTACCTCTCCGACAACGAGGGCATCACCCAGTTCAACGACGTCCTGCTGGGCGGCATGTTCGACCGCGAGGACCGGGCGGCCCCGATGGACGGGACCAGGCTGACCGCGATGGGCGGCTACTTCCGTCTGCTCGACGACTGGAAACCCCCGGCGGTCCGCGCCCCGCTGCTGCTGGTCCGCGCCTCCACCCCGCTCGGCCGCCCGTCCGCCGAGGCCGGTGACTGGCGCTCGTCCTGGGCCGGTGCCGACACCGTCGTCGACGTTCCCGGAGACCACTTCTCGATCATGGAACAGCATGTCGCGACCACCGGCGACGCCGTCGCCGACTGGCTCGGCACCACCCTCCGCACCCCCGAAGACCTGTGAAACCGAAGGAGAGCCCGTTGACCACGGCCCCGTACGACGATTCCCCCCCGCGACACGCCCTCACCGTGCTGGGAGCCGGGGTGATGGGCGTCGGCATCACCGTCCTCGCCCTCGGACACGGCCTGCCGGTCCACCTGGTCGACATCGACCGGGAACGGCTCGACCGGGCCACGGACCTGATCGACGGCGACCTCCGGCTGGCCGAGCTGATGGGCGCCCTGCCCGCCGGGACGCCCCTCGGCGCCCTGGCCACCGGCACCTCGCTCAAGGCCGCCGCCGGAGCCACCGCCGTCGTCGAGGCGGTCACCGAGAACGCCGCGACCAAGGCCGCCGTCCTGTCCGAGGTCTCCGGACTGGTCCGGCCCGGAACCCTGCTGATCACCAACACCTCCTCGATCCCCGTCGACGAACTGGCCGGGGCCGTGGAGCGGCCGGAGGATCTGGTCGGCACCCACTTCATGAACCCGCCCTACCTGATCGGCACCGCCGAAGTGGTTCGAGGCGCCAAGACCGGGGACCCGGCGATGGCCGCCGTGGCGGCCCTGCTCACGGCGCTGCGGCGGCGGGCGGTGGTCGTCCGGGACGCACCCGGCTTCGTGACCAGCCGCATCCTGCACCCGATGATCAACGACGCGGCCCGGGTCGTGGAGGAGGGCACGGCGACCGCGGAGGACGTCGACGCCCTGATGCAGGGCTGCCTGGGACACCCCACCGGCCCGCTGCGCACCGCGGACCTGATCGGCATCGACAACCTCGTCGACTCCCTCACCGTGCTCCACGAACGCACCGGCGACGACGGCTGCCGCCCCGCCGAACTGCTGCTCCGGCTGGTCCGCGAGGGCCGGCTGGGCCGCAAGTCCGGGCGCGGCTTCTACGACTACACCTGATCACCCCGACAAGGAGACGGCCATGACCACAGCGAACACGCCCGACACCCACGACCTGGAGAAGGAACTGCTGGGATTCCTGGAGGGACACACCGGAACCGCCTGGGACGCAGACACCGACCTGTTCGACGCCGGCGGCCTGTCGTCCCTGTTCGCCATGCAGGTGGTGGTGCACCTGGAGAAGACCTACGCCATCGCCGTCCGCGGCGCGAACCTGCGGCTGGACAACTTCCGCACCGTACGGCGGATGGCGGAGCTGGTGGACCGGCTCCGGGTGCCCGCCGCCGGGGGCCGGCATGAGTGAGGACCTGAACAGCGCCATGACCTCCGTCACCCTGCGGGTCGGCGACCAGGCGGGGGAGTGGGACCGGACCGGCCTCATCCCGCTGGACCTGCTCCGCGAACTGGGCGCCGAGGGCCGACTGTGCGCCGAAGTCCCGGAGCAGTACGGCGGCTGGGGGCTCAGCAGCATGCGCAGCGGCGCGTACACCGCCCACGTGGGCGGCCTCTGCAGCTCGCTGCGCAGCGTGATGACCTCCCAGGGCATGGCGGCATGGACCATCCAGCGCTTCGGCACCGCCGAGCAGTCGGCCGCCCACCTCCCCCGGCTGACCGGCGGTGGACTGGCGGCGGTCGGCTTCAGCGAGCCCGGCGCCGGCAGTGACCTCGCGGCGATGACGACGACCGTCCGCCGCGACGGCGACGCGGTCGTCGTCGACGGACACAAGAAGTGGGTGACCGCCGCCCACTACGCCGACCTGCTGGTCGTCGTCGGCCGCTACGAGGACGGCGCGGTGGCCGTCGTGGTGCCCGCCGACACGCCCGGCGTCCGGATCGAGCGGATCGCCGACCCGCTCGGCTGCCGCGCGGCCGGACACGCGGACGTACACCTCGACGGGGTGCGGCTGCCGGCCGACAGCGTCCTGGGCGGTCACGGACTGCCGCCCGCCCTGCTGGTGACGACCGCGCTGGCCTACGGGCGGATGTCCGTCGCCTGGGGGTGCGTGGGCATCCTGCGGGCCTGTCTGGCGGCGGCCACCGCACACGCCGCCGGGCGGGAGCAGTTCGGCAGGCCGCTCGCAGAGCACCAGCTCGTCGCCGGGCACCTCGCCGACCTCTACACGGCCGAGCAGGTGGCCGCGCGGGTCTGCGAGCACGCCGGCCGCTGCTGGGACGAAGGGTCGCCGGACCAGGTGGTGGCGACCGTACTGGCCAAGCACGTCAGCGCGACGCAGGCCGCCCGGGGAGCGGCGACGGCCGTCCAGGTACTGGCCTCGGCCGGGTCCCGGGACGGGCACGCGGTGGCCCGGGCGTACCGGGACGCCAAGTTGATGGAGATCATCGAGGGCAGCAACGAGCTGTGCCGGCTGATGCTGGCACAGCACGCCCTCTCCGCTCCGGGGGCACGGTGAGCGGGCCCACGGCCGACGGGACGAGGAAGGACGGCATGGCCGAGATCGTCAAGTGCCTGGTCTGGGACCTGGACGACACCCTCTGGCAGGGCACCCTGCTGGAGGACGGCGAGGTGCACCTGCCGGACGAGGTGCGCAAGGTGGTGATCGAGCTCGACTCCCGCGGCATCCTCCAGTCCGTCGCCAGCCGTAACGACCACGAGCACGCCTGGGCCCGGCTGGAGGCGTTCGGCGTGGCCGAGTACTTCGTCCTGCCGGAGATCGGGTGGGGCGCCAAGTCCGAGTCGGTGCGCCGGATCGCCGACCGGCTGAACTTCGCGCTCACGACCATCGCCTTCGTCGACGACCGGCCCGCCGAACGCGCCGAAGTGGCCTTCCACCTGCCCGACGTACGGTGCTACCCGGCCGAGCAGGTCCTCGCACTCCCCGAACTCGCCGAGTTCACCCCCGCGGCCGACACCGTCGACTCCCGGCGCCGCCGCCGGATGTACCAGGCGGGCTTCCGCCGCGAGGCCGAGCGGGCGGCCGCCCCCGGCTCCGACGAGGAGTTCCTGCGCTCCCTGGACCTGCGGATGCGCATCGGCCGGGCCACCGGCGAGGAGCTGTCCCGGGTCGAGGAACTCACCCTGCGCACCAGCCAGATGAACGCGACCGGGGTCCACTACCCGGACGCGGTGCTGCGCGGCCTGATCACCGACCCCCGGCACGAGGTCCTGGTGGTCACCCTCACCGACCGGTTCGGCCCGCACGGCGCGGTCGGCGTCCTGCTGCTCGAACGGCACCCGGGCCTGTGGCACCTCAAGCTGCTCGCCACCTCCTGCCGGGTCGTCGCCTACGGCGCCGGCGCGACCCTGCTGAACTGGCTGGCCGACGCCGCCGCCCGGTCCGGAGTCCACCTGGTCGCGGACTTCCGGGCGACCGAACGCAACCGGATGATGGAGATCGCCTACCGGTTCGCGGGCTTCGAGGGCCTGGACGAAGCCCCGTGCCCGTGCGCCGCCGTCCTCGCGCCGGTTCCGGAGGACACCGGACTCCAGCGCCTCCACCTGGTCCCCGGCCCGCGCGTGGTGTCCACGGTCATCAGCGTGGACGCACCCGACCTGAACGTGCCGGAAGGGGGCCCGGGAACGTCGTGACCGCGGCGGCGGCGGCCGGCGCTCCCGGGCTCCGGCCCGCCGCCCTCAGCGCTTGCGGACCAGTGTGATCCCGTCGGCCATCACCAGCAGCGACAGCTCCACCCGGGGGTCCTCGTGCAGCAGCCGGTTCAAAGCCCGGACCCCGGCGGTCTCCGGGTCCACGGCGGCCGGATCGGCGACCCGGCCGAAGAAGAGGGTGTTGTCGACCACGATCAGACCGCCGGCGCGCAGCAGCGCCAGCGAAGTCTCGTAGTAGCGGACGTAGTTGCTCTTGTCCGCGTCGATGAACACCAGGTCGAAGCTCTCCGGCCCGCGCTCCGCCAGCAGCGCGTCCAGGGTCGCGGTGGCATCGCCGATCCGCAGGTCGATCCGCGAGTCGACCCCGTCCCGCTTCCAGAAGTCGGCGCCGATGGCCGGCCACCGGTCGTCGATGTCGCAGGACACCAGCACCCCGTCGGCCGGGAGCGCGCGGGCCATGCACAGGGTGCTGTAGCCGGTGAAGGTGCCGATCTCCAGCACCGCCCGCGCCCCCGTCAACCCGACCAGCAGGGAGAGCAGTTGGCCCTCCTCCGCCATCACCTGCAGGGCGGTCCCGCCCGGCAGGTCCGCGGTGGCCTCCCGCAGCTCCCTGAGCAGATCGTCGTCACGGAGGGAGACCTCCCGGACGTAGGCGAGCAGGTCGTGGGTGGCTTCTGTCTGGTGGGCCATGGCGCGGGGGTCCTCTCGAAGGAGATCGGGTCGAAGGAGATCGAGTCGAAAAGCATCGGGGGAAGGGGAACCGGGCCGCCGGGTGCCCGTCGCCGGGCCGCCGGGACGGTCACCCGGCGCGCATGTACGGGTGACCGTGCTGCCGTACGGCGACCGCCTGCGCCCGCTCGCGGGCGTACGCCCGCAGCAGCGCGTCCAGCCGGTAGCGGCCCCCCGCCGGCTCACCCAGCAGATTCGCCTCGACCAGGGCGTCCAAGGCCTCCTCGGCCTGCGCCTCGGAGCAGCCGAACATCACCGCGACCCTACTGCTGGAGACCGAACGCGATCCGGCGGCCCCCAGCGCGGTGAACACCTCGGCCGGGTCGACCCCGGCCGGAGCCGTCCGCCGGAGCCCGGCGTGCTCGGCGTCGAGGCAGGGCCGGACACCGAGGTCGCCCGCGCACAGTTCGTCCAGCAGCTGCGGGGCGTCCGTGAGCCGCCGGGCGAAGTGCCCGATGGTCCAGTGCGGGCGCTCCAGCAGCCGGGTCCCCGCGATCCGGATCGCCAGCGGCAGGCCCGCGCAGACCGTCAGCACCGAACGGGCCGACCGCGGTTCGGCACCGACCCTGGCCGGGCCGACGATGCTGCCCAGCAGCTCCAGCGACCCGGCCTCGTCCAGCGGGCCGAGTACGAGGGGGGACGCCCCCTCCAGATCGGCGAGCCGCCGTCGGCTGGTCACCAGCAGCCTGCTGCCCCCGCTACCCGGTATCAGCGGCCGCACCTGCGCGGTGCTGGAGGCGTTGTCGAGGACCACCAGCAGACGGCGGCCCGCGGTGAGCGAGCGGTAGAGGCTCTCCCGTTCCGACTCCTCCTCGGGTATCTCGTCCCGGGGCACACCGAGGTCCGCCAGGAACCGCGGCAGCACCGCCCGGGCGGTCAGCGGCCGCGCGGCTCCGCCGAGATCCGCGTAGAGCTGGCCGTGCACCGAGGAACCGCGCACGGCGTGCGCCGCTTGCAGGGCCAGCGCGCTCTTGCCGACACCGCCCCGGCCGGTCACCACCGCCGTCGCCACCATGCCCGCGGGCATCGTGCCGGTCGTGAGGAAGTGCTGCAGCCGCGCCAGTGCACCGGAGCGGGCCGACAGTGGCAGCGGCACCGAGGGCAGCTGCGCCGGGCTCGGCCAGCAGGACCTTTCCCAGGCGGTGGCCGACGCCGGCGCGACGGCCGCCTCCGGGGCCTTTGCGGGCTGCCCCAGCGGGTCGGGCGCGCGGGGCCGGTCGTGGGCCGAGAGGATGTGCCGGTGGACCTCGCGCAGATCGGTGCTCGGCTCGGCGCCGAGCTGCTCGACGAGCAGCGCCCGGGTGCGCTGGTAGAGGTCCAGGGCCTCCGACTGCCGTCCCGAGCGGCCCAGTGCCAGCATCAGCTTGCCCACCAGGGCCTCCCGTAAGGGGTGCTTCCGCACCAGCCGTACCAGCTCCGGCACGACCTCGGCGTGCCGCAGCAGCGCCAGCTCCGCGTCGAACCGCATCTCCATGGTCTGCAGGCGAAGCTCCTGGAGGTAGCGGCCCTCCACATCCCGCAGCGTCTGCGACGGGATGTCCGCCAGCGGCTCCTCGCGCCACAGGGCGAGCGCCTCGGCCAGCTCGGCGGAGGAACCCTCCAGGTCTCCGCGCTCGGCCAGCTCCGCCGCGCGCCGGCGGTGGGCCGTGAACTGCCCGAGATCGCTCTCGTGCTCGCCGAGTTCGAGGAGGTAGCCGGGCGCCCGGGTGAGGATCCGGGCGGAGGCGTGCTCGCCCAGCGACTGCCGCAGGCGCATCACATAGGTGCGGACGGTCGCGGCGGCACTCGGCGGCGGGGCGCCGTCCCAGACGTACTCGGCGATCCGGTCGACCGAGATCACCCGGTTGGCGTTGAGGAGGAGGGCTGCCATGACCACGCGTTGCCTCGGCGCCGACACGTGCACCTCACGCGCGTTCAACCGGACGGAAAGCGGGCCCAGCAACAGGAAGTTCAAGGGGGAGTCCTCTTCATCGCACGACCGGTGGGCAAGACTGCCTCCAGCGTCTTGGGTGACCTTGTGCGGGTCAACGCGGTCCTGTCCTGTCTAGAGGTATTCCTAGAGCACAGGCCTTGCGCGCATGCCGGGTTTACGCTGCGCGGCACCGTCACGGTGGTCAGGACCAGGCCTGCCCACCACGGCCCACCGGCCGGAGCCCGTCACCGCTCCGCACCGGACGGGAAGACCTCACGCAGCAGCGGATCCGGCTTGCCCCACCGCTGCCACTCGCGCGGATACCCGAGGGACACCTCCTGATGCCGCACCCCGTCCGCGTGGATGGTCCGCGGAATGTGCAGGTGCCCGTAGACCACGGCGGACGCCCGGTAGCGCACCGGCCAGTCCGCGCTCGCCGTGGTCCCGCACCACAGCGCGAACTCCGGATGACGCAGCACCTCCGTCGGCTCCTTGATCAAGGGGAAGTGGTTCACCAGCAGCGTCGGCAACGCCGGATCGCAGGCAGCCAGGCGCGCCCGGGTACGGGCGACCCGCGCGCGGCACCAGTCGGCCCGCGTCGGATACGGGTCCGGGTGCAGCAGGAACTCGTCGCTGCACACCACGCCGGCGGCCTCCGCCAGGGCCAGCGCGGTCCCCGCGTCCGCCACCCCGGGCGGCCGGAAACTGTAGTCGTACAGGAGGAACAGCGGAGCCACCGTCACGGGTCCGCCCGGCCCCGTCCAGACCGGATACGGGTCCTCGGGCGTGATGACGCCCAGGCGTCGGCACAGCTCCACCAGATACCGGTACCGGTACTCGCCGCGCAGCCGCACCGGGTCGGACGGATGGGTCCACAGCTCGTGGTTGCCCGGCACCCACACCACGGTCGAGAACCGGTCGGCCAGCAGCCGCAGCACCCACTCCACGTCCGCGGCCAGCTCGCCCACGTCCCCGGCCAGCAGCAGCCAGTCCTCCTCGTCCACCGGGAACAGCCCCTCGACGATCGCCCTGTTCTCCGGGTGGGCGACATGGAGGTCGCTGACGGCGTACAACCTTGCCATGAGGTGCCCTCGCCTCCTCGCCCGGATCCGCGGTGCGCGGTCCGGCCGGACCGTTCATGCCGAGTTGGAGCCAAGTAAATCCCACAGGATTGCTCCGCACGGCAACGCTCTTGCCATTCGCCGAAGAAACGGCCGGTTTTGAACCCGAACATGAGTTCCGGATGCGCTCCGATGCGTACTTGCTGACATTCCCGGAGGCATGGCAGGCTGTCATATGCGGTGCCCGTGACCCGCCGATCGTCGCCGATCGGGGATCCCCGTATTAGTTCGTACCAGCCGGCCCACCGGTGCGGCGGGTGTCCGACGTGATCACCACACCCCGTCCGCCGGCACCGCGCGGATTTCGCGAAAGGAATGAAAGGCCGACATGACCTCCCTCTCCTTGGACAGCGACCTGTGGTGCCGTCGCTTCCATCCCTCGCCGACGGCCACGCGCCGACTGGTCTGCTTTCCGCACGCCGGCGGATCGGCGAGTTTCTACTTCCCGGTATCCGCCGCACTGTGCGGTCCGGTCGACCTCCTGGCCGTGCAGTACCCCGGCAGGCAGGACCGCCGGGAGGAACCCGGCGTCCATGACCTGCACCGGTTGGCCGACGACGTGTCCGAAGCGCTGCGCCGCTGGGACGACCTCCCCTTGACCTTCTTCGGGCACAGCATGGGCGCGCTCGTCGCCTTCGAGGTGGCCCGGCGGATCGAGCGCGCGGGCGGTCGGATCGACCACCTCTTCGTCTCCGGCCGCAAGGGGCCGTCCGCAGACCGGCCCGGGCCCTCCCACCCACTCGACGACGCGGGCATCGTGGCCGAGGTCAGGGCCATGAGCGGCACCGACGCCCGGCTCCTGGAGGACGAGGAACTGCTGGGGATGGTGATGCCCGTGCTGCGCGGCGACTACCGGGCCCTGGGGGCCTACCGGACCGACCGTGACGCCGCGGTCACCTGCCCGGTCACCGCCGTGGTGGGGGACCAGGACGCCTGGACACCGGTCCCCGAGGCCGGGCACTGGCGCGACCGCACGACGGCCGCGTTCGACCTCAAGGTCTTCCCCGGCGGGCACTTCTACCTCAGCACCCGGGCGGACGAGGTGACCGGCATGCTCCGCGACCACCTCGCCGGCACGCTGCGCGCCTGAGACCGCGGACGACAGGGAAGGGGGACCGAGGAGTGACACCGTCAGCGACCTCTGAGGAGATCAAGCCCGCGCCGCGGCCGCCGCGGTCCGGGCCCGCCGGCGACGCCCGTCCGGCAGCCGGGGGCCCTGCCGGCGGCGCGGGCGTCCGTCGGCTGACCGCCGTGGACGCCCGCATCCTGGAAGGCGTCGCGGTCGGCACCCCGACCGTCCGGCTGGCGGCATCGCTCTATCTGAGCCCGCAGGGCATCGAGTACCGCATCGGGCTGATGATGCGCCATTTCCAGGCCGCGAACCGGCCCGCTCTGGTCTCCCGGGCGCACTCCCTCGGCGTGTTGAGCGTCGGGACATGGCCACCTCGCGTTCTCCCGGAATTCCTTGAGCCCTAGAAGGGCGGGGCGCACCGCTCCCTGATCTCCCCCCGTGAGCTCCCTGCCGGAGGGTGGGTCGAGAATATCCTTTCCGAAAGCGGAAAATTCACTCCGCCGGCATGCTGTCGGATATTTTCCCAGACCCGGATATCGCATCGATAGCGCGCCACGAGACGGGTTCCCGGGTGTCCGGTCGAACGTCGGATTCTGCGGCATTCTGCTGTCAGGCCCACTTCTGCTGCACTATGCTCGGGCGGCACTGGCACCCCTCCTGTCGCACCGATTCACAGGAGCTGTCATGAGTCCGGGGTGCCTGTTCGGCGGCGTCGGGACCGAGCCGCACGGCCTGGAGCCCTACCGGACCTACGAGGTCGGGCAGGGCCGGTACGAGCAGGGCTCCGGGGCACCGGGCTGACGGTCGGAGAGATCCTGGAGGAAGACCTCCCGACCGCCCAGGAGGAGCGCCAGAGTGTCGGCACAGTCCGCGAAGCCGCCCTCGCGATCGGCGTGCACGACGTACTCGTCTCGTTCAACGGTTCTTGGCGGCCTTGCCCTCGGGAACGTGCTGGGAGTACAACAACCGCGGCCCCACGCCTGACGGATCGACGCAGGCGAGCCACGCGTCCCGCCGCTCGGCCGGCTGCGCGCTCTTGTCGTCCTCCCACGTGGCGAACCCCTCCGGTGGCGGCGGCACGACATACCCCGACACCTCGCACCGGAAACGTTGCACCGGAAACGTTGCACCGGAAACGCGCGAGGCGCTCGGGTTCCGCACCGTCGAAGGTGACCGGGAATTGCTTGATCGTTGACATCGGCCCACCACAGTGGCGCGCACCGCCCCCATGGTGGGCCGCCTTGGCGTCCGTTGATCGTTCCGCTTCTCGTCGGGGACGCCGGGCCCTGTGGTGGGATCAGGTCGTGCGCTTCAGGTAGGCCTCGATCTCGTCGGCGGCGCGGGTGGCACCGCCCGCTTCCCGGGTGAGCCGCTGCGCCTCGGTGCCCCGCTCCTGCACGGCCGCGTCGGCGGCCACCTCGGTGATCGCGGCCCGCAGCAGGCTCACGTCGGCCTCCGCCGGCAGCAGTACCCGGCCGAGGCCCAGCTCGGCCACCCGCGCGGTGTTGGCCGCGACGTCCGGCCAGGACGGCACTCCGAGTATCGGGCAGCCGGCGTCCAGGGACTCCAGCACGCCGCCCATGCCGCCGTGGGTGATCACCAGCCGGGCGTGCCGGAGCACCGCCAGGTGCGAGACCCAGTGGTGGACCTCGACGTTGTCCGGCAGCGGACCGAGGTCGGCCGGGTCCATCCCCCCGCCGACCGAGATGACGGCGTGCCAGGGCAGCTCGGCGAAGGCGTCCACGCACAGCCGGAAGAACTCCGGATGCTTGTTGTGCACGGTCCCCATCGAGACCAGCGCCACCGGCAGGCCGCTCGCCGGGGGCTGCCACTCCCCCAGGAAGGAGCGGTCCGCGAGGCACGGCCCGACGAAGGCGAAGCGCTCGTCGAAGCTCTCGCCGTGCGGCTGGAAGAACCGCGGCACGTGGACGATGTTGAGGCCCTCGGTGCGCATCATGAACTCGTGCGCCGGCTCGTCGATGCCGTGCGAGGCCAGCAACTCGGCCATCCGGACGCCGAATTCGACCACCACCTCCTCGGTGAGCGGGACCGCGCCGTCCGCCTCCATCATCTGCTGCACGAAGGAGTAGGTGTCGTTGGAGGCGAAGAACGGCGTCGACTGGACGGCCGGGAGCCCCCAGGTGTGGGCCAGTATCCGGCCGGCCTGGAAGGCCACGGCGTCGTAGACCACCGCGTCGGGCCTGGCGTCGCCGAACCACTCCTGGACCGCGCGCAGGATGGCGATGTTCTCGTCCAGGAAGATCAGCGGGGTGCGCCCGTTCTCGGGACCGCCCACGCTGTCCAGCGGTTGGGTGGAGTCGTAGCGCAGGTGTTCGGCGCCGACCTCGGCCAGGGCCGGGGCGAAGTCGTCGACGGCCGCGTAGGTGACCCGGTGCCCGCGGCGTACCAGTTCACCGGCGACCGCCAGAGTGGGGAAGACATGGCCGTGGGCCGGGATGTTGACCATCAGGATGTGGCTCACTGCTACTCCGTCGGTATCGGGAGGAGGAACGAGGGAAGAGGGAAGCGGGAAGCGCGATTCGGGACGGGAGAAGGGGCGCGGCAGACCGCGCGGCTCAGCTGGGGTCCTGGTCCGGGCCGGCCTCGGGCTGCGGCTCGGACTGCTGCTCGGCGGCCCACCGGGCGCCCGCGATCTCCTCGGCGCTCAGCTGCCGGCGCGGGATCCAGGGGGGGACGGTGCCCTCCTCGTTGCGGCCTTTGTCGAGGATCGCCAGGTTGTGGTAGAAGTGCGCGCCGGCCAGCGTCCGGTCGGTCCTGCTCGGGCGGTGCGCGGTCGGCGGCTCGTGCTCCTCGTGGTTGAGGCCGTCGAGCAGCTGCTTGAGGAAGCCCATGCTGGTGGTCGGGTCGCCGAGCCGCTCCGAACTGCCGCCGTAGCCCGGCCAGTAGGAGGTCTGCAGGTCCTCGATCACATAGAGCCCGCCCGGGACCACGTGCGGGAAGAGCGCGCCGAAGGCGGCGATGACGTCCGGGCAGTAGTGGCTGCCGTCGTCGATGACGATGTCGATCGGCCCGATCCGCTCGGCCAGCGCGGTGAGGAAGGCCGGGTCCGCCTGGTCGCCCTGGACGGTGTGGATCCGCTGCTCGCGCAGCGCCGTCTTGTCGTAGACGTCGACCCCGTAGACGAGGCCCCGCCGGAAGAAGCGCTTCCACATCCGCAGCGAGCCACCGCCCGCCGCCGGGTCGGCGTAGCCGCCGATCCCCAGCTCCAGGACGGTGAGCGGCCGGTCCCGCAGCGGGGCGAAGTGCCGGGCGTAGTGCTCGGTGTAGTAGTGCAGCCCCCACTTGTCCGAACCGTGGCGCAGCGACAACTCGCCCAGGTCGAGCGGCTGTTCCACCAAGCCGCGGAGCAGCTGCTGGACGACCGGGAAGGCCGCCAGTACGGGCATCAGCCGAGCCGGGTCCTCGATGCCGTGCCAGGTGATCCCGGGCGTGCGGTGGCCTGCGGTGTGCCGGGCGCCGAAGACGGCGCGGGCCAGGTCGAGCAGGTCCAGCTGGACGGTGGCGCTGGGCTCGTCGGCCGGCCCGGTGCGGTGCTCGGCCTTGGGGCCGGCCAGCAGGTGGTGCCGGAGCACCTGGCCGTCGAAGGCGAGCTCGAACTGCACCACCACCGCCGCGGCGGCGAGTTGCTCGCTCAGGTCGGCCCGGCTGACCAGTTCGTCCACGAGGTCGGCGGCCGTCTGCTCGGCGCCCGCCGACCTGATCACCGCCGCAAGCTGCTCCTCGGGCCCGTCCGCCGCCAGGATCAGGGCGCGGATCCGGCGCAGGTCGGTCTCGTGCGGGTCCGAGTCGTGGTCCGACGGGCTGTTCACGTGCCGGCCGTTCTCGTGCTGTCCGGTGAGGGCGGTCATGCGTGAGCCTTTCCGCGAGGGAGTCGAGAGGACGGGGAACGGATCGGGGCTTCTTCCAGGCCGGGGTGACGTCGTCGGTCATCGCCGGCGGCGGGATCTCCACCCGACCGGGGAAGAGGGCGTTGGCCACCACGATCGGACCGTCGGGCACCGAGTTCACGGCGGGACGCCGTTGCCACTCTCAGTTACTGGATCGACACGTCGTGAATCTAGGTGCGCATCCCTCCCGCCACAAGCACGACCCGGGGCCACGGGGCGGCCGAGTGCGGGAAACGAGCCAGAATCGGGGCACCGCTGTTCCGCATGTTTGGACCCGTCACCCCGGTGTCGTTCGTGGCAGCGGCGGAGTCGGTGATCGTCGGGCGACCGGGCCCCGACCCCGGATCCACCGGCCCCCGCGGGACGGCCCCGGGCGGGACCGTCCCGCCGGCCGGGGCGGCCCGCAAGGACACGAGGGGCAGTTCCACCCCCATGACCAGTGACCGAGCCGCCCGGGTGCGGCCCGGCCCCGAGGCCGGAGCACCGCAGGTTCGGCTCCCGAGTCCGCACTGTGGATCGTGGCCGACTACGACGCCGCCGGGAACGAGAAGGGCGCGATCCCGCGGTGCGGCCTTCGCGTCACGCCCTCGCCCGCTCGGCGGAGTACCGGTCCGGGCTGCGCAGCCTGTGGGGCGAGGTGGAGGCCGCCTGCCGACGGTGGGGCGAGCGGGGCCGTCGCCGGTCAGACGTCGAGCACGCCCAGGGTGTCCCAGAACAGGTGCTCGTAGGACTGGAGCATCGACCCGTACTCCCGGGCGGCGGCCAGGGCCGACTCGTCGAGCCGGTCCGGCCCGAGCGCGTCGGCGGCCTGCTGCTCCAGTTCCGTCGCCGGCCGGGCGAAGAAGTCGAAGAAGGCGCACGCCTCGTCGGCGAAGCCGTAGTGCCGGCGCAGCGCCTGCGCGATGGCGGCGCAGTAGCTCCCCCAGGCCGCGAAGTTGGCGACCAGGGCGGCGGCCGTGGCATCGGGCCGGCCGTTCAGGGCGAGCCAGGCCAGGTAGCCGGGGTAGGCCTGGCAGCCGGGCAGCGGGGGCCGGGCCTGCGGCGCGGTGCCGCCCGGACCGCAGGCGGCGGCGAGCGCGGGCAGGGTGCGCAGCGCGGCGCTCTCGCCCTCGGCCAGAGTGGCGAACCAGGCACCGACCGGGCGGTCCGCGCAACGGGTGGCGAGCGCGAGCAGACTGCGGCGGTCGGAGCGGATGATCCGGTGCTGCTGGGCGGCGAGTTCGGCCAGCAGCCGGCGCGGGGCGGTGCCGTCGGCGAGCGCCGTGACCACGAAGGGCGGGGCGTCGCCGGGCGCCGACTCGGCGCGCAGCTGCTGGATCTGGTCGAGGATCGGGTGGTTCACCGGTGCCTCCGGGGTGCGGTTCGGTCCGGTGCTCATTCCTATCGGCTGGTGGCATCCGGGCGGCGCCGACAGGCCGAAGGGCGGCGGGGTGGCGCTGAGCGGTCGCGGTCCGGTGGTGCTCCCGGCCCGGTGGTGTGTTCCCGTTCGGTGGTCGGAGCCGGTCCGCCGCCGGCCACCGCGCCTCCCCACCCATGACGCCGGACTGAGGCACCATCAGTGACCAGTCGCGGCGAGGGCCGCCGCGACGGCGAGACGGAGGGCCGGCCGGTGGGCATCTGGACAGAGGACATCCGGGTCAGGGTGGCGGAGCCGCGGATCTGGTTCGTGGCGACCACCGGGGAGGACGGCGCCCCGCACGTCACCCCGATGTGGCTGGGCATCGACGGCGACCGGGTGTACTTCAACACCTCCATCGGCCGGATCAAGGAGCGCAACCTGCGTCACGACCCCCGGGTCTGCCTCTCCAGCTCCGACGCGGCCGATCCCTACGACCGGATCCAGATCCACGGCCGGGCCGTCGAGTTCGTGACCGGGGAGCGGGCCGACCGGCAGATGGACCGCCTCGCCCGCACGTACCTCGGCGTCGAGGAGTACGGCTGGCGCATCCCCGGCGAGCGGCGGGTCACGGTCTTCGTCGAGCCCACCCGGATCCGCCGCGTCGTGGGGGTCGAACCCCTGCCGGCCGCCGCCCGGCACGCCGACTGACCCAGGGCACCCGCGGCGCGGACGGGTCCGGAGGACCGGCACCCGTTCGTCGAGCGCGCGTCGGCGTACGACGCGGATCCGTCGCGATCTTGGGATTCGAGACTTCACGGAACCGCCCTTGCCTGGGCCGACGGCGCCGTGTTTGATCAATAAGTCTTACACTCGTTCAAGGACCTGCCCAATGGCACGTGAGAGGGTCCGAGACAGAAGGTCGCCGGGGGGAGACCGCAGACAGGCCACAGCAGTTGGACGCGGCGACGCCGCCGCAACGGGAAGACGCGCAGCCGTGCCACGACGCCGGTGCGCGCGGGTCGGTGCACCCCACCGGCCCCACCGAAGAACCCGGTTCCGAGACCGACCGGGACCGCGTACGCATGGGGGAGTCTTGAGCATCGCCACCGGAACCCGTCCCCGTACGGGCATCGGCGTGGACAGCATCCGATATCTGCACACCCTGGGCCCGCACGGGACCAACCTGGAGACGGCAGCCCACGAGTGGCTCCGGCGCAGGGGCATCGACGGAAGCGTCGAACTCCACGCCTCACTGGAAAGCGCCCTCGAATCCGTTCCCGCCGACGGGCGGCACGCCCTGGCAGCCTGCGCCGTCTACCCGGCGCTGCACACCCTGACCTTCGGGAACCTGCACCGCCTGCACATGGTCGACAGCTTCATCATGCCGACCCACAACATGGTCCTGGCCACGGCCGGCCCGGACACCCCGAGGACCGTGTCCTCACACCCCGCGCCCGCCGGCCTGATCGCGCCGACAGCCGAGACGCGCATCGTCCTGAGCAACTCCCAGGCCGCCATCGACTGCGCCGCCGGGGTGACCGAGGGCTGCATCACCACCATCGTGGCCGCCGAGCGCCACGGCCTGCGCGTACTGCGGGACTTCGGCCCGGTGCCCATGGTGTTCACCATCCACCAGGTCCTGGCCGTGGACGAGCCGGCCGACCGCACCGAGGGCGCGGGGGTCCTGCTGTGACGACGAACGCACCCCTCAGCGAGGAACTGCGCGCCCGGGCCGCCGAGCTCACCGGTTCGCTCATCCCACGCGTCAACCGCTTCCGGGCCCGCCAGGCCGACGACGGCACCGTCGCCGCACCGACGGTCGAGGACCGCGACCTGCTCACCGCGATCCGCGACGAGGCCACCGCCTGGTACGCGCGCGGCGGCCTCGGCCACCAGGCCGACGCGCTCGCCGCCGACGTGGACGACTGGATCGCCGAAGGCCTCGACAGCGCGCCACACTTCGCACGCTCCAGGGACGCGCTGCACGCCCCCGAGGACGGCGCCCCGGTCTTCTTCCTCGCCCCCGCCCAGAGCACCAACTCGGTTCCCCCGGTGGGCAAGCGGCTCGACTGCTTCTTCGCGGTGCGCAAGGAGCCCGACGCACTGACGAGCCTCGCCGAGACGTACCCCCACCCGAAGAACAACTGCCAGTCGCTGGTGCTGATCGCGGGCAGCGACGGCTTCACGCACGGCAACTGCATCGTCTTCTTCCCCGAGAACGTCGCCGCGCGGGACAAGGTCGTCGACCAGGCCTACGCGATGTTCTTCTACAACAAGATGCGGAAGATCCACGAGACGTACGCCCTGCCCGGCGCCGAAGCCGTGCTCACCGCGGACTCGGTGCCCCGCGCCTCGTCCGGGCTCGCACCCGAGGTGTGCTTCGAGGCCCGCGCGATCTGGGGCTACCTGCACGACTCGATGCACTACCAGGGGCGCTGGCCGTTCGACCAGCACATCTCCCTGAAGATGAACTGGTTCGTCGGGCTTCTCGAAGAAATCAAGGTCGACGCGAAGACCGTCCTGGCCTGCGCGGACGGCGACGTGCCGTTCGCCCGCGAGCAGATCGACATGATCCTGCTCGAACGCATCTTCCGCTACCCGCAGGCCGACGACGCCACCCGCAACTTCGACTCGGGCACGGGCGTCTTCCTCTACTCCTGGCTGCGCGAGCACGGCGCGCTCACCGGCTCGCCCGAGAACGGCGCCCTGCTGCACCTCGACCGCGACAAGGCGCTGGACGCACTGCGCGCGTTCGTCTCGACCGTCGAGGAGTTGGAGGAGCAGGTACGGACGGACGACGAGTACCGGGCGGCCGCCAAGGCCCTCGTCCGCACCTACCTGCCCGAGGGGGAGCCCAAGCAGCGCTACCGGTTCACCGACGACCAGAGCGTCCTGCTGAGGGCGAAGCTCCCGCTGGCCGGCCTGCCGCCACTGCGCTTCGCGGAAGCGGAATGGTGACGGAGGACGGTACGCGCACGACGGTGCGCGGAGACGGACGGCTGGTCGTCCCCGCACTGTCCTGCCTGATGGTGCTCCTGCTGGCGGCGGGGTGGGTCGCCTCCGGGAAACTGGTCAGTGGCACACCGCCGTTGGCAGTCGCCGCGGGCCGCACCGCGGCGAGCTTCGTGACCATCACCGCCGTCGCCGTGCTGCGCCCCCGCACCTGGAGCGCCATCCGCGCGAGCTCCCGCCGTTACGGCGCCGTCGTCCTCCTGGCGTTCCTGGGCTTCTTCGCGTACTACACGGGGACCCTCCTCGGGGTCGAGCAGATCGGCGCGTCCCGGGTCGGCCTCGTCGTGTCCCTGCTGCCGTGCATCACCTTCGCCATCGGCGCCGTCGCCTTCCGCGAGCACGCCACCGTGCGCAAGGCCGCGGGCGCCGTCCTCGCCGTGGGCGCAGCCCTGGGCTACGCGCTCGGCGACGGCCCGGCGAGCGGCGACGCCACCGGGTCACTGACGACGGGCGTCCTGCTCGCCCTGGCCGGGACGTTCACGTATGCGCTGTACGGATACGTCTACCGCCGCCACATGGCGGACGTGCCGCCGATGGCCGCACTGCCCGCGGTCACCGGCGCGGGCACCGTGATGCTCGGCGTCGCCACCGCCCTCTACTGCCCACTGGGCGGCGTCTCCGCCGCCCAGTGGGCCGGGGTGGCGCTGCTCGGCGCGGTGCTGACCGCGCCCGTCTTCCTCATCTCGCACGAGCTGATCCTGCGCAAGGGGCCGCTGTTCACCTCCGCCGTCGCCCTCACCGTGCCGTTCCTCATCCGGCTCGGCGAGTGGGCGACCGGAGAGGCGGACGCACCCGGCCCGCTCGCCCTGCTGTTCCTCGCGCTGTGCGCGGCGGGCGTCTGGATGACGGTGGCCGCGCAACCGGCCGCCGCAGCCACGGCGGACGAACAGCAGCGGGACCCCGACCCGTCCGAGCAGGCCGCCGGCGCCTCGGCGACGGGCGTCCCGTCCCCGAGCCCCGACCCGTCCGAAAGAAGCACCCTGTGAACCACGCACCCACCGACCGCCCCACCGTCGTCCTGGTCTACCAACGCACCTCGCTGCCCTGGATCTTCGACAGCGCGCTGCGCGCCGGTGTGGACCTCGTCCTCGTCCCTCGCCCGGACGAGGACGTCGACCCCGAACGGCTGCCTCCCGCCGTTGTCGAGGTGCTGCGCCTCGACGTGGAAGGCGCGCCCGCCGAGGCACTGGCCGCGCTCACCGAACGACACCGTGCCGTGCCGTTCGACGGGATCGTCACGCTGTACGACCCGGCCGTGCCGTTCGTCGCGGACGTGGCCGATGCCCTCGGCCTGCCCGGACTCGGCGGCGATGTCGCCCGGACCGTCCAGGACAAGCGGCTGATGCGCCGCAGGCTGGCCGACGCGGGCCTGAACGTCCCCGGCTTCGCGACCGTGGACGCCCCGGAGGACCGGGCCGAAGCCGCCCGCCTCGACTTCCCCGTCGTGGTCAAGCCCGCCAACGGATTCTCCAGCCTGGGCGTGACCAAGGTCGATACGCCCGAGGAGCTGGGCGCCGTCGTCGACGAGGTCTGGCAGGTCTGCGCGAGCAAGCTGGGCCGGGTGACGGGGCTGGTCGTCGAGGAGTACCTGGACGGGCCCGAGCTGGCCGTGGAGTCCCTCGCCCACGAAGGCCGGGTCCACGTCCTGTCGATCGGCTACAAGGGCGAACCGGTCGGCCCCTACTTCGAGGAGGGCGTCTACCGCGCCCCCGCGCTCCTGCCGCCGCACGTCCGGGAGGCCGTCGTCCGCGAGGTCGTCGCCGCGCACGCGGCCCTCGGCGTCACCGACGGCCCCACGCACACCGAATTGCGGCTGCGCGGCGGCGAACGCCCGTACCTCCTGGAGCTGGGCGCCCGCGTCGGCGGCTCCGGCGTCTCCCACTACATCGCGCACCACGTCACCGGTGTCGACCTGGCCGCCCAGGCGCTGCGCATCGCGGTCCGCCTCGCCCCGGTCCTGCCGCCCACGCCGGGGCAGCTCGCACCGGCGGTCGGGGCGGCCGCCAACTACATCGTGCCGTGCGGGGGTTCGGGCCGGATCGTCGCCCTCCACGGCCTCGACGAGGTGGCGAAGGACCCCCGGGTCGACCACGTCGTGCAGATGCTCCACCCGGGCGACGTGGTACGCCCCTACCCGCACTTCACGGGCTATCCGGCGTTCGTGCTGTCCCACCACCCGAGCACGGAGGACGCCGAGGAGTTCCACCGGTTCCTCGCCGACAGCATCCGCATCGACTACGCCCCGGAAGGCGACACCCAGTGAACACCCCCGCCCTGGACGATCGTGACGGCGTCATCTGGTACGACGGCCGCTTCGTGCCCTGGCGCGACGCCCGGCTGCACGTGCTCTCCCACGGACTGCACTACGGCGGGGGCGTGTTCGAGGGCGAACGCGTCTACGAAGGGCAGATCTTCAAACTCACCGAGCACACCGAGCGGTTGCACGCCTCGGCCCGTGAACTGGGCTTCGAGATCCCGTACTCCGTCGACGAACTCGACCGCGCGACCCGCGAACTCGTCGACCGCCAGAAGGTCCGCGACGGCTATGTACGCCCGGTCGCCTGGCGCGGTAGCGAGCAGATCAGCGTGGCCGGAACGCTCGCCTCCGTACACGTCGCCATCGCCACCTGGGAGTGGCCGCACGTCTTCTCGGCGGACGCCGCGTCACGCGGCATCCGGCTGGGCACCTCCCGCTGGCGCCGCCCCGCCCCGGACACCGCCCCGGTCCGCGCCAAGGCGGCCTCGCTGTACAACATCTGCACGCTGGCCCGCGACGAGGCGGACCGGCACGGCTACGACGACGCCCTGCTGCTCGACTACCGGGGGTACGTCGCCGAGGCCACCGGCGCCAATCTCTTCCTGGTATCCGACGGGACCCTGCACACCCCCACCCCCGACTGCTTCCTGTCGGGCATCACCCGCCGAACCGTCCTGGACCTGGCCGACGACCTCGGCATCAAGGTCGTCGAACGCCACATCCTGCCCGAGGAACTGGGCACGTTCGACGAGTGCTTCCTCACCGGCACGGCGTACGAGGTCCAGCCGGTGCGCTCGATCGACACGCACGAGTACCGCATCGGCGAAACGGTCAGGTCCCTGTCGGAGGCGTACACCCGCCTGGTGCACGCCGGGGGCGCGAGCGGCTGAGCAGGCCCGTCCGAGCGGCGCCTGGACCACAGCAGTCCCGGCCGGCAGCGCGTCCTGCGAGGAGCGGCGCAGGACGCGCGCCTCGTTCCGCCGCGCTCCCGGCAGCGCCGGACTCCGCGAGGCCCTGGAGTTCCGCGTCCGCGCAGTCGCGGGGGGCGGGGGGGGGGCCGGGCGATACACCCAGGGGCGCCACCGCGCTCACGAGCGGGACCACAGGGCTGCGCGACCACCCGGCCGGCGCGGCCCCCGCGGCGGCCCGGGTGCCCGGCGGCGGCGCGGGCCCGCGGGCGGTGCGCCGGCCGGTCTTCCGGCCGGTCTTCCGGCCGGTCTTCCGGCAGGTCGACGCGGGCCGGTGAGCACCGTGTGGTCGAGGGCCGGGACGATGAGGCGTGAGCCGACGCCGAACCCTCGCCGGCGGTCGAGGGGCCCGTCAGCGCTGCTCCTCCGGGCGGCCCGGGACTTCCCAGCGGGTGTGGAAGATCCCGTCCCGGTCGACGCGGTGGTAGGTGTGCGCACCGAAGAAGTCCCGCTGGCCCTGCACCAGCGCGGCCGGCAGGCGTCCTGCCCGAAGGCCGTCGTAGTAGGCGAGCGCGGTGGCGAAGCCGGGGGCGGGAACGCCCAGTTGGACCGCCGCCGAGACGACCCGCCGCCAGGCCGACTGCGCGGAGTTCAGAGCCTCCCGGAAGTGCGCGTCGGTCAGCAGCGTGGGGCGCTCCCGGTCCGCCTCGTACGCGGCCCTGATCCGTTCCAGGAAGCGGGCCCTGATGATGCATCCGCCGCGCCAGATCGTGGCCATCGCGCCGGGGTCGATGTCCCAGGAGTGCTCCGCGCTCCCGGCCTGGATCTGGTTGAAGCCCTGGGCGTAGGCCACCATCTTGGAGGCGTACAGGGCCTGTTCGACGTCGTCTGCGAAACGGTCCGCCGCCGCGCTGTCGAGCCAGGTCTCGGTGGGACCGGGCAGGTCCCGGCCGGCCCGCCGCAGCGGCACGCTGCCGGACAACGCGCGGGAGAAGACCGCCTCGGCGATCCCGCTCACGGGCACGCCGAGGTCCAGCGCGCTCTGGACCGTCCAGCGGCCGGTGCCTTTCTGCTCGGCCCGGTCCAGTACGACGTCCACGAAGGGCCTGCCGGTCGCCGCGTCGGTGTGGGCCAGGATCTCGGCAGTGATCTCGATCAGATAGGACTCCAGGCGCCCGCCGTTCCACGTCCGGAAGACCTCGGCGATCGCGGCGGGCTGCAGCCCGCCTCCGTGGCGCAGCAGGTCGTACGCCTCGGCGATGAGCTGCATGTCGGCATACTCGATCCCGTTGTGGACCATTTTGACGAAGTGGCCGGCGCCGTCCGGCCCGACGTGGGTGCAGCAGGGCGTGCCGTCGACCTCGGCCGCGATGTCCTCCAGCAGCGGGCCCAGGACCCGGTAGGCCTCCGGCGTGCCGCCGGGCATGATGCTCGGCCCCTCCAGTGCACCCTGCTCGCCGCCGGAGATCCCGCAGCCCACGAAGTGCAGTCCGCGTTCCCGCAGGGCGGCCTCACGCCTCCTGGTGTCGGGAAAGTGCGCGTTCCCGCCGTCCACCACCACGTCACCCGCGTCGAGCAGTGGCACCAGCTCGTCGATGACCGCGTCGGTCGGTGCCCCGGCCTTGACCATCATGACGATCAGCCGGGGGCGCTCCAGAGCCGCGACGAACGCCGGCGCGGTCTCGGCGGCCACGAAGTCGCCCTCGTGCCCGAACTCCTCCTGCAGCGCCGCGGTCCGTGCCCATGTCCTGTTGTGCACAGCCACACGGTGTCCGTGGCGGGCGAAGTTCCTGGCCAGGTTGCGGCCCATCACGGCCAGGCCGGTGACGCCGACCCGGGCCGACGACTGTTCGGTCATGGCGGGAACCTCCAGGGCTTTCGGGGGCTTGCGGCCAGGGCCGCGGGGTTCGAGGACGCAGGGTGCGCCCGCTGCCTGCTCGTCCGGTGCTCCTGCGTGTCCGGTGCTCCTGCGCATCCGGTACTTCTGCTCGTGCTCCTACTCTGCGGAGAGTGCGAGGACCTCGTCCTCGGGAAGCTCGACGTACTGTTCCCCGCCCGCCTCGAACTGCGCCCCGGCGCGCAGATTGAAGAGGATCCGCTCGCCGACCTTGACGTCCACCGGGTGCGGCTTGCCGCTTCCCAGCGGCCGGCCGGGCCCCACCGCCACCACCTCGCCCTTCCACCGGTCCGGGTCCTGCGGGGCCGCCTCGCCGATCGGCTTGACGATCAGGTGGTCGTGCTTCGGGTGGAAGTCGGGCATGACGGTTTTCCTCTCACGTGTGCGTCTGCAGAGCAGCGGCAGCCTCCCCCCACATCGATTCTGCCGGGGTTCGGCGTTCCCGCACCCGATCGGTGCCGGGGCCCCGGGGTCCGCCGGGCTTGGCCTACTCCGTTCGGGTTGCCGAGCGGATGGCCACCCCCGGGCACAGCCTGAACCGCGGATCCGAGCGGTGCCGCTCGACTCCGGACCATCCCGACCATCCCGACCATCCCGACCGTCCGGTCGACGGCGGTCGTGGGCGATGTCGAAGGTGCTCACGGTGCGCACGCCCATCGTCCTCATTGCTTGAGCATGCGAGCCACAAGGTGGGACCTGTCGACGGGAAGGCTCGGCTTCCGTCGTCCACGGCAGTGTCGCGACCGTCACCGTGACGCTCCGGTGCGGCACGGACGCCGTCACCGGCCTCTTCGTGCTGGTCCGCGCCGACGAAGGCCCGGAGGATCGCCATCAGGGCCTTTCACCGGCACTCCGGGGCAGCCGCCTGCCGGATGCGGCCCGACGTCACAGACCGTCCTCCCGGAGCGGTGCGGCCGGCAGGCGCGGGTCCGTGACTCCACCGGGGCAGGCGAGGCCGCCGACATCCCAGCCGGCCCGGACGGCACCGGCCCGGTACGCGCTCTCGTAGAAGGCGAGCACGGCCGCTCGCGGATCGGCCTCGTTCCGCGCCGCCGCGTAGGGCAGGACCGCAAGGTGGCTGCCGCCCAGCTCGGTCCACTTCGCGGAAGCGGGTGCGAGCGGGTCTTCGGCCAGGTGCGCCGGCTCGGGAGCCGTGTACGAGTAGAAGGCCGGTTCGCCCAGGTTGTCGTCCCCGAACCAGAACCCGAAGCTGATCAGCTCCCTGGAGTACGCCTCGCGGGTCACCGGGTCCACCTGCGCCGGCTGGTCCACGGCGCGTCCGGAGAACCGGCTGTGGGCGACGTCGAACGAGTGCCAGAACAGGTGGACCGGGCTGACCTTGCCCGAGAAGCGCGCCGCGAACTCCTCCAGCACCAGCCCGACCTGGCTGAGCACCTGCCAGTAGCGATTCGCCCACGCGGGATCGTAGGTCGCGTGCTCGACGTCCTCGGCGAACGGCCGGTCGGAGTCGGCCAGCCGGTAGGGCCGGGGGAGCTGGAGCTCCACCCGGACGCCCATCGCCGCCAGCGCCTCCAGGGTCTGCCGGTAGAACGAGGCCACGGACTGGCCGACGAGCGGGAAGGACTCCCTCCCGCCGTCCGCCGCAGTGACGACCAGCCGGTGGTCGACGAAGTCGAAGTCGATGGTGAAGATCGGGTTGCCGTCGACCTGTCCCATGGGCCGCGTGGTGATCCCACGCCCGGTGAGGTGGAAGGGGACGTTCCACCAGTGGTTGCGCCGCACGCTCGCCGCAAGGCGGATCTTGCCCACCACCTGCGTGAAGCGGTGCACGGTCTCCTTCGTGTCCCGCCACTCGGCGAGCGGTATCGCCGGGAACAGCTCCATCGCGTGTCCCTCCTGCCGGTCCGGCCGCAGTTCCATGATGACCACGGTCGTCCGAACGCGCAGACGGAGGCGGGACGGGACCAGCGGTCGCGAGACTCCGTTCGGTGGTGGTGCTCCCGGCCCGGGCGGGGCCGGGAGCGGTGGATCGCGGCGGTGGCCGTCGCGGTGCGAGGCGCGCGGTGCGTTCCGGTCAGGCTCCGGCGCAGGCCTTCGTGACGTCGCCGGCGGCGCTGGTGATCGCCCCGAGGTCGGGCTGCTTGTTGTCGGAGACCTTGTCGATGGCGTCGTTGACCGCCTTGGAGAGCTTGTCGGCGGCGGTGTCGAGCTTGTCCCCACCGTCCTGGCGGATCTTCTTGGCATCGTCGACGATCTTCTTCAACGCGTTGACGGTGCGTTTGCGGCGTTCGTCGTCGGTGATCTGGCCGACGTTGACCGCCGAGTCCGCGAGGTCCTGGACGTCGCCGGTGAGGCTGATCGCGCGTTTCCCGCAGTCGATGGCCTGGTCGGCGTTCTTGCACGCGGTGAACAGCGGGGCCGCGATGAGCACCGCGAGTGCGGTGGCGGCCAGACGGTACGGCTTCTTTGTCATGTCAGTATCCCTCCCGTCGTGGACAACGCCGTCCTGCCGTGCGGTGGTTCCGGCGGAGCGGGTGAACGGTAGGCAAAGTCTCATTTCACTACGGAACATGACGTTCCGTCAGATTCCCTGTCCGGTGGCTTTCGTGCTGTTGTTCTCCTGTGGCCCGTGCTCTTCCTCCGGGGCGCCGGAGTCCGGCCGGAGGAGGTCCGTGCAGGCCCGCCAGGCGGCGGGCGGCAGCCGGTCGCGGGTGCGGGCGAAGAGCTGGTACAGGCCCGGTCCGTAGCGGGCGGCCAGGTCGGTGTCGTGGGCGAGCACGTCGAGTTCGTTGGCGACCGTGATGGCGAGGAAGGCGCGCAGGTCCTCCTCCGGCGGAGTGCGGTCGGTCCCCGTGAACCGGTCACGGAACACCACCGGTTCGTCGATGCCCAGGCGTGGGTACACGGCGGCCCGGTCGCAGCTCGCGTAGAGGTGGACCAGCGATTCGGCGCGGGCGCCGACGAGGTCGACCAGGGTGCCGCGCCGGTCGGGCGCCAGCAGGGCACGGTCGAAGCCGTCGGTCCCGTACACGGCGTGGCAGAGTCCGGCGGCCCGGACGGCGGGGTCGCAGCCCCAGTCCGCCAACAGGCCTGCCACCCGCTGGAGATGGGCCAGCAGCGTGCCGCCCGGATGGGGGATCCGATCGGCTTCGTGGGCGCGGAGGAAGGCTTCGAGGCGGTGCCGGGCGGGGCCGCTCGGATACTCGGAAGGCGTCACCCCGCCGGTCCTACCCGTTTCTGCCGGCTTCTCCCCGCTTCCCGCCTCTCCTCCTGTTCGTGCGCGTTCCGTTCGCCCTCCCGCCGGTGGGGCGTGGACGCCCGGTCACCCCGTCACCCCTCGGTGGGCGCCGACAGCTCGTCCACCAGCCGGGTGAGGGCCGGGACGGCCACCCCGTGCGCCTCGGCGGCGCGCAGGACGGCACCGCCGATCGCGTCGAGTTCGGTCGGGCGGCCGGCCTCCACGTCGCGCTGCATCGAGGACTTCATCGTGCCGGGGATGCGGTCGAACATCGTGAGCAGTGCCTGTGCGTCGGCCGGAGCGCCGACCGCGCGGGTGACGGTGGTGATCTCGTCCAGGACGGTGAGGAGTTCGGGCCGGTGCTCGGAGCGCACGGCGCGGATCCCGCCCGGGTGGCGGGTGGTGAGCAGGGCGAACGGGGCGAGGAAGGAGAGCTTGCTCCACAGCATCGCGATCTCGTCCTCGCACAGTGCCACGGGCAGGCCGGAGCGCCGCAGCTGCTCGGCGAACTCCGGGACGGGCGACAGAGGTTCGCCGGTCGCGGCGAGTTCGACGGCGGCGAACGGACTGGTGTGCTCGATCCGCCCGGGCGCCGTACGGGTCGCCTCGACCCGGATCGTGCCGGCCACCACCCGCGTGGCCGGGTAGCGCCGGCGCAGCACCGCCATGTGGTCCAGGCCGTTGAGCAGCGGGACCACGAGCGCGGAGCCGAGCACCTGCGGCGGCAGCCGGTCGAGCGCGGCCGACAGCGCCGTCGCCTTGACGGTCACGAGGACGGCGTCGACCGGCGTGCGCAGCTCGGTGGCGGCCTCGACCCGGGCGGTGAACTCGCCGAACTGCCCGCTGCGGACGTGCAGTCCGTCGCGGGCGAGGATAGCGGCGGTGTCCTCGCCCGCCAGGCAGACGACGCGGTGCCCGTCGCGGGCGAGCAGTCCGCCGAGCAGTCCGCCGACGCCCCCCGGTCCGAGGACCGCGACGGTCAGGGGGTTGGTGGTCATGCTGACTCCCGTGGGTGAGTAGGGGGACGGGACGGGCGGCTACGGGATGTCCCAGTAGAAGCGGCCCTCCGAGCCGTCCGGGCTGAGGAAGCCGAAACCGTCGCCGTAGCCGAAGTCGAGGACGTACGGCTCGCCTTCGTCCGAGGCGTCCGTGAGGGCGAAGAAGTACCGCCACGGCGCGGGGACCTCGGCCCGGCCGCTCGGGAAGGACGGGAGACCGCCGACATGGTCGTGCACGTGGCCGCCGTCCGGGAACCGGACCTCGGGGCCCTCGCCGCGCAAGTACCGCTGGAAGGCCGCCCGTTCGTCCATCGACCGGTCGAGGTCGGCCGGCAGCGGCAGCAGGTCGAGGTGGAATTCGACCGGTGTGCCGCCTCCGTCGGGGTCGCGGCGCCACAGCGTCCGACCGCGGGTACCGGGCGGCCCGATGACCGCGAAGGACGGGATCCGCCCGCCCGGCTGCACCAGCAGCACGGCGTCACCCGCCTCCGGGTCGAGCCCGCCCGTGATCTCGCCCTCCTCCAGGAAGAGGTAGGCCAGCCGTACCGAGTCCCGTGCGCCCTCCTCCCCGGGGACGGCGAACTGACCTACGAACAGCAGCGGTTCACCGGTGGTCGGGGAGAGCGGCCACGAGGGCTCGGCGAGCCAGCAGGGCTCGCCGCCGAGCTTGGGGACGGGCGTGGTGATCGGCCGCTCGGCCGGCCGCAGGGTGAACTGCAGACGCGGGAGGAAGGCGGCGTCGTGCGGGCCGGTCGCGGTGCCGGTCGGGTGCGGGGCCGGCGGGGTCATACGGCGGCCTCGGGGCGCGGGTGGCGTCCGGTGAGGCCGTCGCGCGCGTCGTGGCGCTCGTCGTGGTGCTCGTGCCCGTCGTCGTAGGAGACGCAGTCGAAGGTGAACGGTGCCTCGTGGCGCGGCTTCCGGTCGGGGGTGGCCGGGCGGCGCGGCGCCGGGTGGCGGGAGAGGTACAGCGGACCGTGGCGGAGCGTGCCGCGGACGGGATCGGGCACCGGCAGGCCCTCGGCGCGCAGCGCCTCGACCAGCTCGTGGGCCGGCCAGCCGAGGAGGTCGATCCCGTGGTAGCCGACCGGGCAGGCCGGGCGGTCGTCGCCCGGGTTGCGGCCGACCGTCACGCTGCGGAGGCGGTCGCGGTCGTCCGAGCAGAGGGTGACGCCGACCCCGGGCAGCTCGAAGACCAGCGCCCACCGGCAGCCGCAGACGAAGGTGTTCCGCACGCCGCCGGGCAGCAGGTCGCCGTGCGGGGCCAGCAGCGCGCGCACCGCGGCCTCGTTGAGGCCGAAGCGCACCACGGGCAGCGGTGCGGGCAGCCGGACTCCGCAGCCGGGCAGCAGGTCGATGGTCACCCGGTCATGATCCCCCGTGAGCCGGGCGGAGGGGAGCTCGGGGCGGAAACCGGCGGGTCCGTCCGGCTCCCGCCGTGCCGGGAACGTGCCCGTGTCTGCAGCGAGAAACGCATCCGCCGGGGCGGCCGCCCTCTCGACCGGCGGTCCGACCGCCCGTCCCGTGATCGTCGGCGGCCCCGTCGAGCGGCCTCACCCGGGGACGAGCCCTCAGGGCGTCTCGGGCTTGCGGGCCAGGAGGCAGGCGTGCGGTCTGGTCACGCGTCCGCCGGGCTGCTGTTCCAGCCTCGCGGTGACGACGAGTCCGGCCTGGTCCAGCAGGTCGGCCATGCGGTCCAGGGGCAGGAGGTACGACTCGTAGGACACCGGACGGCCGTAGCCGTGGGTCGGCTGGAGCCGCTCATCGCCGACGTAGTCTCCCCAGAGCAGGTAGCCTCCGGGCGCGAGCGTGCGGTGGAACTCGGCGAAGACGTCCGGCAGCCACTGCGGGGGCGTGTGATGGGTGGAGTACCAGGCCAGGATGCCGCCGAGCTCGTCGTCCGTCAGCTCCAGCGCGGTCATCGAGCCCTCAGTGAACCGCAGGTTCGGATGGGCGTGCCGGGCCAGTGCGACCATCTTCGGCGAAAGATCCACGCCGAAGACGGACACCCCCAGCCCGGCCAGGTGCGCCGTCACGCGGCCGGGCCCGCACCCCAGGTCCGCGACCGGCCCCGGACCGGCCGTCCGCACGAGTTCGGCGAATCCCGCCAGCATCGCGCGTGACAGCGGGTCCATCTCGGATGGCGGCGGGACGCGTTCGACGTAGTCGGCGGCGACCGTGTCGTACGACTCGCGCACAGCGGTCAGGAAGGAGGGCTCAGCCATGCGGGTGACCCTAGTGAAAGGCAACCGACGGCGCACGGCACGACCGTCAGCCGACCCCCGCGACATCCGCCGCGTCCGACACCCAGCCGTCACACCACGCGGTGATCGTTTGGCACCGGCGGTGGCCGACGCGCCAGGCGCCCGGCGCCCGGCCCTCCACGGGCTGCGGCGCCTCCCGGCGGACACCGGAGACCGACGGCGGCGGGATGTTCGGACCGGGGCGACCTGCACCCGACCGGTGCCGGAGCCGCGACTCGGGTACGCGGCACCACCTGCGGGGTTCGGTTTTCCGAACCCCGGATTCGGGGGCCAGCCCGATCGATCCCCCGGCCCCGGACGCCCACGATGGAAGGCATGAACGGGATGACGACAGCCGCAGCCTCGGCGGCACATGACGGGGTATCGGGCGCGGCCCTCAGCGGGGAGGGACTGCACCGGGAGTACGGGCGGGGCTCGGCGGGCGTCCGCGCGCTGCGCGGGGTGTCCGTGGCCTTCGCGCCGGGGACGTTCACGGCGGTGATGGGGCCCTCGGGCTCGGGCAAGACCACTCTGCTGCACTGCCTGGCCGGGATGGACCGGCCGACGCGGGGCACCGTCCGGTGGGGCGGGACGGAGGTGTCCGGGCTCCCCGAGCGCCGGCTGGCGGAGCTGCGCCGCACCCGGATGGGTTTCGTGTTCCAGGCCTTCAACCTGATGCCGGCGATGACCGTCGCCCAGAACGTCGAGCTGCCGGGCCGGCTGGCCGGGCGGCCACCGGAGCGGGGCCGGGTGCGGGAGGCACTGGACCGGGTCGGGCTGGCCGGGCGCGAGCGGCACCGCCCGGGGCAGCTGTCGGGTGGCCAGCAGCAGCGGGTGGCGATCGCCCGGGCACTGGTCGCCCGACCGGAGGTGCTGTTCGCCGACGAGCCGACGGGCGCGCTCGACCGGGCGACCGGGCACGACATCCTCGACCTGCTGCGCGAGGGCGTCGACGTCGACGGACAGACCTGCGTCATGGTCACCCACGATCCGGTGGCCGCCGGGTATGCGGACCGGGTGCTGCTGCTCGCGGACGGCCTGCTGGTCGACGAACTGGTCGGGCCCACCGCCGCGCAGGTCGGCGAGCGGCTGAGCCGGTTGGGCGGGTGAACGCGATGAGCGGTCCCGTGACGGCCCTGTCGGTCGGACAGATCCGGCGGCGGCCCGCGGCCTTCGCCGGGCTGGCGGCGGCGCTGTTCCTGGCCATGGCGGCGGTGACGCTGTTCGGCTCCCTGGTCGCCGCACAGGTGACGGCCCCCGGGGGAGTGGCACGGGCACCGGTGGCCGGGCCGGGCGTGCTGGTGATCGCCGCGGCGTTCGGCGAGATCGCCGTGCTGGTGGCGCTGTTCGTCGTGGTCAACGCGCTCGGCTTCACCCTCCGCCAGCAGCACCGTGACCTGGCCCTGCTGCGAACCGTCGCGGCGACGCCCCGGCAGGTGCGGCGGGTGGTCCGCGCCCAGGTCCTCGCGACCGTCCTGCTGGCGGCCGTCCCCGGCTGCGCAGCGGGCTCCCTCGCCGCCCGTGCCTTCCTCGCCGCCCTGCAGCGGCGCGGGATGGCCGCGCCGGGTCTGCACGTACCCGGGACGCCGGTGCCGATGCTGATCGCGCTCGTGGTGGCGCTGCTGGTCGCCCTGGCGGCCGCCGCCGCCGTGACCCGCCGGATCACCCGGCCCGCGCCGGCCGTCGCCCTGACCGAGGGGACCGGCGGGCCGCGGGGGACGGGCGTTCTGCGGCTGTCGGCCGGGGTGGTGGTGCTGGCGGGCGGTGTGCTGCTGCTGAGGCTGGCTGCGACCAGGCCGGCCGGCGAACTGGACAAGGCGGGGCAGGCGTCCCTGCTCGGTTCGCTGGTGCTGTCGGTCGCGGTCGCCCTGCTCGGGCCGCTCGCGGCCCGGGTGCCGGCCGCCCTGCTCGGCCTCCCGGTGCGGGCGCTGGTCCCGCGGGCGGGCTGGCTGGCCGACGCCAACCTGCGCGGCTACGCGGCCCGGCTCTCCTCGGCGGTGGTCCCGGTGGCGCTGCTGGTCGGACTCTCCGGCACCATGTTGATCATGACCAGCACCGCCGAGCGGGTGGCCCGGGCGACCGGCGCCGAGACCAGCGTCACCAAAGCGAGCGACATCTGGCTTCGCCAGGCGGAGCTCGGCCTGCTGGTCTGCTTCGCGGCGGTCTCCACCGTCAACACCCTGGTCGCGCTGACCGCCGACCGGCGCCGCGAGTTCGCGCTCCTGCGCCTGGTCGGGGCCACCCGGCGGCAACTGCTGCGGATGCTCTCCGTGGAGGCGCTGCTGACCACGGCGGTCGGCGTGCTGCTGGGCTCGGCGGTGGCGGCCGCGGCCTCCGGGGCGTTCAGCTGGGCGGTGCGCGGGTCGGCGGTACCGGTGGTGCCGGGCACGGGGTGTGCGTGGGTGGTGCTGGGGGCGGTGGTCCTGACGGTGCCGGGGATCGTGGGCACCGGAGTGTGGGCGACCGGCGGATCGGCGGTCGAGTCGGTGGGCGGGGCGCGGATGTGAGGTTCGGGTGTGGGGCGCGGGGGAGGGGGCGGGCGCGGGGCGAGGGTGCGGGCTGGGGCGGACCTGGACGTGGACGGCGAGGCGGCTCCTTGCGGGCCGTCCCGGGCAGTGGAACGGCGCGGTACGGCGGCAGGGCCCGGTACGGCGGCAGAGCGGGGCGGATGTGGTGGTTCCGACGGTGCCTGGTGGATGCTGGGGCCGGTCCGCGGGTGAGCGGTGAGGCAGACGGCGGTGCGACGGACGGACGTGTGGAGGCGGGTGGTGCGGCGGACGGTGGTGCGGTGGACGGTGGTGACACGGACGGCGGCTGAGCGGCGGCGGTTGCCGGCGGTGCGGGGTGACGAGGTCGCGTTCGCCGTCCTCGGGCTGCCGCTCGGGGTGCTCGGCGGTGTCTACGCCGTTGCCGTCCTCTACGCGGGGGTGTTGCTCTCGCTCACCGTGCTGGGGTTGCCGTTCGTGGTGGCCGCGTTGATCGGGGCACGGTGGATCGGTCGGTTCCACCGCCGACTGGTCGAGTGGCTGCTCGACGAGACGGTGCCCGAACCGCCGCCGCTGCCGCGCCCGTCCGGTGTGCTCGCCCGGGGCCGGGTGGTGCTGACCGATCCGGTGGCCTGGCGGGTGCTGCTCTACCTCTTCCTGCGGCTGCCGGTCGGAGTGCTCGGCTTCCTGGCCGCGGTCGGGATGCCGCTCGGATCCCTGTGGCTGGTGGGCTTCCCCGCCTGGGTGCGGCTGCTGGAACCCGGCCCACGACCGATCGGCTGGTCGGACGTGCTCGCGGTACCGGTCGGCCTCGCGCTGCTGGCCGTGGTCCCCGCCGTGCTGCGGGCACTGAGCCGCGCCAACCGGGCGCTCGCCCGCACCCTGCTCGGGCCGGTGCGCTCGCAGCAGCGGCTGCGCGAGCTGGAGAGCGCCCGGGTCACCCTGCTGGCCGAGAACAGCGGCCGGCTGCGGCGGCTCGAACGCGACCTGCACGACGGCACCCAGGCGCAACTGGTCGCGCTCGCCATCACCCTGTCGCTGGCCGACGACGCCCTCACCGACCAGGCCGCACCCGACCTCGGGCGCCTGCGCACCCTGCTCGACCGTGCCCGCGGGCAGACCGACGACACCATCACGGGCCTGCGCCGGCTGACCCGCGGCATCCACCCGGTGGCGCTGGACGGCGGGCTGGCCGAGGCGCTGCCCGGCCTCACCGCCACCGCGCCGGTGCCGGTCACGGTCCGGCTGGACCTGCGGGAGCGGCCGGACGAGGCGATCGAGCAGGCCGTCTACTTCTGTGCGGCCGAACTGCTGACCAACGTGGCCAAGCACAGCGGAGCCCGGTCGGCGGAGCTGACCGCGAGCGCGGTCGACGGGAGGGTCCGGTTGACCGTTCGCGACGACGGGTGTGGAGGTGCCTCGATCGGCACCGGCACCGGTAGCGGCACCGGTAGCGGTACAGGCAGCGGCAGCGGACTGGCGGGCCTGGCCGAGCGGCTCGCGGCAGTCGACGGGGTACTGCGGGTGGACAGCCCGCCCGGCGGACCGACGGTGGTCAGCGCCGAGCTCCCCGTCGGGCTGTGACGGACAGTCGGCGGGGGCCGATCGGGGCGGGGCATGCCATGAGCGGGGCTCATGGGCCAGGCCCATGAGTGAAGCTCATGAGCCGGTCATGAGTCACGCTGATGACTGCTCCATGAGTAACGCTCATGTGCCGAGCCCGTGAGCACCCCTCAGGTCACGAGCCGACCCATGCGTGGTGCTCATGAGTGATCTGCGGGCCTGCCTCAGGACGCGCCGTTCTCCGCGAGGTAGGTGAGCACGGCCTTGACCCGTCGGTTGTCGGCATCGGTCGCGGGCAGGTCGAACTTGGTGAACACGGCGGCCACGTGCTTCTCCACAGCCCGTTCCGACACCACGAGCTGCGCGGCGATCGAGCGGTTGGAGTGGCCCTGTGCCATCAGCTCCAGCACCTCCCGTTCGCGCGGGGTGAGCGTGTCCACCCGGTTGCGCCGCGGGCCCCGGATCAGTCCGTTGACGATCTCCGGGTCGAGGGCCGTGCCGCCGGTGGCGACCCGGTGGAGGGCATCCACGAACTGGGAGGTGCGGGCCACCCGCTCCTTGAGCAGGTAGCCGACGCCGGCGGCGCCGTCGGCCAGCAGCCGGGCGGCCCAGGCGGTTTCGACGTGCTGGGAGAAGACAAGGATCCCGACCCGGGGCATCGTGGCACGGATCTCGACGGCCGCCCGGATCCCCTCGTCGGTGTGGGTCGGTGGCATCCGGATGTCCACCACGGCCACGTCGGGCCGGTGTTCGGTGACGGCGGCGACCAACTCGGGCGCCGTGCCGGCGGTGGCGACCACGGCACAGCCGCGCGCGGTGAGGAGTTCGACCATCCCGTCCCGGAGGATCACCGAGTCCTCGGCGAGGACGATGCGGAGCTGCTTGTCGGTCATGCCGCCATTATTCCGGGCGACCGAGGCGGGCCGTCCCCGCAGTCCGGTGAGGTCTTCAGTCCAGACGAGACACCAGACCGGTGACATTGCCGTGGAACGATGACCGAGAAGCGAAGGCCGAGAAGCGAAGCGCCCTCCCGCTGCCGTCGTTGCTGCGACTGCTCCCGCGGCTCCCGCTGTCGCTTCCGGCTCTGCTCCCGTCGCAGAACCCGTCGCCCCCGTCGCCCTGGCTGCCCGCGAGCTGCGCATCGTCTTCAGCCGGCTGTGCCGTAGGCTCCGGGAGGCCGGCGACACCGGCGACCTCACCCCTTCCGGACCGCCGTGCTCAGCCGACTGGTCACCGACGGCCCGGCCTCCGCCGGCGCACTCGCCCCTTCGTCGGACTGCTGGTCGTCGCCCGGGTGCTGCTCGGGCTGGGCACCTCGCCGGCGTATCCCGCCGCGATGCACCTCACCCGCGGCGAGGCCGAGCGCATCGGACGGTCCAGCCCCACGGGGTGCCGTCCGTGCTCGCCGTCGCCAACCGGACCGTCGCCGTGTCCAGACCGTCGCCGTGGCCGGGCCGACCCTCGGCGGTCTGCTGATCGGCGCGGGTGGCCGGCGGACCGTCCTCGCCGTCAACATCCCGCTGTCCCCGGCCTGCCTGGCGCTCGGGCCGGCCCGCCTGCCCGTGCCCGCCGAACGCCGCGACCGGGCCGGCCCCATGGCCCGGATGGCCGGCGCGATCTCCGGAGCCCGTCAGGCCGTCAGACCGTCGACCGCCGGATCGGCCGGACCGGCCCGACCGCCTGGACCTCGTCGGGATCTCGCTGTTCGCCGCCCTGCTGCTCCCGCTGATGCTGTTCCTGATGGAGCCGAGTCCGGACCGCTGGTACCTGCCGTTGTCGGCCCTCCCGGCCGCCGTCGGTTTCGCCGTCCGAGAAGCACGGGCCCGCAGCCCCTTCATCGACCTGCGGGCGCTCGCCCCAACCGGCCGCCACTCGCCACCTGCGTACGCCAACTCCACGGCTACACGGTCGCCTTCGCCTGCCGCTACGGCCGCACCCAGCGGCTGGAGGAGGGGCGCGGCCTGTCCGCCGGCGGTGCCGGACTGGTCCTGCTGCCGCTCTCGTCCACCGCTCTCGCGGTGTCCGGTCTCACCGGCCGCAGTCCGCGGCAAGCTCCTGGTCGGCGCCGTGTGCCGGCTTCCCAGCTGCGCCGCACTGTTGGCGGCGCGCGCGGACGGTACGGCGGTGCTGCTGCTGGGCGCGGTGGGCGCGGTGGCGGGCATCCCGCGGGGGCTGATCGGGCCCGGCACCCGGACCGCTCTCCACCACCAGGCCGACCCGGCCGCCATGGCCTCCGCGGCCGGGCTGCTGCGCACGTTCACCTGCCTCGGCGCGCTGGCCGCCTCCGCCGCGAACGCCGCCTTCCTTCCCCGCGGAGCCGCCAGGGACGGGTTGCACCACCTCACGCTGTTCATGCTCGGCGGCGCGACCCTGCTGTTCCTTCTCGCGCTTACCGACCGCTCGCCGGAACGGATGTCAGGGCGAGCTGTACAGGGACATTGACGATCGATCAGTCATCGTGGTCAGTCGTCGTCCGCGGGCGTCCCGCGCCAGGCCGGGACACCGGGGGCGATCTCCCCGGGCGGGTAGGCGTCCCGGACGAGCGCGAGCAGCGCGTGCTGCTCGTCCAGCCAGCCCGCAGCGGGGGAGAGGACGACGCGGAGAGTGACGCCCGAGTCCTCGGTGTCCGAGACGGTCACCCAGAGCCCGCCTGGCCGCCCGGGTTCGATCCTCAGCTCCGGGCCGTGCTCCTCGTCGAGCCAGCGGACCGCGAAGCCCTGGCGCAGCCGGTCCAACGCGGTCTCCCAGCGCTGCAGATGGCGATCGGTCACCAGGGTGACGAACTGACCGCGCACCGAGTCGGCGGTGACGGTGATCTCGCAGTCCAGCCAGTCGTGCCCGAGCGGGGAGCCCGGCGCGTGCCGTCCGAGCACCCGTACGCGGACCGCGCGGCCACCGGTCCGCCCGTCCCGGCCGGGGGCGTCGTCGGTGCCGGGGCGGTCCGTCAGTCTGATCAACTCGTGCTGGTGCGAAGCGACTTCACTCACGGCGTGCTCCCGTTGGCAGCGGATTCAAGGGCTGACATCCTCGCGCAGGTGTTCGTTCCGGTGCCAGACCGAGGGGGTGGTGCGTTCTCGCCCGGGATCCGCCGCGGTGACGTTCGTTCCGGTCGGCACTCGCCGTCCGGGGCGCTCGGCGCCGGGCCGGCGGTGACCTTTCCCGTCCGTGTCCGCTTCCGACCCCCGTGCGGCTCCGCTGGTGTCCGAGCACCACCGGTGTCCGAGCACCGCCGGTGTGCGAGCACCGTCGGCCTGAGGACCTGCGGACCTCGGTGCCCGGACGAGGACTGCCCACCGGGCCGAGGCTCGGGTCCCGAAGGATGCCGCAACGCCCCGACCCTGTCCGCCCACCGGGTGCGGTCGCTGACTCGGGACCGGTGCGCGGCCGGGGAGCCGAGACGGTGGCGCGCGGCGTGGTGCACCCCCGCCGCCGACCTTCCGGTCCGCGTCTGCCGTCTGCCGTCTGCCGGCCCCGCCAGCGCTCCTCGAACGAGATCGCCAACGACCTGCTGCAGCAGTGCTGTCCCCACGGTGCCGACCTGACCGCCCGGTCTCCGGAGGACTTCGGCCGTGGTCGCCGCGCTCGACGGCCGACCACGCAGGACGCCCGGCCGGGAAACCCGGTCGGGCGTCTGCCTGAACTCATGGCGGCCTGGTCGAGCCGACCACGCGGTGCGATGACCACGGGAGAGCGTCGAGGAGGTCGGGTGGGCCGTTCGGGGTGGTGCGGGTCGCTGCGGCGGTCCCGGCCGTACCGGCTGCCCGCGCGGTGCGGCGGCGGGCGTCGGGTCAGCGGTGGTCCGGGTGTCCGGTGAGGACGGTGGTGAAGATGGGCTCGCCGTGCTGGTGGCCGGTCACGGTGGTGGTGAGGGCGTCCGGGTCCCCGCCGGGGGTGTGCCGGGCGGTGATGATGGTCGGTGCGTCGTGTTCGGCGTAGCGGTGGAACGTGGTGGCGGCGGCGGTCGGCGTGACGGTCGCCGGGTTGGCGAGCGCGTTGGTGGCCTGGCGGGCCGCCTCCAGCAGGACCATGCCGGGGATGTGGTCGTTGGCGTGGTCGAAGAGGATGGGGTGCCAGAAGTCGGGGGTGAGGTGCCAGGTGCCGGGTGCGTCGGCGGGGGCGAGGACGACGTCGCACGGGCGGAGCCGGCCGACCCGGGCCGGCGCCAGCGGCTCGGCGGTCGTGCCGGGCACGGGCAGGGCGTCGACGTCGTGGCGTCCCCGGCGGAGCCGCTGGTAGGTCGAGCCCGGGACGGTGGTGAAGCGGGCGTAGCCGGTGGCGGCCAGGTGCGGGCCGCGCCGGACGACGGTGCTCAGGGTGAAGTCGACCGAGGTGCGGTTGCGGCGCGGCTGGGCGAGGAGTTTCGCCTCGATGGTGAGGTCGGTGGGCTCCGCTCCGATCAGCAGGTGGCGCGGCCGGGTGGTGTAGTCGAGGTTCCACATCATGAACTTGTGGTCGAGCGGGACGCCGAACTGGGTGTGGGCGAGGTAGAGCCCGGCTTGGCGGATCGTTTCAGCGGCCTGGATCGGGTCGTGCCGGGTGCCGTCCGGAGTGCTGAAGAAGGTGTGCGCCCGGGGCCATTGCGCGGAGACCGCGAAGGTGGTCTCGTTCAGCTGCCGGCTGCCGGTCAGGAAGACCTCGGCGTGGCAGGCCCGGTGGACGTACTCCTTGGCGACGGTGCTGGTCAGGCGAGGTGCCGGGCCGGTGGTCGGGCCCGGGCCGGGGACGGTCCCGGGGGCCTCGACGGTGGTGAGGGCGGCGGCAGGCGTGCGGAAGGCAAGCAGAGTCATGGGGAGCGCTCCGAAAGGCCGTGACGGGCGGGGTGGGCTGCTCAGGGCTCGTAAGATACGTACCTACCGGTTTGCTTTTCAAGGAGCCAGAACGAAGGTTCGTCGGCGGCCGAGCATGGGTGTTCGAGCGTCCGGGTAGGGGCTTCGACCCCTTCCATGGGCTGTGTCGGATTGGTGAAGGCCGGTTGACCTGCGGCGACTTCATGACGCGGACTTGACGAGTTCATTATCACGAGGGGGCTCCGCGCGGGAGTGGCGGCCACAAGTAGGAGCTGCTGTTCCGGTTCGGCGGCCTCCAGTGGAGGTCCCGGCCACCTGGGCGACCCATACCGTCCACGCGGTTTTTCATCGCTCAAGGACGGCCCTATGTGACCTGGGACGCAGGGATCGTCCACGGGCTCGACGGGTAAGATACGGGGTGTTTGGTTTTGTTTGCCGAGCGTTTCGGGCGGGGTGGTTGCGGTGGTGCGACAGGAGCGGGCGGTCCGGACGCGTCGACTGATCCTGGAGGCGGCGGCGTCGGTCTTCGACGAGTACGGTTACGAGGGGGCCACGATCGGCGAGGTCGTCGCCCGCGCGGGCGTGACCCGCGGTGCGGTGTACTTCCACTTCGCGTCGAAGCGGGAACTCGCCCAGGGGGTCGTCGAGGAGCAGTTCGGCCGGGACGACCTCCCCGAACGGCACTGCAAACTCCAGGAGTTCGTGGACCTCGGGATGGTGGTCGCCCACCTCATGCCGCGCGACCCGCTGTTGAGCGCCGGTGCGCGGCTCTCGCTCGGCCAGGACGTGTTCGGTGACTTCAGCGGCGGCGCCGCGCCCGGGTGGATCCAGCGGGCCGAGGGCGTGCTGGTGTCGGCCGGCGAGCGGGGCGAGCTGCTGCCCCAGGTGATCCCCGCCGAGACGGCGTGGCTGGTGACCGGGGCCTGGACGGGCGTGCAGATCCAGTCCCAGAAGCTGTCCGGCCGGGCCGACCTGGAGCGTCGCATCGCGGCGCTGTACCAGCACCTGATGCCGAGCATCGCGGTGCCGGGGGTGCTCGCCACCCTCGACCTCGGGATGGACCGTGGCGGCCGCGTGGTGGCCGAACTGGAGGCGGCCCGGGCCGTGGAGACCGGCGGAGGCGAGGCCGAGGCGGAGGCCGAGGTCGAGGCGGAGGCGGGCGCCGGCGGGATCGGCTCCGTCTGACACGCCGGGTTCCGTTTCCTCCGTCGGCGCTCCGCCCCCGATCCGCTCGGCCGGCAGTACCGGTCGCTCCCGGTTTCGCTCTGCTCCGTCTGTTCCGTCTGCTCTGTCCGTTCCATGTGTTTCTGTCCGCTCCGTGCGCTCCGCTCGGCGGGGGTGCGGGGGTCGGTTTCGTCTCGTCCCGGTGGGTCGGGCGGGCGGCCGGTGCGGATCGGTTGAAGCCGTCGACCCGCTCCAGGGGCGATTGCTCCGCCCAAAAACAAACAGCGCGTTCGGTTTTGTATTGACAAACCGTCCGTCCTGTTTTTGGATAGGCGTCGGGTGCTCAACCGGTCTCTCCGCACTGTCTCGCGGGAGCGCCGAGCAGCGGAGCACCCGCCCGGTCGGCGGCCGTCGGGGTCGCCGATCCGTCTGGATTTGGGGTGGTCGTCATGGAAATCCGGGTGCTGGGGGCCTTGGGGGTCCGACTGTGCGGGGCGTCGGTGGTACCGACCGCCCCGAAACCGCGGCAGGTGCTCGCCCTGCTGGCCTTACGGGCCGACCAGGTCGTCCCGGCCGGTGTCCTCGCCGAGGAACTCTGGTGCGGCCGCCCGCCGCGCAGCGCGCGCACCACGGTGCAGACCTACGTCCTGCAACTGCGCGACCTCATCGACCGCGCGCTCGCCCAGGGCGAGGACGGTCCCGGAGCCTCCTGCGCCAAGGACGTCCTGGTCACCTCGGCGGGCGGCTACATGCTGAACAGCGGGGGCGGCCTGGTCGACCTCCAGGAGTTCGACCGCCTCGCCGGGCACGGCTACCGCGCCATGGACGCCGGCGACTTCCCGCTCGCCGCCCGCCAGTTGGGCGAGGCGCTCGCCCTGTGGCGCGGCCCGGCCTTCGCGGACATCCCGGTCGGGGGCCAACTCGCCGTCGAGGCCAAGCGGTTGGAGGAGACCAGGCTCTGCGCACTGGACCAGCGGATCGAGGCCGACCTGAGGCTCGGCCGCCATCGCGTCCTGCTCGCCGAACTCACCGTCCTGGTCGACCGCTACCGCACCCACGAGAGCCTGCACGGCCAGTACATGATCGCCCTGCACCGCTCCGGGCGGCGCGGCGAGGCCCTGGAGGCCTACCAGCGCCTGCGGAACACCCTGGTACGGGAGTTGGGCATGGAGCCGTCCTCCGCGCTGCGCCGCCTCCAGCGCTCCATCCTGCTCGCCAACCCCGAACGGCCCGACCAGGACCAGCCTCCCGCGCCGGTCGACGGACCCACCTCCCGTCCCGCCCGCCTCACCCGGGTCGGCTGACCCACAGGCCCCCCGGCGGCGCGAACCCCGGGCCGGCCGGGGTGCACGGTGGCACGGCGGCCGGTGCACCGGCACGCTCCCGGGCGTCGGTTCGGAGCCTGCCGCACCACGCCCGGCCGGCGGCAGCGGAGGCGCTGTCGCCGGTCCCCTCCCGCCGTGTTCTCCCCCCGGCGCCGTGCCGCCGGGAACGACTCCGGAAGGTCGCGCACCGTGGCCCCCACCGGCACGCCCCGTCTCCCCAGCTGCGGGACGGGCGAGGACGAGGTGCCATGGAAGGGGGAATCCAGCGAAGGAGAAGCGCCATGACGAGGAGCGAGCACGTCCGCGACCACGTCCGCGACCGCGCGCGCAACCCGCAGCCCACGCATCGCCGGGCCAGGCGGTTACCGCGCGGCGGGCGGTTGACGGCGCTGGCCGCCGCCCTGGCCGGTGCGGCCACACTGCTCTGTGCCACACCGTCGAGCGCCGCCGCCACTGGGGTCCCGTTCTACTCCCAGCAGCTGGCCAACGACTGCGAGGCGGCATCGCTGCGCATGGTGCTGGCGGCCCGCGGCGTCCAGGTCGGGGACCAGGCCGTGCTCGCTCGGATCGGCGTCGACCGGGTGCACTACCAGGTGGGCGTCTCCGGTCCGCTCTCCGGAGATCCGTACCGTGCCTTCGTCGGCGATCCCAACGGCTCGGAGGCGGCCGGTACCGGCTACGGCGTCTACTACCCGCCGGTCGCCCAGGCCGCGCGGTCCTACGGCCTCTCGGTCGTGCAGGCGGGGCAGGGCGTCAGCCCGTCCCAGGTGCGCGCGCAGGTGGCCGCGGGCCATCCGGCGATCGTCTGGGTCAACTACGGCTGGCGCGATGTCGCGGCAGGCTCGTACACCGCCTACGACGGCCGCCAGGTGCTCTACGCGGGGCCGGCGGAGCACACCGTGGTCGTCTCCGCGGTCCGTGACGGCCAGCTCCTGATCGACGACCCGAACCGCGGGGAGTCCTGGATCAGCGAGGCCACCTTCGACGCCGGCTACGCGACGTACCAGGACATGGCGGTCATCGTCCAGTGACCCCGCGCCGCCCATTCACCCCAGGCCGCCCGACGCCGTGAGGGCGACCCGGGGTGACGGGCCCCGCCAAGCGGGGCGGACCGCGGAGGCGGCCGGATCAGTGCGGCGGACACGCGGACACGCGGACACGTGCACGGACACGTGCACGGACACGTGCACGGACACGGACACGGACTCGGAACCGGACACGGAGGGCGGAAATTCACTGGCCCCCGGGCGGGGGCACCTGCCATGCTCCCGCACTGTCGAGGACGTCGGTGACACGGGGTGAGAGTGATGGCGCGGGCCAGGAAACAGCGGCTGTCACCCGGCGGACCTGCCCCCTACCGAGGACCGGGATCCCGTCAGGCACCCCCGACGCTCGGGGTGGACGTCGGCGGAGTGATCGTCGACCGGATCGCCGCCGGAGAGGACACCTCGTTCTTCGGCTCCCAGCCCCTGCTGACCCCGGCCGTGGACGGCGTGTTCGAGGCCCTCGCCCGACTGGTGGCGGAGCCCTTCGAGGGGCGGGTGCACCTCGTGTCCAAGGCGGGGCCCAAGGTGGCCGGTAGGACCCGGGCGTGGCTGCATCACCACGAGTTCTTCCTCCGTACCGGTGTCCCGGCGGAGAACGTGCACTTCGTCCGGGAGCGCGCGGACAAGGGACCGGTCTGCAAGCGGCTGGCGGTCACCCACTTCGTGGACGACCGCCTCGACGTCCTCGGCCATCTGGACACGGTGACCCACCGACACCTGTTCATCGGCGGACTGGGTGACGAGCGCCCCCCGGCGGAGGTGCCACCGTGGGCGACGGTCGCGCGGACATGGAGTGAACTCGTCGACCGGATCCAGCTGTCCACCCCCCGGTCATCCGAAGCCCCGGGCCGACCCGGGCCGACCCGGTGACCTGACCGGTCGAGCCCGTCGAGAGCATCGAGCCTGTCGAGTCCGCCGAGCCTGTCGAGTCCGCCGAGCGACCCGGGCGACGTCGGGCTCGTGCTCCACCGGTCGCCGGCTGCGGGTGCGGGCCGTCTCCCGGTCGGGGGCCGCCCGGATCCCGCCGCCGTGCCTGACGGGGCGCTACCGGCCGGTCTTCACCTCGGTGTTCTGGCAGGCGTGCAGCAGCCACCGGCCGTCGTCCTGCTTGGTCATGATGTAGAGCGGGGCGCCTTCCGAGCCGCCCGTCGGGTCGTCGGCCGGTGCCTCGTAGACCTGGCGGACCTTGACGGCCGCCACGTCGGGCCGCAGGAAGCCGATGTGGGCGGGCTCGTAGGTGACTCGGCCGTCCCAGGTCGCGGCGGGCAGGACGGCGCGGGTGAACTCGGCGATGGCGTCGAGGCCGATGAGGACCTTGCCGTGGGCCGTGGTCCAGATGGCCTCGGGGTGGAACAGGGCGAGGAACGCGTCGGGATCCTTGGCGCGCTGGGCGCGTTCGACGGCGGCCACGACCTCCTCGATGGCGCGGATGTCGGCGTCGGCGGCTTCGGGGCCCGTGCTCACGGTGTGCGTGGTCTGAGCAGGAGTCATTTCGGTGCGGTTCGCTTCGGTGGTCATGGGGATGATCCTGCCTCCTCAAGTCCGCTTGAGGTCAAGCGGTTCGGGGTGCGGAGCGCAGGGTCAGGTAGTCGTCGAGGCGGGCGGCGGCGGTGAGCATGGCGAGGCCCCGGGCGGTGAGGCGGTGCTGCCAGCCGTCGAGGGCGGCGGCCAGTTCCTCGGTGCCGCCCGCGGTGCGGACCTGTCCCACCACGGTGGCGATGTGGTCCAGGCGGTAGCCGCCCCGCCGCAGCAGGTGGGCGAGTTCGGCGTCGCGGACGTCGGCCGGGTCGTACACGCGGTGCCCGGTGGCGCGGTCACGGGCCGGGGCGAGGATGCCGGCGACCTCCCAGGTGCGCACGGTCGCGGGGGTGATGCCGAGGCGGCGGGCGACGTCGCCGATGGCGAGGGCGCCGGTCGGTGTCGGGCGGTTCGGCGTCGGGCGGTTCGGCGCGGTCCCCGGCGTGGCGGGGGTGGAGGAGGAGGCGGCCGGTGCCGCGGTGAGGTGGCCGACGGCCTCCCGGACGGCGGCGAGGGTCTCCCGGTCGCGCAGCAGTTGGGCGTGCCCGCGGTCGAGGGCGGTCAGGGCCCGGTCGAGGCGGTCGGTGTGGACTCCGGTCATGACGAGGCCGGCGGTCGTGTGCCCGCAGGCCGTGACGAGGGCGAGGTAGGCGCGCAGGGCGGCGGCGTGCCGCTCGGTGTAGATCCGGTAGCCGGTGGGGGTGCGGCCGGCGGGCGGGAGACAGCCGTCGCGCTCGTAGTTGCGGACCGCCTGGGTCGAGATGCCGTGCTCGCGTGCGAGGTCGGAGGGGCGCAACTGTCGTCTTCCGTTCGGGCCCGTTTGAGACTTCCGTGGCCGTGATCTCGGCAGTCTGCGGGCTGGTGCGGGCAAAGTCTCAACCGTTCTTTCAAGGATACGCTTGAGGCTCATGAGTCAGGACATTCACGACTTCGTCACCCCGATGTGCGAGTTGCTGGGCCTCGGCGAGCCGACGCACCAGGAACCGGCCTTCGGGTGGGTCCGCAACGAACTGTTCGCCGGGCTGGTCGAGCGGGGCTTCCGGTCGATCGCCCTGGAAACCGACCGGGTGGCCGCGCTCACGGTGGACGACTACGTCCGGGAGGGCGTGGGCTCCCTGGGCGCCGCGATGGCCGGGGGCTTCTCGCACGGCTTCGGAGAGCACGGCGCCAACCGTGAACTCGTCGTCTGGATACGCGAGTTCAACCGCGACCGAGCACCCGGTGAGCAGTTGTCCTTCCACGGCTTCGACGCCCCGACCGAGAACTACAGCGCCCCCAGCCCGCGCCGCTACCTGGAGCATGCCCGCGACTACCTGCGAACCGGTCTCCGGTCCGGCGTCGAACCCGACCCGGATACGGCTGCACCCGACATCGCCGGACCGGCCGGCGCGGACGAGTGCTGGAGCCGGGCCGAGGCGGTGCTGGACCCGGCGCAGTCGCCCGGTGCCACCGCCGAGGCGGCGCGGCTGCGCTGCGCCGCCGACGACCTCCTCGTCCGACTCCACGCGCGGGCACCGGAGTTGATCGCGGCGACCTCCCGCGCCGAGTGGTCCAGGGCCAGGACGTGGCTGACCGCGGGCATCGGGCTGCTGCGCTACCACGCGCAGTCGGCGGTCCCGGGCCTCACCCCGGGCGAGCGGTTGAGCGGGCTGATCGGACTGCGGGATGCGCTGATGGCGCAGAACCTCCTCGACATCCGCGACCTCGAAGCGCGGCGCGGACCGACCCTGGTCTTCTCGCACAACCAGCACCTGCAGCGGAATCCGAGCGCCTGGGAGTCGGGGGAACTGGCCTGCGGCTGGAACGGTGCGGGGCGGATCGTCGGCGCGCTGCTCGGCGAGCGATACACCTTCGTCGCCGGGAGCCTGGGGCGCAGCGAGGCGATCGGACTGGGCGAGCCGGCGGCCGGAACGTACGAGGCGTCCCTGCAACAGCGCTTCGAAAGGTGGGAGTTGACGGACCCGGTGCTGCCCGCCGGAGGCCGGACCCGCACCGACACCACGCCGCCGCAAGGCTACTTCCCGCTCGACCGGGAAGCCGTCGCCGGCGCGGCTGCGCTCCTGCACGTCCCCGACGGGGCGGCGGCGACGGCCGCTGCGGTCGCGGTGTCGAACGCGACGCCGCCGGCACCCGCGGACCGGGGGGCCGCCGGGCCCGGGTAGGCCGTCCGCAGGTGGGCGACCAGGGCGGCGGTCGGTGGCGTGAGGGGCCGGCCGCCCGGCCAGGCCAGCGCTATCCGCACCAGCGGGACGGGGTCGGCCAACGGGCGGACCCTCAGCCCGGGGACGGCACCCGGGTCCGGCAGGACGGCCACACCCAGTCCGTGCGCGGCGAGTTCGGCCAGCTGCGGTGGCGCGGCCGCCTCGACGCCGATGGCCGGGCTCGTCCCGGTCTCGGCCAGGGCGCGCTCCAGCGCGGTGCGCATCCCGGTGCCGCGCGGGGTACTGACCAGGGCATGACCGGCCAGTGCGGCGACGGGGAGCGGGTCGCCCCGGCCGGCGGCGTGCGGGGAACCGTGCGCGCCGGCGGTGCCGGTGCCAGCGGTGCCAGCGGTGCCGGCGGTGCCGGTGGGGGCGGCGGCGCGGGCCGGGGCGGCGGCGAGCGGGTGCTGTTCGGGGCAGGCCGCGACGAGCGGCATCTCCAGCACGGTGTGCAGGGCGATTCCGGCCAGTGTCGTCCAGCCGTCGTCGCCCTCGTGTCCGCTCGCGGCGGCGGGCAGTCCGATCACGGCGAGGTCCAGTCGTCCGTCGCGCAGGGCGGCGATCATCGCCGCGGTGGAGTCCTCGGCCAGGGAGAAGTCGATGCCGGGGTGGTCCTGGCGGAACGCGGCGAGGGTGGTGGCGAGCCCGGGGAACGTACCCAGTCCGGGCGGCGGGGTGAACGCCGCCCCGGCGACCATGCCCAGTCGCACGTGTCCGCGCCGCAGTCCGTCGAACTCCTGGGCGGTCTGCCGGACCGCCGACGCGGAGGCGAGCGCCGCCCGGGCATGCGGGAGCACGGCCTCGCCCGCCGGGGTGAGGCGCACGGTGCGGCCCGAGCGGTCGAGCAGCCGGTGGCCCAGCTCGCGCTCCAGCTGCCGGATCTGGGAGCTGACTCCGGGCTGGGTCAGGTGCAGCAGCTGTGCCGCCCGGGTGAAGCTGCCGTGCTGGGCGACGGTGACGAAGTACTGGAGCTGCCGCAGTTCCATGACTCCTGATCATAGGTGGCAGAACCAGCCGGTCTTGGACGGGTGTGCGGTTCCGGCCGCAGGCTGGACGCATGGGAACCGTGCCGAAGGACCAGGACACCGGGCCGACCGAGTGGATCCGTCAGCAGATCGCGGCCGAGCGCCGTGAACTCGCCGACGTGTTCGCCGCCTTCACCCCGGAGCAGTGGAACTCGCCTTCGCTGTGCGGTGGCTGGCGGGTGCGGGAGGTCGCCGCGCACATGAGCACCGGCTTCCGGAATTCGACGGCGCGCACGCTCCTCGAACTCGCACGCTCCGGCGGCCGCGTCCACCGGATGGCCGACCGGATCGCCCGCCGCGACGCCGCCGCCATGACCGAGCGTGACCTGGCGGCCGCGCTGTCCGACCACGCCGACCACCCGTGGCGCCCGCCGGTCGGCGGCCGGATCGCGGCGCTTGCGCACGACGTCGTGCACGGCCTCGACATCACCGTCGCGCTCGGCCTGCCGGGGCGGCTGCCGGTGGCGCGCGCCGACGCCCTGCTGGCCGGCGTCTCGCCCCGCACCCTGCGGTTCTTCGGGGCGCGCCTGGACGGTGTCGCGCTGCGGGCGACGGACACCGCGTGGTCGTACGGGCGGGGACCGCTCGCGGTGGAGGGGAAGGCCGAGCACCTGTTGCTGGTCGCCTACGGGCGCCGGGTGCCGGAGGGACTGCTCACCGGGCCGGGTGCGGGGCGCTTCACCCGGGACGGCTGAGCGGGGCGGCTTCGCCTCGTGCCGGTGGGGGAGCCCGACGGGTGCTCGGCGCTCGGCGCTCGGCGCCCGGTGGCGGCCCGGTCGGGCCCCGGTTGCCGGGTACGGGCGGGTGCGGTCGCGGGTGCGGTCGCCGGGTGCGGGCGGTGCGGTCGGTCAGGCGGTCAGGCGGTCAGGCGTCAGGACGTCGGGCGCTCAGGCGGTCGGGCGGTCGTCGTGCGAGCTCCGGGGCCCCGTGACTACGATCGGAAGACGTTCTTCCGGATGGTGGTGAGACGGAAGCCAGGTCGCCGATGCCCCCGAGGTCCGTGCAGTGGCCGCCGTACGTGCGGGTCGCGCCGTGGTTGTTGATCGTCGGCGGGCTGGTCTGGAACTCGCTGGACCCGGCGGACTACTGGGGCGATCCGATGCTGGCGGCCGCCGCCGTGCTGTCCGGGGCGCTGCTGCCCCTGCGGGACACCGTCGCGGTCGCGGTGGCGATCGTGACCGGGATCCTGGTGCTCTCCGCCCGGGACGGCTCGATCGGGACGGGCAACGGCTACCTGGAGCTGGTGAACACGACCTTCGCCGCCCTGCTCGGGATCGGGGTGAACCGCGTGGTGGCCCGGCACGGGCGGCGGCTGGAGCGCATGCGGTCGGTCGCGGAGGCGGCGCAGCGGGCGGTGCTGCCCGAGCCGCCCGCCCGGGTGGGGGAGCTGTCGGTCGCGGCCTCGTACCACGCGGCCCAGGACGAGGCGCTGATCGGCGGGGACGCCTACGCGCTGCAGGTGACCCCGTACGGCGTGCGCGCGCTGATCGCGGACGTGCGGGGCAAGGGGCTGCACGCGGTGGGGGCGGTCTCGGTGCTCCTGGGCGCTTTCCGGGAGGACTCGCACCGGGTGCCGGACCTGGCGGGGCTCGCGGACGCGCTGGAGGACTCCCTGCTCCGGGAGGCCGATCAGCTGAGCGAGGAGCTGCGGATGGAGGGGTTCATCACGGCGCTGCTGGTGGAGTTCCCGCCGGGGGAGGGGACGGTGCGCACGCTCGACTGCGGGCACCCCGGACCGTACCTGCTGGGCCCCGGCCCGGTCCCGCGGGACCCCGGCGCTTCCGCGCGCGGCGGCGGGCCGGCGGTGCGGCGCCTGGACGCAGCCGATCCGGGACTGCCGCTGGGGATGGGCGGGCTGGGGATCGCGCGGCCCGCGTCGGAGGTCCGGCCGTTCCCGGCCGGGTGCACGCTGCTGCTGGTGACCGACGGGGTGACCGAGGCCCGGGACGCGGTGGGGGAGTTCTACGACCCGGTGCTCGGGCTGGCCCCGCTGGGTCCGTTCGCCGGGCCGGGCGAGGTGCTGGACGCGTTGGTCGCGGACGTGGCGCGGTGGACCGGCGGGCCGCGGGACGACGACATGGCGGTGCTGGCGATCACCCGTCGGGCGGGCGGGTGAGGGGTCGGCGCGACGGCTCGCCCGGGGCGGCGGTCCGGGTGGCGCCCCCTGGGTCAGTTCGACGGCCACGGATGGTCACGCCGATATCACGATGAGGTGACGGTCGGGCTGCACTCCACGGGATCCGGCCAAGTTGACTGGTGTCGTCCGGTGGCCGGAAAAGTGACGTCCGAATATCGGACGGTGAAATGGACGGGTGGCGCCGGCGGCGGCCCGGGTGACGCCCGGCCGGTGGCGCCTTGGCCGACCGGCGGCGCGGACGGTGCGGTCGGCCCATAAGGGGCCGTAAGAGGCGCGCAAGGGGTGGTCGGGGGAGTGGCGGGATCCGGCCGACCGGCGGTTCGTCCGGAAACGGACCCGGTGCTTGCCCCGTGTCGAAGGGGTGACAGAAAGTCGAACCGATGAACGAGAAGCCTCACCCCCGCCAGGCCCGTCTGCTCGGCCACCGCGACTTCCGGCTCCTGTTGACCGGAGCCGCGGCGGCCCAGACGGGCAGTCAGGTCACCCTGGTCGCCCTGCCCTTGGTGGCGGTGGTGGTGCTGGACGCCACCCCGTTCGAGGTGGGTCTGCTGACCGCCGCCGAGACCGCGGCCTTCCTGCTGGTCGGCCTGCCCGCCGGCGCCTGGCTGGACCGGATGCGCAAGCTTCCGGTACTGATCCGCGCCGACGTCGTGCGCTGTCTGGCGGTGGGATCGATCCCGCCGGCGGCGGCGCTCGGGGCGCTGACCATGTTGCAGCTCTACCTGGTGGCACTGGTCACGGGGGTGGCGACGGTGTTCTTCGACGTCGCCCACCAGTCCTTCCTGCCCGCCGTCCTGCCGCGCGAGCAACTGGTCGGCGGGAACGGCGCACTGGAGACCGTCCGCTCCTCGGCGCAGATCGCCGGCCCCGGCCTCGGCGGCGGGCTCGTCCAACTGCTCGGCGCGCCGCTCGCCATCGTCGCCGACGCCTGCGGCTACCTGCTCTCCGCGCTGCTGCTCACCCGGATCCGGGTCGAGGAGCAGCTGCCGGAGCCCGAACCCGGGCGCTCGCTGCGCGCCGAGGTGGCCGAGGGCGTCCGGTTCGTGCTGGGACACCCGCTGCTACGGGCGATCGCGACCGCCACCGCCGTGTCCAACCTGTTCGCCGCCGTGCTGATGGCCGTGCAGACCGTCTTCTGGGTGCGGGTGCTCGACCTGGCGCCGGGAGCCATCGGCGTGCTGCTGTCGACCTCCGCCGTCGGCGGGCTGGCGGGCGCGCTGTGCGCCGGCCACCTGGCGCGGTGGGTCGGGCAGGCCCGGCTGATCTGGCTGTCCACCGTCGTGACGGCGCCCTTCGCGGTGCTGTGGCCGCTGTCCGGCGGCGGCGCGGGCGTGGTGCTGTTCGGCCTCGCGTCCGGTGTGGTGCTGTTCGGCGCGGTCGCCTACAACGTCGCCCAGGTCAGCTTCCGGCAGAGCGTCTGCCCGCCCGAGCTGCTCGGCCGGATGAACGCCACCATGCGCTTCCTGGTGTGGGGCACGCTGCCGATCGGCGCGCTGGGCGGCGGGATCGTCGCCGACGCCGCCGGGCCGCGTGCCGCGCTGTGGCTCTGCGCGGTCGGGTTCCTGCTGGTGCCGGTGCCGCTGCTGCTGTCACCGCTGCGACGGATGCGTGACCTGCCGGGCGGCGGCGCGCCGGCTGCCGGGGAACCGGCCGCCGACGGGGACACCGACGGGCGGGCCTCGGTTCGGGCCGGCGCGGCCGGCCCCGCCGCGGCCGAATCCGTCGGAGCCGCCGTCGGAGCCACCACTGCCGAGGGCGCCGACGGGCCGACCGCCGCCGCGGAGCCCGCCACGAGCCCCACCACCTCCTGACCGACCCCACACCTGCCGAGCCGCGACCGGAAACCGGAGACCGTTCCCGTGCACGCCAGCATCACCTCCGCCTACCTCGCCCGGTACCGTTCCGCCGCCGCCGCGTCCCCGGTGGAACTGCTCCCGCTGACCGGAGCCCAACGGCGGTTCCTGATCAGCCGCCGACTCGCGCCGCAGAGCCGCTCCGACGTCGTCCCGCTGTTCTTCGCCTACCCGCGCGGCACCCTCGACCAGGAGCGGCTGGCCCGTGCCGCGGCCACCGTCGCCGCCCGGCACCCGGCCCTGTGCGGCGGATTCGCGACCGTGCGCGGCACACCCGTCCTGCGGGTCGGCGGCCCCTCCGCCGAGGCCGCCCGGATCACCGTCGCCCCCGGCGGCACGGCCCGCGAGGCGCTGCGCGCGGCCCTGCTGGACTGGCCCGCCGACGGGCCGGCGCTGCGCCTGCTGGTCGCCGGGGAGCCGGACGGCGACGAGGAACTGCTCGCCCTCGCGCTGGACCACGCGGCCTGCGACGAGCAGTCCCTCGGGGTGCTGACCGCCGAACTGACCGAGGCGTACGAGAAGGACGAGGCGTACCGCCGGGGCGAACCGCCGGCGGCCGGGCCCGCTCCGCAGGCCCTCGCCGACTACCGGCAGGCCGTCGAACTCCAGCTCGCCGCGGAGGACGCCGCCGGCGGACCCGCCGCGCAGGCCCACTGGGGCCGTCGGCTCGGCGGCCTGACCGGGACGGGCGGTGGCGCGGCCACGTCCACCGGGATGCTCGCCGAGCGGCTGCCGGCCGCCGGCGGCGCCGCCCGCAGCGCCGTCTTCCCGGCCCTGCTGGACGCCGTCGGGGTCGCCGCGCACCGGCTGCACCGGACACCGGGGGCGTCCGGCGCGCCCGCCGGGGGAGGACAGCTCGCGCTCGGCTACCCGTGGGGCGGTCGGCCGCCCGGTGCGCCCGCCGTACTCGGCTGCTTCCTCAACACCCTGGTGCACCCGGCCGGTGCGGCCGCCACGGACGATCCGGAGGTCCTCGCCGACGCGTGGTGGGACGACCTCGACCACGCCGGAACCCCGTTCGACGAGGTGGTCCGCGCGGCCCGCACCGCCGGGGCGCCCTGGACGGGCGACCTGGACGCCATGCTCACCCTGGAGGACCTGCACCGCCGCCCGCCGCTGGTGCTCGGCGGCACACCCGGCCGGGAGACCCATCTGGCCGGCCGCCCGCTCGCCGCCCCGCTGGCCGTCTCCGCCTCGCACGGCGACGACCTGCTGGTCCGGCTGGCCTGGGACAGCGACCGCTTCGCCGAGGCCGACGCCCGCGCCGCCTTCGACGACCTGCTCGCCGTGCTGCGCCGGCACCTGCACGCCCGGCCGGGTACGGACGGTACGGCCGGTACGGCCGGCACGGACGACCGCGGCTGACCGCAGCGGCCCCCGGCCGCGCCCGCCCCGACCCGAACGACCCGAACGACCCGAACGCCCTCCCCGACGGGCCCGCCCCGAGCGGGCCCCGGGCCGGACGGCCCCGCGCCCCACCCCGCGGGCCTGAACTCCCACACCGGATCCGCCTCGCCGGATCCGCCGCGCCCGTACGCGCGAGCCCCGAGCGGCCCGCCCGTGCGGACGCCCGGACTCCGGGCCGCACCGTCATCCCGGTGCGCTCCGGTCCTCCGGCCGGAGCGGGACCACCCCACGCCCGTCCCCGGCCACCGCAGTGCCGACACGCCCACCACACAAGGGAACCGACCATGTTCGCACTCTCTCCGTCGCAGGAGATCGTCTGGCTGCACGAACAGATGCTGCCGGGTAGCCGCGCCTACAACTTCACCGCCGTCCTCGACCTGTGGGGCACCCTCGACCGCGAGGCGCTGCACGCCGGCCTCGCCGCCGTCCTGGACCACCACCCGGGCCTGCGGCTGGAGTTGGTGCCCCGGGCGGAGGGCCTGCCCGGCCAGCGGGTCGCCGAGGGGTGTCAGCCCGAGCTGCGCCACAGCGACTACACCGGCGAGGACGACCCGGAGGCCGCCTTCCGGCGCCTGCTGGCCGCCGAGGCCGAGGAGCCGGTGGACACCGAGCGGGCGCCGGTGCTGCGCTGGCACCTGGTCAGGATCGCCGAGGACCACCACCGGCTGATCCACGTCGAACACCACCTCGTGCACGACGGCCACTCCTTCGCGATCCTGCTGCGCGACCTGTTCACCGTCTACCGCGCCCGGGTCCTCGGCGAGTCGTACGAGCTGCCCACCGCGCCCTCGTACGAGGAGCACGCGCGCTCCGCCGCCGACGTCTCCCGCGAGCGGGCACTCGACTTCTGGACCAGGGAACTGGCCGACGCGCCGCGCGAGGTCACCCTTCCCGGGCTGGCCCGGCCGGGCGCCGAGCGCCGCCACCGGGGTGGCCAGCTGCGCCAGTCGATCGGTGCCGACCTCGCCGAGCGGCTGCGCGAGCGCAGCAAGGCCGACGGCCACACCCCGTTCAGCACCCTGCTCGCGCTGCTCGCCGAGATGCTGCGCCGGCACAGCGGGCACCGCGAGGTCGTGGTCGGCACCGCCGTCGGAAACCGCCCCGAGGGCTTCGAGGGCACCGTCGGCATGTTCGTCAACACCGTCCCGCTGCGGCTGCGGCTCGACCCGCAGGCGCCCGGCACCGAGGCCGTGGACGAGGTCACCGACGTCCTGATGCGCGCGCTGCCGTACCAGGACCTGCCGGTGCAGGAGCTGACCCGCCGCCTCGGCCTGCACACCAGCGGAGCCGACAACCCGCTGTGGAACGTGATGTTCAGCGCCCACGACGCGGCGCTGCCCGACGTCCAGGCGCCCGGACTGGAGGTCTCGCTGTACGAGGGCTTCAACACCGGCACCACCCGCTTCGACCTCGACCTGGTGCTGCTGCCGGACGACCGCCGGGTGGTCGGCGAGAAGCACGGCGTCGCCGGGATGACCCTGGTCTGGGACTACGACGCGGACCTGTTCCGGGAGTCCGACGCCGTGCTGCTGTCCGAGCGGCTGCTGGAGCTGCTGCGCTGCTACCTCGACCGGCCGCAGGCACCGATCGCCGAACTGGCCCCCGCGTCCGAGGCCGGGGCGTCTGAAGCCCCCGCGTCCGAGGCTGCCACCTCCGAGGGCGCCGCGACCGCCCTGTCCGCCGGCGCCCCGGCGCTGCTCGACCCGGCCGCCGCCCACGACCCGACCGCGCTCGCCCTGCTGGCCGGCACCGAGCGGATCAGCTACGGCGAACTCGACCGCCGCGTCACCGAGTTGGTCGAGCGCCTGCGTGCCGCCGGAGTCACGCCGGGCCAGCCGGTGGCCACCGTCCTGCCGCGCGGCGCGGACAGCGTGGTCGCGCTGCTCGCCTGCCTGCGCCACGGCGCCGTCTACGCGCCGCTGTCCACCGAGGACCCGGCCGCCCGGCTCGGCCTGCTGCTGGAGCGGCTGAGCCCGGCGCTCGTCCTGGCGACCCGGCAGAGCGCCCTCGCCCTGCCCGCCGAGGGCGTCACCCCCGCGCTGCTGGACGGCCCGGCGTTCCCGAAGGCCGAGCCCGCCGCCGTCCTGGACGGCGCCGCCTACCTGATCCACACCTCCGGCTCCACCGGTGTGCCCAAGCCCGTGCAGGTCGGCCGCGAGGCGCTCGCCGGGTACGTCGCCGCGATCGGCGCCCGCTACGGGCTCACCTCCGCCGACCGGGTGCTGCTGTTCGCCCGGCCGTCCTTCGACGTGGCGCTGGAGGAGGTGCTGCCGGCCCTCGCCGTCGGCGCCGCCCTGGTCGTGCCGCAGCGCGAGGTGCCCACCGGCCCCGAGCTGGTGGCCGTCCTCGCCGCCCGCGGCGTCACCGTCGCCAACCTGCCGACCAGCTACCTGCTCGCCGTCCGCGAGGACCTGCGCGAGGCGCTGCGCGACGGCCGCTGGACGCCCCGGCTGCTCGTCCTCGGCGGCGAGCGCCTGCCCGCCCGGGCGCTCGCCGACCTGACCGAGGCCACCACCGTGCTGAACGCCTACGGCGTCACCGAGGCCACCGTCACCTCCACCGTGCACCGGGTCACCGCCGCCGACGTCGACGCGGACGGTGAGATCCCGCTCGGCACCGAACTGGACGGCGTGCGGATGCACGTCCTCGACGACACGCTGCGCCCGCTCCCGGCCGGTTGCGTCGGCGAACTCGTCGTCGGCGGAACGATGCTGGCCGACGGCTACCCCGGCCTGCCGGAGCCGACCGCCGCCCGCTTCGTCACCGTCCCCGCGCTCGGCGGCGCCCGGGTCTACCGCACCGGCGACCGCGGCTACCGCGACCTGGACGGCCAGCTGTGCTTCCTCGGCCGCGCCGACAACCAGGTGAAGCTGCGCGGCCACCGGATCGAGCTGGAGGAGATCGAGGCCGCGGCCTCCGCCGAACTCGGCGGCCGCTCCTGCGCGGTGGTGCTGCACACCGACCCGATGACCGGGCCGCGCCTGGTCGGCTTCCTGGAAGGCGCCGACCGCCCCGACCAGGCCGCCCTGCACGAGGCGCTCGCCCGCCGGCTGCCCGGCGGACTCGTCCCGGCGAGCTGGACCGCCGTCGCCGCGATGCCGACCCTGCCCGGCGGCAAGCCCGACCGTGCCGCCCTCGCCCGGCTGGCGGACGAGGCCGCCGAGGCGGCCACCGAGGAGACCACCGCGCCGAGCGCCTTCGCCAACCCCGGACAGGAGCTGATCGCCGCGGCCTGGCGCGAGGTGCTCGGCCACGACCGCTTCACCGCGGACTCGCACTTCTTCGAGGTCGGCGGCCACTCGCTGCTCGCCGCGCAGCTCGCCGCCCAGCTGGAACCGCACCTCGGCAGCCGCCCCCCGCTGCGCACCCTGTTCCGCCACGCCGTGCTGGCCGACCAGGCCCGCGCCCTGACCGGCCAGAACTGAAAGGCAGAGTAGACGTGACCGCCCCCTCCGCCGTCCTGGAAGCCGGCCACCGCGAACTCGTGGAGGCCTTCGAGAGCTTCATCCGCCGCGAACTCGTCCCGCTGGCAGCCGAGTTGCCCGAAACCGCCGACCAGGTGCCGGGCGACCTGCGCACCTACGTCCGCAAGCGCTCCGCCGCACTCGGCTTCTACGCGGGCGACTACCCCGAGGAGCTCGGCGGCTCCGGCATGCCCTTCACCGCCGTCGTCCTGCTGCACCACGCCGCCGGGCGCAGCGGCTGCGTCCTCGCGCCGTACGCGCTGGCCGGCTCCGACGGCCCCAGCCCGCTGCTGCGCAACGGCACCCCGGAACAGGTCGAGCGCCACCTGATCCCGCTGGTGCGCGGGGAGCAGACCCGCTGCCTCGCCCTCACCGAGCCGCACGCCGGCTCCGACGCCTTCCGCCTCACCACCACTGCCGTGCGCGACGGCGACCGGTGGGTGCTGAACGGGCGCAAGACCTTCGTCAGCAACGCCGAGCACGCCGGGCTCGCGCTGGTCGTCGCCGCCACCGACCTCGGCGACGGCGCCGGCCCGACCACCGGGTCCACCGCCTTCGTGCTGCCGATGGACCAGCCCGGGCTGCGGATCGGCCAGCGCTACGAGGGCATGTCCGGCGAGCCGCTGTTCGAGCTGCTGCTCGACGGGGTCACCGTCGGTCCGGAGGCCGTGATCGGCGGCGAGGAGGGCGTCGGCGCGGCCACCGCCCTCGCCATGGACAGCCTCTCCCGCGGCCGTCTGGTGGTCGCCGCGATGTGCAACGGCATCGCCGAGTACGCCCTGCGCGTCGGCGTCGAGTACGCCAAGGACCGGCGCGCCTTCGGCCGGGTGATCGGCGAGTACCAGCACGTCCAGGAGCACCTGGTCTCCACCCGCGCCGAGGTCGAGGCCTCCAAGCTGCTCACCCTCGCCTGCGCCCGGCTGGTCGACGAGGGCACCGAGTCGCCCGAGAACGCCGCGCTCGCCAAGCTGACCGCCTCCGAGACCGCCGTCCGCGCGGTCGACCGCTCGCTCCAGGTGCACGGAGCCACCGGCTGGGTGCGCGGCCACCCGCTGGAGTTCCTGTACCGCTACGTGCGGATGACCACGATCATCGAAGGGACCTCCGAGGTCCAGAAGGTGATCATCGCCCGTTCCATGGGCCTGAACTGACGGTTCGTCATGACTTTGGAGACGACGATGGAATCCCAGACCACGGACATCCGGAGCATCGGGTACGGCCGTCCGCACCAGGACGGCGCGGTCCTCGACCTGTTCACCGGCTGGGCGCACCGCACCCCGGACGCCCCCGCCCTGATCGACGGCGAGCACACCTACAGCTACGCCGAACTCGACCGCCTCGCCGACAGAACCGCCGAGGCCCTGCGCGGCAAGGTCGGCCCGGGCGACCTGCTCGGGGTCTGCCTCGGCCACTCGGTGTCGCTGGTGGCCGTCACCCTGGCCGCCGCCAAGCTCGGCGCCGTCCACCTGCCGCTCGGCCCGCGCCCCGGCGAGCGCCGGCTGCGCGCCGTCGCCGAACAGCTGCGCCCGGCCTGCCTGGTCGGCGAACCGGACCTGCTGCCGCCCGGCGGCGAGCAGTTGGCGCTGGACCTGCCCACCGGGGGCGCGGTCGCCGCGCTCACGTCCGGCGAGCAGGCGGTCGTCCCGGCCGGCACCCACTACGCGGTGCTCACCTCCGGCTCCACCGGCACCCCGAAGGCCGTCGCCGTCACCGAGCCCGCCCTCGGCGCGCTGCTGCAGTGGTACCGCGACCTGACCGGCCTCGGCCCCGGCGAACGGCACAGCCTGCTGATCGGCGTCGCCTTCGACCCGCACCTGATGGAGCTGTGGGCCGGCCTCACCTCCGGCGCCGCCCTGGTCATCGCCCCCGAAGCCGTCCGCTGGGACCCCGGGGCGCTCACCGACTGGTGGCGTGACGCCGACGTCACCGTGTCCGTGCTGCCCACCCCGCTCGCCGAGCCGGTGCTGAACCGCCCCTGGCCCACCGGGCTCGCGCTGCGCCACCTCACCGTCGGCGGCGACCGGCTGCGCCGCGCCCCCGGGCCGGACGTCACCGCGACCGTCCACAACGCCTACGGCCCGGCCGAGGCCACCGTCACCACCACCGTGCACACCATGGCGCCCGGCGTCGACCACGGCGACGGCGCCCCGCCGATCGGGCTGCCGATCCCGGGCGCGGTCGTGCTGGTCACCGACGAGGACGGCCGGCCGGTGCCGCACGGCGTCGCCGGCGAACTGCGGATCGGCGGCCGCGGCCTCGCCGCCGGGTACCTCGACCCCGAGCTGACCGCCCGCCGCTTCGTCGACGCGCCCGAAGGCGTGGACGGCACCGACCGGGTCTACCGCACGGGCGACCGGGTCGTCATGCGTCCCGACGGGGTGCTGGAGTTCCACGGGCGGCTGGACGACCAGGTCAAGGTCAGCGGCGTGCGGATCGAACCGGCCGAGGTCGAGGCCGCGTTCGAGCGCGACCCGCGGGTGCGCCGGGCGGTGGTCGCGGCCGAGCAGGCGCCGGCCGGCGGCGTCCGGCTGCTCGCCTTCGTCCAGACCGAGGACGGGGCCGGGGACGGCACCGGGGCGGGCGCGGACTCCGGCGTCGACCCGGCACGGCTGCTCGACGCCGTCCGGCCCTGGCTGCCCGAGCAGGCCGTGCCGTCGGCCGTCCGGCTGGTGGACCGCTACCCGCTGGACGCCAACGGCAAGGTGGACCGCCGGGCGCTGCTGGCCGCCGAGCCGTCCGAGCCCGCGGGCGAGGAGGGCGACACCCCCGTCGAGCGCGTCGTGCTGAAGCTGTGCCGCGAGCTGATCGGCCGTGCCGACCTCGGGCCCACCGACAACTTCCTGGCGTCCGGCGGGAACTCGCTGGCCGCCGCCCGACTGCTGGAGGCGCTGGAGAGCGAGTACGGGATCCGGCTGCGCGCACCCCTGGTGCTGCGCCAGCCGGACCTGCGGGCCGTCGCCCGACTGGTCGAGGAGCGGACGGCCGCCCTGACCGCGACCGTCTGACCTCCCCGCACCTCCGCACTGGGGCGCCCCGGCCCGTACCGCCGGGGCGCCCGGAAGGGAACCATCATGACCACCGCGACCCTGCCCGCGCTGATCGCCCGGCAGGCCGAACGGCAGCCGAACGCGCTCGCCGTGACCGACGGCTCCACCGTCCTCACCTACCGCGAACTCGTCGACGCTGCAGGCCGGTTGGCCTCCGTGCTGACCGCCCGGGGGATCGGGCCCGGCAGCGCCGTCGGCCTGCTCTGCGCCCGCTCCACCCGCCTGGTCGTCGCCCAGCTCGCGATCTGGCGCACCGGCGGGCACGTCCTGCCGCTCGACCCTGCCTACCCCCGCCCGCGCATCGCCGAGATGACCTCGGACGCCGGCGTCCGGCTCGTCCTCGGTGACAAGGCGCTGCTCGCCGAGGCCGGGCTCACCGAGGAACAGACGCTCGTCCTGACCGAGCACGGCACCGACATCACCGGGCACGGCACCGGCGCCACCGGCTACGACGCCGACGCTGTCGGGCACGACACCGGTGCCGCCGGGCCGGAGGCGCCGGACGCCGCCGATCCGGCCGGGCCCGCCCTGCTGTTCTACACCTCCGGCTCCACCGGCCGGGCCAAGGGCGTCGTCGTCCCGCACGGCGCCGTCGCCGACCTGGTCACCGCCCCCGACGCCATCGCGGTCGGCCCCCGCGACCGGGTGCTGTTCCACTCCGCCGTCACCTTCGACGCCTCCACCTTCGAACTGTGGGCCCCGCTGGCCCGCGGCGCCGCCGTCGCCGTCTCCCCGGCCGACCGGCCCACCGCCGAGGAACTCGGCCGCGACGTCGAGCGGTTCGGAGTCACCACCCTGCTCCTCACCAGCGCGCTCTTCCACCACCTGGCCGCCCGGCAGTCGCGGATCTTCGGGGTGCTGCGCACCCTGGCGGTCGGCGGCGAGGTGCTCTCGCCCGAGCACGCCGGCGCGGTGCTGCGCGCCTTCCCGTGGCTCGAACTGGTCAACGTCTACGGACCGACCGAGGCCACCACCTTCACCACCCTGCACTGGGTCACCCAGGCCGACTGCGCGGGTGCGATCCCGATCGGCCGTACGTTCGGCGGCGCCCGCGCCCTGGTCCTGGACGAGCAGCTGGCGCCGGTGGCGCCGGGCACGGTCGGCGAGCTGTGGATCGCCGGCGACCGCCTCGCCCTGGGCTACCTCAACCGGCCCGAGCTGACCGCCGAGCGCTTCCGCGAGCTGCCGGACGTCGGCCGCGCCTACCGCAGCGGCGACCTGGTCCGCCAACTCCCGGACGGAACGCTGGAGTTCCACGGCAGGACGGACGAGCAGGTCAAGCTGCGCGGCTTCCGGATCGAACCGGGCGAGGTCGAACACGCCCTGCTCCGGCTGCCCGAGGTCGCGGAGGCGGCGGTCGTGGTCCGCCACGCCGGACAGCCCGATGCCGCCCTCACCGCCTGCCTGGTCCTCGCCGACGGCGCCGGCCCGGCCGCCGGGACGCTGCGCGACCGGCTCGCCGAGCGGCTGCCCGCGCACCTGGTGCCCACCGCGTGGACCGTGCTCGACGCGCTGCCGCTGACCGGCTCAGGGAAGGTGGACCGGCGGGCCCTGGCCGCCGACGCCCCGGTCGGGCAGCGCCCCGCCGGGGGTGGTGTGCTCACCCCGATCCAGCAGGTCGTCGCCGAAGCCTGGAGCCGGGCGCTGGAACGCCCGATCACCGACCCGGCCGCCGACTTCCTCGCCGAGGGCGGGCACTCGCTGCTCGCCATGTGGGTCGTCGACGACCTGCGCGAGGACCTCGGGGTCGAACTCTCGCTCGCCGACTTCCTCGGCCACCCCACCGTCGCCGGGCAGGCGGACCTGCTCGAACGGGCGCTGCAGGCCGCCGACGGCCCGGACGGCCCGGACAACCAGGGAGGCCCGGACGCGGCAACAGCCCCGACCGCAGTCGCCCCGACCGCTGTCGCCGGCCCGGGAGGCGTCCGATGACCGCCGTCGACCAGGCCGACCTGCTGCGCCGCGCCCGCAGCCGGCGCAGTGCCACCCCGGCGGAGCCGCAGCGCCCGGCCGAGGCCGACGGCCCGGCCCCGCTCTCGCACGCCCAGCAGCGGATGTGGCTGATGGACCACCTCGGCCAGGGCGGCGCCCTCTACAACGTCCCGATCGCCGCCCGGCTGCGCGGCCCGCTCGACCGGGTCGCCCTCGCCGCGGCGGTCACCGGCCTCACCGAGCGGCACGCCGTCCTGCGGACCCGCTACCCGCGCCGGGGCGGACAGCCGTACCAGCAGGCCGACCCGGTCACCCCGGTGCCGCTGCCGGTCGTCGACGCGAAGACGGACACGGCGGCCACCGAGCAGCTCGCCGCCGAGGCCGCCCGCCCGTTCGACCTCGCCACCGGACCGGTGCTGCGCGCCCTGCTGCTGCGGCACGGGCCGCAGGACCACACGCTGGTACTGACGATCCACCACATCGCCGTCGACGGCGGCTCGCTGCCCGTCCTCGCCGCCGACCTCGCGGCGCTCTACGCCGCCGCGCGCGACGGCGTGGCGCCGCAACTCCCGCCGCCCGGGCCCGCCTACGCCGACTACGCCCGCCAGGAGCGCGCCCGGGACGCCGAGCTGACGGCGGCCGCCGACACCCTCGCCGCCCGGCTGGCCGGCGCCCGCCCGCCGGCCCTGCTGCGGCCAGCCCCGACTGGCGCCCGCGAGCGCCGGGCCGTGCTGCACGCCGCCCCGCTGGCCCCCGCCGTCGTCGACGGCCTGCGCGCACTCGGCGCCCGGCACGGCGCGACCCTGTTCACCGTCGTCCTGGCCGCCGCGTTCGCCACCCTGCGGACCGCCTCCGGGCAGGACGACCTCGTCCTCGGCTGTGCCAGCGGCCACCGGGCCCGGCCCGACCTGCGACACACCGTCGGCCTCGCGGTCAACACGCTCGCCGTACGGACCGGTCCGGCCGGGGACCGGTCGTTCGCGGAACTCCTGACGGAGGTCCGCGGCGCACTGCTCGACGCCCAGCAGCACCACGACGTGCCGTTCGACCTCGTGGTCGAGCGGCTCGGAGCGGCCGCCCGGAGCGCCGACGGCACCCCGCTGCTCTCGGTCACCTGCGACCTCGTCCAGCCCGTCGCGCCGCTGACGCTGCCGGGCCTCGACTCCACGAACGTGGAACTCGACCTGGGGCTCGCCAAGTTCGGCCTGGCGCTGCTCCTGGAGGACGGCCCGGCGCCGCGCTGCCTGGTGCAGCACGACCGGGACGTGCTCGACGAGTCGACCGCCGGGCAGCTGCTCGACGCGTTCGCCGCCCTGCTCACGGCCGTCGCGGGGGAGACCGACCCGCGCCTGTCCGAGCTGCCGGGCCGGCTCCTGGTCGCCGCCGAACACCCGGTGGCGGCCGCCCTGTCGGCCGAACCGGGGGTCGTCGAGGCGGCCGTGATCGAGCGCGCCGACGGCCCGCCGCTCGCCTACGCGGTGGTCCGCGGGCCGGTCGCCCCGAACGGCGCCCAGCTGCGGGCCGCCCTGCGCGGGCGGGTCCCGGCCGGCGAACTCCCCCTCGCGGTCACGCTGGTGGACCGGATCCCCCGCCACCCCGACGGCACCCCCGACCCCGGCCCGCTGCCCGGCGCCGCGCCGCACGGGCCCGCCCCGGACGGCCCGCACGGGGACGGCCCGGTGGACGACGTCCGGGAGGCCTTCGGCGAGTTCCTGGGCACCACCCCGCCCGCCGACGGCGACTTCTTCGCCCTCGGCGGTCACTCCCTGGTCGCCGTCCAACTCGCCGAACGGCTGCGCACCCGCACCGGGCTGCCGCTCACCGGCCTCGACATCCTGGAGCAGCGCACCCCGCGCGCCCTCGCCGCCGTGCTCGCCACCCGCGCGGACGAGCGCCGCACCGCCCTCACCCGGACCGGCGCCCGTCCGAGCACCCGTACCCGCACCCGCACCGGCACCGTCCTGCTCACCGGCGCCACCGGCGGGGTCGGCGCGGCGGTCCTGCAGGAGCTGATGGCCCAGGGCAGGCCGGTCCGCACCCTGGTCCGGCCCGAGTCCGCGCACCTGCCCGCCCTGCACGGCGCCGAGGTGGCCGAGGGCGACCTCGCCGACCTGGACAGTCTGCGCCGCGCCGTCGAAGGCGTGGACGCCGTCATCCACTCCGCCTGCACCTTCACCGACCACGCCACCGACCTCGCCGCGATGCGCACCCTGGTGGACGGCTGGCAGGGCGGCCCGTTCGTCTTCGTCAGCAGCATCGACGCGTACGGCCGCCCGGCCGGCACCGAGGTCGTCGAGGGCAGCCCGAGCGGCGAGGCGGTCACCCCGTACGGGCAGGCCAAGCTGGACTGCGAGCGGATCCTGTTCGAGGCCGCCGCCGGCGGTCGCGGCCCGGCCACGTCGGTGCGCGCCCCGATCGTCTGGGGCCCGCACCACCGCCTGCGCGACCAGCTCCGCTGGGGCTCCACCGGCGCCCTCTACCAGGCCGCCCTGGCCGGCCGGCCGATCGCACTCCCGGCCGCCGACGACTGGTACGGAGCCTCCTGGGTCCACGCCGCCGCCCTCGCCCGGGCGCTCGCCGTCTGCGCCGCGCCGGACCACCCGGCGGCCGGGCGCGTCGTCAACGCGGTGAGCGGACACGTCTCCTGGGCGGACTTCACCGCCGAGCTGGTCCGGCTGCTCGGCTCCGCGAGCCCGCTCGTCGTCGGCCCCGACGCCGACGAGGAACTGCGCCGCCCCTGGCGCTACCGGGCCGAAGCGCTGGCCGGCCCGCTCACGCCGGAACCGGGCGAGGACTGGCGCAGCGTGCTCGCGGCGATGGTCGGCTGAGCCCGCCCCGGGCGGAGGGGGGCCCCGGGCGCGGGCCCCCCCGCCCCGCCGCCCCCCCCGCCCCCCCCAGCGCGGGGGCCGCCCCCCCCCGGCCCCCCCGGGCGACA
>NZ_JBHWBZ010000016.1:23579-30371 GCF_042735475.1 Kitasatospora sp. NPDC059577 | reverse complement strand
CGAACCGCAGTTTCTAGTTGGTTGCGTGGTATGGGATTTGTTTATACCCGACCGGCGGACCCCTCCGCCCGGCCGCCCCGGCGGCCGCACCCTGCGCGGTCGCCGCCGCCCCGGGACGCTCCGGACCTCACCGGCCGGACACGTCGGAGCGGAACCCGGTACCGGTGCGGCCGACCGGGCATCCAGCCCGTGGTGCATGCGCCGGGCCCGCAGACACGACCGGCGCCCGGCTCACCGCGCCTCCTTGACCGCACGCCGACGGACCTGCCGGGCTGCCCCGCCGTGGGCCTCCCCGACGTCCTCGCTGCCGGCCGACCGCCCGGGTGAAGCGGCGCGTCCACACTGCCCGTCCAGCCCGTCCAGCCCGTCCAGCCCGTCCAGCCCGTCGAGCCCGTCGAGCCCTCGCCGGGCGGCCGTGCTCACCCGATGGTGACCACCCGTGCCCAGTCCGGCGGGGCTTCCGGGCGGTAGTCCGGGTCGTCCTCGTCGTACCTGGTGGGCCGGGGGAAGAGGCCGACGACCGTGCGGCACGGCGGCGGGACCGACGGCCACGGGGTCTGGCCGTCGGTCAGGACCACCACGACGTCCGGACGGGGGCCGGACCGCAGGGCGGCGCGGAAACCGGTGCGCAGGTCGGTGCCGCCACCGCCGAGGAGCGGAATGCCCGCCGACGTGCAGAGCCGGTGGACGGCCTGGGCGGCCGCGTCGCAGGGGACCACGCTGACCTGGTCCCGGCGGCCGCCGACCGCCCGGCCGATCGCCGCGACCTCCAGCAGCGCGCTGCCCAGCTCGTCGTCCGAGACCGACCCGGAGGTGTCGATGACCACCGCCACCCGGGGCGGCCTCCGCCGCAGGCTCGGCAACAGCACGCCCGGCACCCCGGCCGAGCGGCGGGCCGGGCGGCCGTAGCTGTAGTCCTCGCCCGCACCCGGCCCGGCGACCGCCGAGCGCACCGCCGCGCCCAGCAACTGCCGCCAGGGCTGCGGCGGGTGGAAGGCCTCCTCGGCCCAGCGCCGCCAGCCCGCCGGGGCGCTGCCGGGCCGGCCCCGGAGGCCCTCGGCGACCCGGAAGCGGACGGCGTCGCGTTCCTGCGCGTTCAGCCCGTGGGCGCCGCCGGGGCCCAGCTCCCAGGGTCGGTCCGTGCCGTCGGCGCCGCTGCCGCAGTCCAGCCAGGCCGCGTCCAGGGTCCGCGGGTGGAACCGGTACCGCCGCAGGTACTCCTCCATGAGCAGTCCCTCGGGCAGCTGCAGGCTGTCGGGCCGCAGTGCCCCGGACGGCCGCACCAGACCGTCCCCGTACACGTCGTCGTTGATCTCGCAGTCGGCGGCGATGTTCGTCCGCAGCTGCGCGGCCGGGCCCTCCAGGCCGAGTTCGCGGGCGATCCGGGTGCCGCGCCGGTGGTGGTCGCGCAGGAGGTGGGACACCTCGTGGACCCAGACGCCGGCGAGTTCCTCCACCGGGGTGCGGTCGACGAAGACCGGTGAGGCGTAGCAGCGCCAGTAGCGGTCCACCGCCATGGTCGGTACCTCCCGCGACTCCACCAGGTGGAGCGCGAACAGGGCGGTCGCCAGGTACGGCCGGGCCCGGACGGCCTGCAGGCGGGCGGCGTAGAGCTTCTCCAGGTCCAGATTCCCGGGGACCGGATACCGGGTATCCGGCTTCGCGGGAACCGGATCTCCGCTGCCCGGCTTTCCGCGGTTCGGCTCAGCGGGGTCCGGGTTCCGGGCGTACGGCTTCCCGGGGCCCGGCTTTGCGGGGCCGGGCGCTGCGGGGCCGGGCGCTGCGGGGCCGGGCGTGACGGCCGTGCTCATCGGCCCGCCTTCGCCGCGACCCGGGCGGCGGCGAGGTCGGCGCGGCGGGAGAGCGCCAGCGCCGGGGCGAGCCGCTCGATCGACTCCGGTACGTCCCAGTCCTCCCGGCGCAGCGAGGCCAGCGTGGTGGCCGGGACGACCAGCAGGTCCGGGGCGCCGGTCTCCATGGCCCGGGCCAGCAGGGCCCAGGCCGAATCCCAGCGCTGCCGGTCCGGCCGGTTGCGCACGGCCGCGACCACCCCGTCCAGCACGGCCTGGCGCAGGTCCCCGCGTTCGGGCAGTTCCGCGCCCGCCGGGTCGGCGAGCAGGTCCTCCGGGTCGGGCAGGTCCATCCGGTCCATGCTCGCCATCAGCTCCAGGCCCGGGCCGTCCCCGACGGTCCCGCGGACCAGCAGCGACAGCACCTCGCGGGAGGAGCCGGCGGCGGTCGCGAAGGCGACCAGCCGCAGCGTCATGTCCCAGCTGCGCGGTGACGGCCAGGCGCCGCCGCGCCGGGTCTCGGTGGTGGGCAGCCGGTGCACCAGTTCGGGGCGGGCGGTCAGCAGCCCGCACACCGCGCGCCGGGCGAGCGCGACGGCCTCCGGCAGCGCCAGCGGGTCGAGCCGCGGCAGGGTGGCGACCGGCCAGACGCCGCCGAGGCCGCGCACCACCACCTCGTGGTCGTGCACCCACTGCAGGTGGACGAAGCGGTTGGCCAGCGGCGGGCTCAGCTCCCAGCCGTCGGCCGCCGACGACCGCGGGTTGGCGGCGGCCACGATCCGTACGCCGGGGGGTAGCCGGAGCGTCCCGATGCGCCGTTCCAGGACCAGCCTGAGCAGTGCGGCCTGGACGGCGGGAGGCGCGGTGGACAGCTCGTCCAGGAACAGCAGTCCGCGGCCGGCCCGCACCAGCCGCACCGCCCAGTCCGGCGGGGCCATCGGTACGCCCTGCTGCGCCGGGTCGTCGCCGAGGATGGGCAGCCCGGAGAAGTCGGAGGGCTCGTGGACACTGGCGATCACCGTGGTCAGCGGCAGTTCCAGGGTTTCGGCGAGCTGGTTGAGCGCGGCGGTCTTGCCGATGCCCGGCTCGCCCCAGAGCAGGACGGGCAGGTCGGCGGCGACGGCCAGGGTGAGGGCTTCCAGCTGGGGGTCGGCGCGGGGTTCGGTGGTGGTGTCGCCGAGCAGGTCGAGCAGCCGGCGGGCGACGTCGAGGCGGGCGGAGTCGAGGTGGGCGATGTCGGGGCGGGCCTCGGGGCGGGTGGCCTCGGGGCGGAGGTCGGTGGCGGGTGCGGGCATGGAAACAGGCATGGAAACGGGCATGGGTGATCACCTCAAGTGGTCAGGTACGGACGGTCGTTCAGCGTGCAGTGTTCGGTGGCCGACGTTCGGCGGCCGGTGACGGCCTCAGGGGTAGAAGGCGCGACAGAGGTCGGCGAGGCGGGCGGATCGGGAGACCCGGGAGGGGCGTGCGTGGGGCGGGCGCGGGCGGCGGAACGGGACGCCGGCGCGCCCGGGCGCGGTCAGCCCGGCCCGGTAGAGGCCGTAGGCGATCCGCCGCTCCGCGGCCGCCCGCAGTTCGTCCCGCAGCGGTCCGTCACGCAGCACTGCCTCTCGGCCGAGCAGGTCCTCGACCACGGCCAGTGCCCCGGCGGTGTCGCCGTGGTCCAGCCGCTCGCGGACACCGTCCAGCGCGTTCGGACGGAGGTGAGCCAGGTCGATCGCGCGCAGGCAGGGCAGCGGGGTGCCCGAGAGGGCGGTGAGCAGCTCCTCGCGGCGCAGTTCGGCCGGATCGTGGTCGAGCGGGGTGAGCACCCCGTCGACCAGGCCGATCCGGTGCCGCGCCCCTCGGCAGTCCACCAGCCGCTGGGACCGGGGCGGATCGCGCGGGTCCGCCCGGGACGGGTGCCCGGGTGCCAGCGCGGCGGCCACCAGCGGGTGCAGCCGGTCCGGCGCGATCGCGCCGGTGCGCAGCAGGTCGACGTCGGGCGGGGCCCAGGTCGCGGCGTCGGGCAGCAGGGGCAGCGCCGAGGTGTCCCCGGTGGCGTCCGTCCTGCGGCCGTCCGGCCCGAGGAGCAGGCGTCGCCGGCGTTCGAGCCGGACGACGACGGGCCCGTCGGGGTGTGCGTCGGCACGCCGCAGCAGCGCGGCCTCGGCGGCCCACCGGTCGACGGCGCGGCGCAGCGTCGGGCCACCGACTCCGTTGTCCACCAGGCCGGTTGACGTGCCGGTCGACGTTCCGGGGCCGGCCCGTTCGGCCAGTTCCCCGCTGCGCCCGGCGTCCCAGAGGTGCCGGTGCAGGTCGTAGCGGAACCGGCGACTGGGGTGCGGATGCGGGTGCGGGGACCGTCCGTCGCCGCCGGAGCCGTCCCAGAGCGCCAGGGCGATCCGCTGGCCGTACTCCGCCCAGGCGGGCGGCGTGCGGACCACCAGGGACACCGGACGCTCGCCCGGGTAGCGGGCCAGGGGCATGGTGAGCCCGGGCCGCAGCAGCCCGTCGGGTGCGGATCTCGGCAGGTGCCAGCGCAGCAAGTCCGGTGCGAGGCACCGGAGATCGGCGCGCAGTCGGTCGGCGAGCTCCCGGCCGTGGGTGCGTGCGACGTCCCCGAGGCGGAAGTCGACCTCGACGTTGGCGGCGGCGCAGGCCCCGGACCAATCCCCGGCCAGACGGCGGGCGGTGGCGGTTTCGATCATGGTGGGCGGCACGGCGTACTCGCGTACGCGCCGCCAGAAGTGGAGTCGGGAGTCGTTCCCGTTCGTGGTGGGAGTGAGCATCAGCACTCACTCTTCGCGGACGGGACCCCCATTCTGTGATCAGCGTGAGTGGTCATCGGCGGGAGCATAGCGCTCGTGCGCGCCCGCCCGCCACACCGTTTTCGCCGCGCGGTGGCGCCACCGCCGCCGGGTGCTCAAGAGCCGCTGGAAGCCCGGTCGAGACGGGTGGTTCATGGTGGCTTGGGTGTGTTCTGGTGGTGGGCGGAGGAAACGCGGACCCGGGACGGCCGGGTCCGTGCGGGGCGGCGCGAGGGCGTGTCAAGGGCGTAGACGCTCGCGCATGGAGCTGAGTGCGGAGGCTATGGTTCGCCGGCCCGGAGTGGCATTGACTGGTGGACACGAGGACGGACGCGAACGGATCGCAGGATCCGGGACGCGTGCGGCCGGTCCGACTGGTTCTACTCCGAGCGAGGGTGATCGTGATGGCTGGTGTGGTGGATCTTTCGACGGATGCCGGTGTCGTGCTGGTGGTGGGTGGTACGGGCAAGACGGGTCGTCGGGTGGCGGAGCGGCTGACGGCCCTGGGGTACGGGGTGCGGGTGGGTTCGCGGTCGGGTGCGGTGCCGTTCGACTGGAACGACGAGGGGACGTGGGAGGCGGCGCTGGAGGGTGTGAGTGCGGCGTACCTGACGTACTACCCGGATCTGGCGTTCCCGGGTGCGGTGGAGGCGGTGGGGGCGTTCTCGCGGCTGGCGGCGGCGCGGGGGGTGGGTCGGCTGGTGCTGTTGTCGGGGCGTGGTGAGGAGGCGGCGGAGGCGGGGGAGAAGGCGGTGATGGAGTCGGGGGCCGCGTGGACGGTGGTGCGGTGTGCGTGGTTCAACCAGAACTTCAGTGAGTCGTTCTTCCTGGAGCCGGTGCTGGCGGGGGAGTTGGCGTTGCCGGTGGGGGGTGCGGTGGAGCCGTTCGTGGACGTGGAGGACATCGCGGATGTGGCGGTGGCGGCGTTGACGGAGGCGGGGCACGCGGGTGAGGTGTACGAGCTGACGGGGCCGCGGCTGTTGTCGTTCGCGGATGTGGCGGTGGAGTTGTCGGGGGCGGTGGGTCGTGAGGTGCGGTTCGAGGCGGTGTCGCCGGAGTCGTACCGGCGGGTGCTGGAGGAGGCCGGGTTGCCGGCGGACTTCGCGGAGCTGTTCTCGGTGATCCTGGACGGTCGCAACGCGTCGTTGGGTGACGGGGTGCGGCGGGCGCTGGGGCGTGAGCCGCGGGACTTCGGGGACTACGCCCGTGAGGCCGCCGCCTCGGGCGTGTGGAACGCGTGACCAGCCGCAGGAACGACCCCCGGCCGACCCGCCGGGAGAGCAGGACCTGCCGGGAGGCTACGACCTGCCGGGAGGGCAAGACCTGCCGTTCGCACGGCAGTTCACAAGATCGTCGGTGCCGGGCGGTGCCGGCCCCCTGACCGTCCACGCCGGCTCCGGCCGGACGCGGTGAGGAGGCCGGTGCGCCGGGTACCGGGAGGGTCCCCGCGCTGGGCGGGGACCGGGGAGAACCGAAGGATCACCTATGCGCTCGGACCAGACCGCGACCCCTGCTTCCTACACCGCTCCACAGTCCTTCTCCGGCCTCGCGCCGGGCGGCGCGGCCCCGGCCGTCCCCGCCGCGCGCAGCAAGGCCGCCGGTCCGCTGCTGGCGGGCGCCGCCGTCGCGATGGGGTTGATGGCGGGGTTGTTCTTCGCCTTCGACGTGTCGGTGATGCCGGGTCTGGCGGCCGGTGACGACCGGACGTACGTCACGGCGATGCAGCACATCAACAAGTCGATCGAGAACGGGATGTTCGGCCTGGTGTTCGTCGGCGCCTTCGTCGCGACGGGCGTCGCGGCGTGGCTGCAGCACAAGGCGGGCCGGCGTCAGGCGGCGCTGTGGGCGGCGGCCGCGACGGTGCTGTACGTGGTGGCGCTGCTGGTGACGATGGGCGTCAACATCCCGCTGAACAACCAGCTGGCGGCCGCCGGCGACCCGTCCCAGATCACCGACTTCGCGGCCGTGCGGGCCAGGTTCGCCGACACCTGGGTGCCGGTCAACATGCTCCGCACCGCGCTGTGCACGGGCGGTCTGCTGGCGCTGACCCGCTCCCTGGTGCTGCACGGGCGCGCCGAACGCTGAACGAGCCGGTCCCGTACCGCAGTCGAGGGGGGCGGGCGGGGGCGGGCGGGGGCGGGGGGGCGCCGGGCGCGCGGGGGGCGCGGGCGGGCGGGGGGGGGGGGCCGCGCGCGCCCGCCGGCCGCCGGGGC
>NZ_JBHWBZ010000016.1:2672-23569 GCF_042735475.1 Kitasatospora sp. NPDC059577 | reverse complement strand
GCGAACCCCCCCCGCCCCCGCCCCGCGCCCCACCCCCCCCCCGCCCCCCGCCGGGGCCGCTCCGGCGTGCCCCGGTCGGCCCGGCGCGCGGCTTGGCCGGATCCACCCGGTCCCGTCACCCGGAGGGTCGCGGCGGCCCCGCCCGCGGAGCAGACTGGTCCGCGGCACCGGAGTTCCGACCGCAGGGGGCAGGCATGTCCGTACGACCCGCCAGGCGCAGGAGGACGGTCGGAGGTCTCCGGACCGCGATCGGCGCGCTCGCCGTCGCTCTGACCGCGGGCGCCGCGGTCACCCTGCCCGTCGCACCGGCGGAGGCGGCCGGCGGCACGGGCGGTGCGGGAAGTGCGGGCGGCAAGGGCGGGAAGGTCGTCTACCTGACCTTCGACGACGGCCCGAGCCCCGCCTACACGCCGAAGGTCCTCGCCACGCTCGCCCGGTACGGGGTGCGCGCGACCTTCTTCGAGATCGGGCAGAACGTGGCCGCCCATCCGTCGCTCACCGGGCAGGTGGCGCAGCAGGGCCACAGCGTGCAGAACCACTCCTGGTCGCACCCGGACCTGCGCAGGCTCTCCGCCGGCGCGGTCGACTCCCAGGTGAGCGCCACGGACCGGGCGATCCGCGCCCGGACCGACCGCACCCCGACCTGCCTGCGCCCGCCGTACGGCGCGGTCGACGGCACGGTGCGCTCGCGCGCGGCGGCGCTCGGCAAGCAGGTCGTGCTCTGGTCGGTGGACCCGGCGGACTGGTCCCGGCCCGGCGCGGCGGCGATCCGCTCGCGGGTGCTGGACCACGTCCGCCCGGGATCGGTGGTCCTGCTGCACGACGGCGGTGGTGACCGCAGCCAGACCGTGGCCGCTCTGCCGACGATCATCGCCACGCTCAAGGCGCGCGGGTACACCTTCGCCACCCTGTGCGGCTGAGGCCGTTCAGGGTGGCGAAGGGTACCGGGGGCGTCCGCCGGGCCGGAGTCCGCCGGAGTCCGCCGGAAGCCCCGCCGAATGCCGCTGTCAGCTCTGGCCGTTGAGGACCAGGGCCCAGGCGAGGCAGCCGAGGGCACCGGTGGAGAGCAGGGCGCGCAGCACGTTGAAGCGCACCCAGCGGGCCTCGAAGCGCCCGCGCACGCCGGCCGGGTCGGCGATTCGCTGCGGCGTCCCGGCGGCGGCCAGCTCGTCGTTCAGCGGGATGTTGACCGAACGGGTGACCCCGATCATCGCGATGTACAGCACGAGCGCGGCGATGGTCGCGGGCAGCACGTCGTGGCCGTCCGCGGGGAGGTGCAGGGCGACCGCGGCTGCCGTGGCCAGCAGGGCGCCGACGAAGCCGAGGACGAACCAGCCGTTCAGGATCGCCACGTTGACGCGCTGCATCACCTCGATGAAGGTCCGGTCCTCGACCCGCGCGAGCGCGGGCATGACCGAGCACGCGTAGGCGTAGAACAGTCCGGCGGTCAGTCCACAGGTGACAGTGGCCGCCACCAGGACGAGTGTGCGTGCCGTTTCCATCGTCGTGAGCCCCTCACTTCTCGCTGTCGGTATCGCGCGTATCGCTGTCGCCGCGTCGGTGCTACCCCCGTGGGCAGATCATCCGGCATTTCCGGCCCTCAGGCCACCTTGAACACTCAAGAGTCTCTCAAATGACGAAGCGTCAAATGATGTCCCGCCGTCTACACTTGTCGGCATGGACACTCTGACGGGACTCCTCGACGGCCCCAAGGCCCGCGGCGCGTTCCTGCTGCGGTCGATCCTCACCCCTCCGTGGTCCTTGCGGATCGAGGACCGGGCCCCGCTCTCGGTGGTGACGATGGTCCGCGGCGACGCCTGGATCCTGCCCGAGCGCGGCACCCCGCTGCTGCTGCACCCCGGGGACGTGGCGATCGTGCGCGGCCCGGAGCCGTACACCGTCGCGGACGACCCGGACACGCCAGTGGACGTGATCGTCGGCCCGGGCCAGGTCTGCACCAAGGGCGGGGTGGACGTGTCCGAGGTGATGTCGCTCGGCGTCCGGACCTGGGGGCAGGGCCGTGAGGGCGACCGGGCCTCCTCGGTGGTCCTCTCCGGCACCTACCAGGCCGAGCACGAGATCGGCCAGCGCCTGCTGGGCTGCCTGCCCGCCCTGCTGGTCCGCCCGGCCGGCACCGGCGCCGACGACACCCTGGTGCACCTGCTGGCCGCCGAGATAGGGCGCAACGAGCCGGGTCAGGAACTCGTCCTGGACCGCATCCTCGACCTGCTGGTGGTCTCCGTCCTGCGCGCCTGGCTCGCCGCCCCCGACTCCGGCGCCCCCGCCTGGTACCGCGCCCAGCACGACCAGGTGGTCGGTCCGGTCCTGCGGATGATGCACGACGACCCGGCCACCGCCTGGACGGTCGCCGAACTCGCCCAGCGGGTCGGCGTCTCCCGGGCCGGGCTGGCCCGCCGCTTCACCGCCCTGGTCGGCGAGCCCCCGATGGCCTACCTCGCGGGCTGGCGGCTGGCCGTCGCCGCCGACCTGCTGCGCGAGCCGGAGTGCACCGTCGCCTTCGCGGCCCGCAAGGTCGGCTACAGCAACGCCTTCGCCCTCTCCGCGGCGTTCAAGCGGGTCCGCGGGGTCAGCCCGCAGGAGCACCGCCGGCTCGCCGCGACCGGCACCCCGTCGCAGCCGGTGGGCTTCTCCGGTCCGGCGGAGACGGTGATCCTGGCGGGCTGATCCCCGGTGGAGCGGGGTTCCGGCGGGGAGGTCGTGGCTCCGGCGGTCGTGGCTCCGGCGGTCGTGGCTCCGGCGGTCGGGGCCCTGATGGTCGGGGCTCCGCCGCAGTGGCGGAGCCCGGCCGGTGCGTGCGTTCCCATTTGCCTAATCCATTTAGGCAATCCCATACTGGCTGTAGCGCACCGGCGCGACAGCACGGGAGGAAGCACATGGCACGGGCAGGACTGACCGTCGAACGCGTCGTCGTCGCGGGCGCCGAACTCGCCGACCGCGTCGGATTCGAACACGTGACCGTCGCCGCCGTCGCCCGCGGCTTCGGCGTCCAGACCGCCAGCCTCTACTCCCACGTCAAGAGCTCCCAGGACCTCAAGACCCGCATCGCCCTGTACGCCCTCGAAGAACTCGCCGACCTCGTCGCCGACGCCCTCGCCGGCCGCGCGGGCCGCGACGCCCTCGGCGCCTTCGCCGACGCCTACCGCGACTACGCCGCCCGCCACCCCGGCCGCTACGACGCCACCCGCCTGCGCCTCGACGCCGAGACCGCCGCCGCCAGCGCCGGCGTCCGGCACGCCCAGATGACCCGGGCGATCCTGCGCGGCTACGACCTCACCGAACCCGAACAGACCCACGCCGTCCGCATGCTCGGCAGCGTCTTCCACGGCTACATCAGCCTCGAAGCGGCCGGCGGCTTCAGCCACACCGCCGTCGACGCCCAGCAGTCCTGGGACTGGATCATCGACTCCCTCGACACCCTGCTGCGCCACGGCGGCACCCGCCCGACCACCTGAACCGCCCGTGCGACGCGGCACCGGCCCGGGCCCGCCCGTACCAGGCGCGGCGCCCGGCTCCGCCCGCACGACGACCCGAAGAAGCGCCATGACCACCACGATCACCACCCCCGTCACCGAGGACCTCCTCCACGGCCACCTGGACGTCGAACGGACCCGCCGCGGCCTGCTGCCGCACCGGCTGCCCGCCCGGGCCCGCCGCCAGGTCCCCGACGAGCAGCTCGCCATGGCCGAGTCCCAGCCCTCCGGCGTCCGCCTCGCCTTCCGCACCCGCGCCACCGCGATCACCCTGCACACCGTCCCCACCAAGCGCGCCTACCCCGGCGTCCCCCACGTGCCCGACGGCGTCTACGACCTGCTCGTCGACGGCACCCTCACCGCCCGGACCTCCGTCCCCGGCGGCAACCTGCGCACCGTCGACCTGGCCACCGGCCGCTTCGAACTCACCGAAGGACCGGCCGGCAGCGCGCGGTTCACCGGCCTGCCCGCACACGACAAGACCGTCGAGATCTGGCTCCCGCACACCGAGACCACCGAACTGATCGCCCTCGAAACGGACGCGCCCCTGACAGCCGTCCCGACCGGCACCCGCAAGCGCTGGGTGCACCACGGCAGTTCGATCAGCCACGGCTCCAACGCCGCACACCCGACCGGCACCTGGCCCGCCCTGGTCGCCAACGGCGCCGGACTCGACCTGGTCAACCTCGGCTTCGGCGGCAGCGCCCTGCTCGACCCGTTCACCGCGCGCACGATCCGCGACACCCCCGCCGACCTGATCAGCCTCAAGATCGGCATCAACCTGGTGAACGCCGACGCCATGCGGCTGCGCGCCCTCGTCCCGGCCGTCCACGGCTTCCTCGACACCGTCCGCGACGGCCACCCGACCACACCGCTGCTCGTCGTCTCCCCGCTGCTGTGCCCCCTCCACGAGGACACCCCCGGCCCGCTCGCCCCCGACTTCAGCACCGGCACCCTCCGCTTCCGGGCCACCGGCGACCCGGCCGACGTCGCCACCGGCCGCCTCACCCTCACCGTCATCCGCGAAGAACTCGCCCGCATCGTCGCCGAACGCCGCGCCGACGGCGACCACGCCCTGCACCACCTGGACGGACTCGCCCTCTACGGCGAGCCCGAACACGACGCCCACCCGCTCCCCGACGGCCTCCACCCCTCCCCGGAGGCCCACCGCCTCATCGCCCGGCGGTTCACCGAACTGGCCCTCACCGGGGGCGGCCCGCTGGCGTCGTGACACCCCGGCGCCGGGCCCCGACGGCGGCCTGACCGATGGCGGCCTGCCCCGACGGCGCCGGGCCTCGCGCAGCGGGGTGCTTGCGCGAGAGGCCCGGCGGCACAAGGGCCCCGTGCTCAACCCGACGGAGGGAGCGCGAGCGCCGTGAGGACGACGCCCCGGTGAACGCCCCACCGGCCCGTGCCGACACCCGGACGATGAGGATGCCGGGCGGTGAACGTGCCGTCCGCATCGAGCACGACCGTGATCGCGGCAAGACCCGTCCAGGTCCGGGTGAGGGGGTGAACGGCCTTGTAGACGGCCTCCTTGGCACTGAACAGCACGGTGTCCCACGGGGCGGCCCCCGCCGGGAGCCCGGCCAGCCCGGCGCGCTCCTCCGCACAGCTGACCATCTCCAGGACCCCGCGCGGGAGCGGCCGGACGGGCTCGGCGTCAATGCCCAGCGACAGGTGCCGACCGGTACTGGCAACCGCGCAGGCCGTGTAACCACGGGTGTGGGTGATGCTGCCCGCAGCACCCGAAGGCCACTGCGGCGCACCCCCGGGCCCGGGCAGCAACGGCGTCGACGGATGGCCCAGCTCCGCCAGCGCCCGACGGGCCAGCGTCCGGGCGGTCGCGAACTGCTGCCGGCGGCGCGGCGACCGGTCCCGGATGTAAGCCGCCTCAGACGGGTGGAGACGGCCCGCATCCAGGACACCGAACGCCTCGGCGCAGTGGACGTACGGCGGCAGCAGCGCGGCCAGGACGCCGGCGGGAGCAGTGGTGGTCACGACGGTCAGCGCCCCGCCAGAACCAACTGGTGGGTGTGGTGGGCGATGTGCCCCGGGTTCTCCAGCGGAACCATGTGCCCGATGCCCGGAACCTCGTACAGCGTCGCCTGCGGGAGGGCGGCGGCCAGCTCCTGACTGAAGCTCGGCTTGACGATCTTGTCCTCGGTGCCCGTGATCACCGCGGTGGGCACGGCGATCCCCGCCAGCCCGGCCCGCTGGTCCATCTCCTGCGTGGACGCGAAGCAGGCCGCACGGGTCTGCGGCAACGTGCGGGCGAACAGCCGCCGGTTGGCCTCACGGGCCTCCAGGGTGGCGCGCGGCCCGTGCGTCTGGCCCAGCAACTTCCGCCCCAGCCACGGCGTGCGCAACGCCCGGCTGAACAGCCCGGAACCCATCATCTTCACCTCGTTCGCCGGCGTGTTCTGACCGTGCGAAGCCGTGGACACCAGCACCAACCCGGCGAGCCGCCCACCCGCACCCGCCGGCCGCGAAGCGGACAACTGCGCCGCCCAGGCCAGCGCCGCGTAGCCGCCACCCGAATGCCCGACCAGCACGACCGGCCGCTCCGGCGTCGTCAGCGTCCCCACGACGGTGCCCAGGTCCTGAGCCAACCGCTCGATGCTGATCGGCTCCCGCCCGACCGTGGACGAGGCGTGCCCGCGCTGGTCGTACGTGGCCACGGTATGCCCGGCCGCGGCCAACTGCCGAGCGGTGCTGTGCCAGACGGTCCGGGACGCCGCCCACCCGTGCACGAGAACGACCAACGGCCGGGCCGGATCCGGCGTCTCGGGCTGGTGGACCGTGATCGCCAGACGCGCGAAGTCGTCCGTGGTCGCGGTGTGGTCGGTGGTGGTGACGGCGTGCTCGGCCGGCAGGGCGGGAACTACGGCGGCGGTCTGCATGGGGCCCTCCTCCTGTTTCTCGTTTGTGTTTCTTGCTTTGTCGTTCTTCTGCTGCTCGTTCTTCGTGTGCTGTTTTTTGTTTTTGTTGTTGTTTGGTTAGTGGTTGTTGGTGAGGTGGTGGTGGAGGTTGGTGAGGGCGTGTTGGGTGGCGGTGGTGTGTTTGGTGGTGAGGTTGGTGAGTTTGTGGAGGAGTTTGGGCCAGTGGTGGGGTGTGGTGGTGAAGGTGATGGTGAGGAGGGTGTGGGTGTTGTTGTGGTGGGGGGTGAGGGTGTAGGTGGTGGTGCCGTGGAAGTGGCCGGTGTGGGTTTGGGTGAGGGTGTGGTGGGGGGTGATGTGGGTGGTGGTGGAGGTGAAGTGGAGTTTGGGGCCGGGTTTGCCGATGCCGGCGGGGTGGATGGTGGTGTGGGTGGTGCCGCCGGTGGTGTGGGGGCCGGTGGGTCCGGGTTGGTGGGTGTTGTGGGGGTGCCACCAGGTGGTTTTGCCGTTGAGTTCGTTGAGGATGGCGTTCCAGACGGTTTCGGTGGGGTGGGGGAGGATGGTGTGGTCGGTGTGGTGGATGGCGTGCATGGGTTTCCTTTTCGGGGGGTCGGGTCGGGGGTGAGGGTGGTGGGTGGGTTGGGGTTGGGGGTGGTGGTGGGTGGGTGAGGGGTCGGGTGTTGTCGGGGTGGGGGTTCGGTTTTTGCCGGGCCCCCCTTTTTTGTTTTCGGTTGCTGCGGGCTGCGGGCTGCGGGCTGCGGGCTGCGGGTTGTGGATTGTGTGGTGGTGGTTGGGGTTCCGGTTTCCGGCGGGTTCCTGTTGTTTGTTGGTGGTGTGGGTTTGTGTATGTGTTATGTGGTGGGGAAGTCCCGGGGGTTTGGTGCTGTCCCGGGGTTTTGGTGGTGTCCGGGGGTGGTGGTGTCCCGGGGTTTGGTGGTGTCCCGGGGTTTGGTGGTGTCCCGGGGTTTGGTGGTGTCCCGGGGTTTTGGTGGTGTCCGGGGGTGGTGCTGTTCCGGGGGGTGGTGGTGTCCCGGGGTTTGGTGGTGTCCCGGGGGTGAGGGAGTCCTGGGGTTTGGTGGTGTTTCGGGGTGGTGTCCGGGGTTTGGTGTTCTGGGGTTTGGTTGTGTTTCGGGGTGGTGTTGGGGGTTTGGTTGTGGTGGGGGGTGTTTGGGGTTAGGGGAAGATGTTTTGGCCGGGGGTGAGGGTGTGGGTGGGGTCGTGGTGGTTTTTGGTGGTGGTGAGGGTGGTCCATTGGGGGCCGTAGTGGGTTTGCCAGTCGGTGGGGGTCATGTGGGGGATGGCGCCGACGAGGTAGCGTTTTGCGCCGAGTTGGACGGCGCGGTTGTAGAGGTTGCGGTTGCGGGTGAGGGCGGGGGTGGGGTTGGTGTCGGGGTGGGGGAAGGCGAGGAGGTCGAAGAGGTAGGCGGTGGGTTCGTTGGGGGTGATGGCGAGGGGGTGGGTGATTTTGTTGGTGTGGAAGGGGTAGCAGAGGAGGAGGCCTTGGCCGATGTCGTCGGGGGTGAGTTGGGGGAGGGTTTCGGTGAGGAAGGTGTGGGTTTGGGTGGCGGGGAGGAAGAGGGAGAGCCAGGGTTTGGGGGCGTTCCAGTAGCCGAGGTTTTTGATGGTGTCGGCGAAGGTGTCGGCGCGGTAGGTGTATTCGCGGTAGGTGGTGTCGGTGATGGTGGTTTCGGTGGGGTTGGGGTTGAGGCCGGTGAGGAGGGGGGTGGGGTTGGGGGGTGTGGTGCCGTTGTAGTGGGCGACGGCTTCGATTTTGTAGCGGGGGGGTTGGTTGTTGGGTTGGATGAGGATTTCGCCGACTTGGGAGGGGAAGCGGCCGTCGTTGAGGAGGGTTTGTTGGTCGGTGAGGTAGGTGGTGAGGTTGTCGTAGTAGAGGGTGAAGACGAGGGCGCGTTCGGGGGCGGGGATGAGTTTGAGGGTGGCGCGGGTGATGATGCCGACTTGTCCGGCGCCGGCGAGGGCGGTGTGGAAGAGTTCGGTGTTTTGGGTGGGGGTGGCGGTGAGGATGCGGCCGGTGCCGGTGACGATGTCGATGGATTCGACGGTGTCGGCTTGGAGGCCGTGTTTGTGGACGGTGGAGCCGATGCCGCCGATGCTGATGGTGCCGCCGATGGAGAGGTGGAGGTAGTCGGTGAGGCAGGGGGGTGTGAGGCCTTGGGCGAGGGTGGCTTCGGTGAGTTGGGCCCAGGTGACGCCGGCGTCGACGGTGGCGTTGGTGGGGGTGATGGTGTGGATGCGGTTGAGGGCGCGGGCGTTGATGGCGATGCCGCCGGGGGCGCCGGCTTGGCCGTAGTTGGAGTGTGATTCGAGGTCGGTGCCGGTGCCGCTTTGGCCGTTCATGGCGACTTTGAGGTTGTGGCGGCGGGCGAAGTTGATGATGGTGGCGATGTCTTGGGGGCCGGCGGGGTTGAGGACGGCGTAGGGGGTGGTGGTGGTGAGGCGGCCGAAGTCCTGGGCGTAGGCGGTGCGGGTGGCGGGGTTGGTGGTGAGGGTGCCCTGGAGGGTGGGGACGGGGATGACGCGGTTGGTGGTGGGGTCGTCGGTGGTGGCCCAGGAGCGGGTGGTGGTGTTGTAGCCGATGACGGTGGCGGCGGCGCCGGTGAGTAGGGCGCGCCTGGAGAGTGCGGGTCGGTTCATTGGGGGTGGGTCTCCCTGGTCGGTGTGCGGGTGTGCGGGTGTGCGGGTGTGCGGGTGTTGGTGGTCGGTGTGCGGGGTGCCCCGCCCTGGTCGCCCTGGCCGCCGTGGCCGCCGTGGACGCCGTGGACGGCCTGGCCGGCCTGGCTGCCGTGGACGGCCTGGACGCCGTGGCTGCCCTGGCCGGTCGGGGCAGGGCCGGGTGCTCGGTGCGGTGGTTCGGTGCGGCCGCTGGGTCCGGTGGTTCGGTTCGGGTGGTCCGGGGCCGGGGCTGGGGCTTGGGTGGTGGGGGTGGTGGGGTGGGTGGGGTGGTGTGGTGGTGCTGGGGTTGTGTGGGGGTGTGGGGGTGGCCCGCGGTCCCCTGGTGTGGTGGGGGCGGGCGTTGTGGGGGTGTTCGGTCGCCGTGATGGTGTGGGTGGTGGCGGGTGAACGGGTGTGAAGTTGTGGGGTGTGGTTCGGGGGTGGGGCGGGTGGGGCTGGCCGGGTGTGGGGTTTGATGTCCGGCCGTTCGGGGGTGGGTGTCCGGTGGGTTCCGGGGTGGTGCGGTCCTGAACAGGTCTGCGGTTGGTGTTCGTTGGTGGTGCGGGGTGGTGCGGGGTAAGGCGTGGGCCGGGTGCCGGTGCGGGGCTCGGGGTGGTGCGGTCCTGGGGTGTGGGCCTGAACCCGTCTGCGGTTTGTGTTCGTTGGCCTGCGGGGGGCGGGGGGCCGTGGTGGTGCGGGTGGTGTGGGTGGGTGGTCCGGTGAGGCGTGTTCGTGGGCCTGTCCCGGTCCGTCCTGGTTCCGCTGTGTGCCTGCTGTGCTTCCCTGTTGCCCCTGTTGCCGCTGGGCTGGCCTTTGTGCTGCCGGGGTTCCGGGTGTGTTGGTCCTGTGACCTTCCGGGTTTCCCGGGGTTGTGGGTCCGGTACTTCCCGTGGCCTGTGGCCGGGTACTTCCTTTGGCGTGTGGGCCTGGTGGCTTTTCCGGTCCGTGGTCCGCTGGTTCCGGGCCGGCCGTGGTCTGCGGCCCGTGACCCGAACCCCGAACCCCGAACCCGTGACCTGTAGCCCGGTCCGTGGCTCATGGCCTGGTCTGCGGCCCGTGGTCCGGTACTTCCTCTGGCGTGTGGGCCTGGTGGCCTTTCCGGTCCGTGGTCCGCTGGTCCCGGGCCGGCCGTGGTCTGCGGCCCGTAACCCGTAACCCGTGACCCGGTCCGTAACCCGTGACCCGTGACCCGTGGCCCGGCCCGTGTCCCAGGCCCGGTCTGTGGGTTTGTTGGGTTCCGGGTCGGCCGTGGGTCGCAGCCCGCGGCTTGGTCCGTAGCCTGTGGCCCGCAATGCGGCCCGTGGCCTGGTCGGTGGCCCGGCTCGTAACCCGGCTCGAACCCGTAGCCCGTGACCCGGTCCGTGGGCTTGTAGGGTTCCGGGCCCGTGGTCTCCGGTCCGCAGCCCAGTCCGTGGCCTGCAGCTCGGTCCGTGGCCCGAACCCGTAACCCGGCCCGTGACCCGTGACCTGGTCGGTGGCCCGGCCGGTGTCCCGTGACCCGGTTCGTTGCCCGGTCCGTGGCCCGGCCGGTGTTCCGTAGCCGGATCCGTGGTCCGTAGCCCGGGGCCGGTCCGTGGGTCTGTTGGGTCCGGGCCGGCCCCGGGCTACGGTCCGTGCCCGTAACCCGGTCCGTGGTCCGTGGCCTGACCCGTGGTCCGTGGTCCGTGGTCCGTGGTCCGTGGCCCGTAACCCGGTCCGTGGTCCGTGGCCTGACCCGTGGTCCGTGGCCCGTGACCCGGTCCGTGGTCCGTGGTCTGTGGCCTGGCCGGTGGTCCGTGGTCCGGGTGCGTGGTCCGGGTGCGTGGCCTGGCCAGTAATCCGTGGTCCGGGGGGTGGCGTGGCTGGTGGTTCGTGGTTCGTGGGCTGGTGGGGGGTTAGGGGTTGGTGTGGTTGGTGTGGGTGGTGGTCTGGTAGTTGGTGATGTCGAGGTGGCGGGTCTGGCGGTTGAAGCGCCAGGTGTAGGTGGGCCAGATGGAGGGGTTGTTGCCTTTGGTGTCGGTGTACCAGCTGGTGCAGCCGCCGGTGTTCCAGACGGTGTTCTTGAGGCGGTTCTGGAGGGTGGTGTTGTAGGTGGTCTGGGCTTCTTCGCGGACTTCGAGGGTGGTGAGGTGGTGGGTGTCGAGGGTTTTGAGTGCGGCGAGGATGTAGGTGATCTGGGCTTCGATCATGACGGTCTGGGAGGAGTGGCCGAGGGTGGTGTTGGGTCCCAGGATCATGAAGAGGTTGGGGAAGCCGTGGATGGTGGTGCCGCGGTGGGCGGTCATGCCGGTGGTGTGCCAGGTGTCGGCGAGGGTGGTGCCGTTGCGGCCGTGGATGAGGCGGGCGACGGGGCGGTCGGTGGCGGTGAAGCCGGTGGCGAGGATGATGGTGTCGATGTCGCGTCGGGTGCCGTCGGCGGTGGTGATGTGGGTGGGGCCGATGGCGGTGATGGTGTCGGAGACGATGTCGACGTTGGGTTGCTGGATGGCGGGGTACCAGGTGTTGGAGAAGAGGAGGCGTTTGCAGCCGACGGTGTAGTCGGGGGTGAGGCGTTGGCGCAGGGCGGGGTCTTTGACGCTTTTCTTGAGGTGGCCGGCGGCCATGTTCTTCATGCCGGTGGTGCGGGAGGGGCGGGACATGAAGAACGCGACGATTTCGCGGCCGTGTTTGTTGAAGGCGCGGCGGAAGCGCTGGTAGCCGGGGAGGTGGCGCAGCATCCAGGTGTGGCGGGTGGTGTTGGGTTTGTCGGGTTTGGCGGCGACCCAGGGGGGTGTGCGCTGGTAGAGGTCGAGGTGGGCGACCTGGGGCTGGATCTTGGGGACGAACTGGATGGCGGAGGCGCCGGTGCCGATGACGGCGATGTTGCGGCCGGTGAGGTCGTGGTCGTGGCGCCAGCGGGAGGAGTGGAAGACGGTGCCGGTGAAGGTGTCGAGGCCGGGCAGGTCGGGTGTGGCGGGGTCGGAGAGGTAGCCGGTGCCGGTGACGAGGACCTGGGCGGTGTAGCGGCCGTGGCTGGTGTGGAGTTTCCAGTGGTGGTGGGTGTCGTCCCAGCGGGCGTCGAGGAGTTCGTGGCCGTAGCGCAGGTGGGGGTCGACGCCGTGGCGGGTGGCGCAGTCCTTGAGGTAGGCGTGGACTTCGGCCTGGGTGGCGAAGGTGGATTTCCATTCGGGGTTGCGGGCGAAGGAGAAGGAGTAGAGGTGGGCCTGGACGTCGCAGGCGCAGCCGGGGTAGGTGTTGTCGCGCCAGGTGCCGCCGAGGTCGGTGGCGCGTTCGAAGACGAGGAAGTCGTCGATGCCGGCGCGCAGGAGGTTGACGGCGGTGCCCAGGCCGGAGATGCCGGCGCCGATGACGGCGACTTTGAGGTGGCGTACGGCGAGGTCGCCGGTGCCGGCGGCGGCGGTGGCGGCCGTGGTGGCGGCGGTGGTGCCGGTGCCGGTGGCCGTGGTGGTGCCGGTGCCGGTGCCGGTGGTGGGGGTGGTGGTGGGGGTGGCCCCCGCCGCCGGGGCGGGGGCGGTGGTGGCCGTGGTGGCCTTGGCGCCGGGGGTGGTGCCGGTGCCGGTGGTGCGGTCGGGGGCGGGGGTGGTGGTCATGGCGTCGGTGTCCTCTTCTGCGGTGGCTGAGGGGTCCTGTGTGCCGGTGGGTCAGGCGCGGCGGGTGAGGGTGACGCGGAAGTTGTTGAAGATGTGGTCTTCGAGGGTGTAGGCGAAGATGTCGAGGTAGCGCTCGAAGCGGGCGACGGTGGTTTCGTCGGTCATGGTGACGGCTTCGTCGCGGCGGGCGGCGAGGAGTTCGAGCCAGGCGCGGCAGGCGCGGGCGAACGACTCGGGCTCGTTGCGGATCTCGGTGACCTCGAAGAGGCCGTCGAGGCCGGAGGCGAGTTCGGGCAGGCGCGGGATGTGGCAGCCCTCGAACTCCTCGCGCTGGAGGAACTTCAGGTCGTCCAGGAGCTGGCGGCGCAGCGGGGGGTTCTCGACGGTCATGGTGTGCAGGACGAAGCGGGCGCCGGGCTTGAGGAGGGAGTGGATCTGCTTGAAGAAGACGCGGTAGCGCTGGGTGCGCTCCTTGGGGGTGAGGGAGGAGAGCACGAAGTGTTCGAGGGCGTTGATGCAGAACGCGGCGTCGTAGGCGTCCTCGCCCTCGGCGAGGCGGTGGTCCTCCCAGCTTTCGACGCGGGCTTCGATGGCGGGGTTGCCCAGGGCGTGGACGAAGTCGGACTGGGTGCGGGAGAGGGTGACGCCGACGGCGCGCTTGACGCCGTGGACGGTGGTGAGGCGGTTGAGCATGGTGCCCCAGCCGCAGCCGACGTCCAGGACCTTGGCGGTGCCGGCGGCGCGGGCGAGGTCGGTGAAGGCGTCGAGCTTGCGTTCCTGGGCCTCGTCCAGGACGGCGACGAGGTCCTCGCCGTCCTCCCAGTAGCCGCCGGAGTACATCATGGTCGGGCCCAGGATGAGCCGGTAGAGCTCGTTGGGGACCTCGTAGTGGTGGCGGATGGCCTCGACGTCGGGGTTGATGGAGCGGGCTTCGACGGTGGTCATGGGATGGGGCCCCTCGGTGGTGGTGGAATGGGAATCGGACCGGGCAGCGGGCGTGTGCGTGGTGTGCCACGCGCGGGCGCCGCGGGCGCCGGTGGTGCGGGCGGTGCGGGTACGGCGGGTACGGCGGGTACGGCGGGTGGCGGTGGTGCGGTGTGCGGGCGGTGGCCCGGCGGGCCGGCCGCGGTGTGCGGGCACCGGCCCGTAGGCGCCGTGCCGTGCCGTGCGGGCACCGGCCCGTAGGCGCGGTGCGGTGCGGGGCCGCCTCCGGTGCGGGGCGGCTCGTGCTCGGCCGTGCCGTGCGGTTCGGTGCCGGTGACGTGCGCCCGGCCGCTCGCGTGCGGTGCCGTGCCCGCGTGCCGTGATGCCGTGCCGTGCCGTGCTGTGCTCGCGTGCCGTGATGCCGTGCTGTGCTGGTGTGCGGTGGTGGACCGCGGTGTGGTGCCGGCGGCGTGTGTGCGGCCCTGGGGTCGTACGAGTGCCGTGGGTCCGTGCTTGTTTGCGGTGCGGTGTGGTGCGGTGTGGTGCGTCCGGCCGTTCGCGTGCGGTGCCGTGTTCGGGTGCGGTGGTGGGCCGCGTTGTCGTGGCGGTGTGGCGTTGGGCCGGTGTGCGTGCGGGTGCGGTGTGTTGTGGGTCAGGTAAGCGTGTGTCTCGCAAGCGGTGCGCAAGGGGGTGGGGGTGTGGGGGGTTGCGGGGCGTTTGCGCGGGCGCGGGTTTCATGCGGTTCGACAAGACACGCGGCCCCCACGGCCGGGTCGCTTCCCTTTCGTTTCGTCGGCGGGGTGGTGCTTGTCCGGGCTTGTGCTGTTTCTCCTGTCTCGTTTTTGTGTGCGGGGTGGGGGGCGGTGCGTCGTTCCCGTGTTCCTGGTTTTCCGGTCCGTCCGTCGTTGTCTTTCTTCCGGTGTTCTCGTTGTGTGTTCCTGTGATTTTCCGGTCCTCGTGGTGCCCGTGTGTCGGGTGTGACGGTGTGTGGGGCCGGTGGGGGCGCGGGGCGGGGTGTGGAGGGGGTGGCGGGGTGCGGGCCGGCCGGGGGCGGGGTGCGGGGGTCCGGGCGGGTTGCCGCCCGTGGCCGGCCGGGGCGGGGGGTTGCGGTCCTGGGGTGTCGTCCCGGGCGTTTGTCCGTGGGCCGGTTCGCCGGTCGCGGGTGGTCCGGCCGTTCCACCCCTGTTCGTTGTTCCCATTCGACGCGTTGACAGCCGTCCGTCCCGGTGTTCCCGGGGCCGGGCGAGGAGAGGAAACGATCACCCATGTCGCAGATCCCCACCATCGAGGACCTGGCGCAGCAGCTGCAGGCGGTCTCCGGTGCGCACGAGATCGACGCGGACGCGGCGTTGCAGCACATCGCGGACGTGGACTCGCTGGACCTGATGGAGTGGCTGTACGGGTTCCAGAACCAGTACCCGCACATTCCGGCCGACGAGTCGCTGTTCGCGGACATCGACGACACCACGACGCTGCGGGTGGTGCACGAGCGGATCCTGGCGCTCGTCCCGGCCGAGGCCAACTGAGGCCCCGGGGCGGGGAGAGAGGGGGCGGGTGATGAGCGGTTTCGACGTCACCGGCTGGGGGATGTCGGTGCCCGAGCGGGTGGTGACCAGTGCCGAGCTCGCGCAGCGTTTCGGTGTCGACGAGCACTGGATCGTCTCGCGGTGCGGGATCCGTGAGCGCCGGGCGGTCGGGCCGGGGCAGACCACGGCGTCGATGGCGGTGGAGGCCGGGCGCCGGGCTCTCGAGCGGGCGGGCCTGACGGGTGCGGACATCGCGCACCTGATCGTGGCGACGGCCACTCCGGAGCAGCCCTCGCCGGCGACGTCGGCGTTCGTCCATGACGAGCTGGGTATCGCGGGCAGTGCGCACGACGTGAATTCCGAGTGTGCCGGTTTCGTGTATGCGCTGGTGACGGCGGCAGGTCTGCTGCGGATGGATCCGCGTCCGATCCTGGTGATCGGCTCGGACACGCACACCCAGACCGCGAACCCCGCCGACCGGGACCTGTCGATCCTGGTCGGTGACGGTGCGGGTGCGGTGGTGCTGGCGCCGGGTCCGGTGGACCGGATCCGGGCGTGGAACCTGGGTGCGGACGGCTCGTGCAAGAACAGTCTGAAGGTCCTGGCGGGCGGTTCGCGGATGCCCACCACGGCGCAGACGGTGGAGCAGGGTCTGCACTACGCGCAGATCAACGGCAACGAGATCTACCTCAATGCCGTGCGCTACACGGTGCGTACGATCCGCGAGACGCTGGAGCAGGCGAAGATCACCGCTGCGGACGTCGATCACGTCGTGCCGCACCAGGCGAACATCCGGATCATCAACTCGGTGCTCGCGCACACGGGGATCCCCGCGGACCGTCTGGTCACCAACCTGGAGCGGTACGGCAACACCGCGTCGGGGTCGATCCCGATCGCGTTGGCGGAGGCGCTGGACGCGGGGCGGATCAAGGACGGGGACACGGTGCTGCTGGCCGGTTTCGGTGCGGGCATGACGTGGGGTTCGGTCCTGATGACGTGGGGAGGGGCGCGGTGAGCGGCAAGGACGCCTTCGGGGTCCGTCCGGTGTCGCCGGTGGCGCTGGTCACCGGCGCGTCGGGGGGGCTGGGCAGTGAACTGGCGCTGGCCCTGGACGCGGCCGGGTGTCGTGTCGCGGTCCACTACAACAGTTCCCGCCAGGGCGCGGAGAAGACCTGCGCGCAGCTGGTCAACGACCATGTCATGGTCACCGGTGACGTCGCGGACTTCGAGGCGGTCACCGCGATGTACGAGCAGGTCACGGCGGCGCTGGGCCCGGTGGACGTGCTCGTCAACAACGGTGCCGTCCGCAAGGACGCGCTGATGGCGATGCAGGACCCGGTGCAGTGGCGGCAGGTGATCGACACCAACCTGGTGGGTTCCTTCCACACGGCGCGGGTGTGCGTGCCGGCGATGCTGCGGGCGCGCTGGGGCCGGATCGTCAACATCGTGTCGCCGTCCGCGCTGATCGCCACCGCCGGTCAGACCGCCTACTCCGCGTCCAAGGCCGGGCTGATCGGTCTGACCCGGACCCTGGCGGCGGAGTGCGGGCGCCGGGGGGTGACGGTCAACGCCCTCTCGCCCGGCTTCATGATCACGGGGATGACGGACACCCTGCCCGAGCACGTCGTCGCCGGGATGCGCGACAAGGTCCCCGTGCCGCGTTTCGTCACCCCGCGCGAGGTCGCCCGCTCGATCACCCTGTTCCTCGACCAGGACTGCATGACCGGGCAGGTCATCAGCATCGACTCCGGCGCCTCCATCACCTGACCCCGGCCCCCGGTGCCCGGCCCGGGGCCCGGGGTCCGGGCCGCCCCCCGGGGTCCGGGTCCGTCTCGCCCCCCGTTCCCGTCCCCTTCCCGGGGCCGGTGCGGGCCCGCGCCCGCGCGGGCCCGGGCCCCCCCCCCCGGGGTGCCGGGGGCCCCCCCCCCCCCCCCCCCCGCCCCCCCGCCGGGGGGCGGGGGCGCCCCCCCCGCCGGGGCGCCCCCGCCGCCGCCCCCGAGGGGTCCCGGGGACACCGCGCCCCCGCCCCTCGGCCCACCGGCCGGGGTGCGGGGGCGCACCCGTTGCCCGGGGGCGGCGGCGGGGCGTGCCAAAGACCCGGGGAACACCGGCGAAAGCACCCCCCACACACACGTCAAGGGCGGCAAGGGTGTGGAGACCGGCGGCTTCGACGCCGCCTTCGGGGCGGGCGGTGACGGGGCGCTCGTGGCGGAGGCCGACGGCAGGGTGGCCGGTGCCGCCGGCGGCACCGGGGCCGTAGTCGTGCAGGGGGACCCGCCCGCCTCCTGAGGAGCCGGTCCGGCATACGGCGGGACACCATCCGCATGCCGTCACCGACGGGCCCGGTGTTCGCCTCTCGGGAAGCGGGCAGGCCGTCCGGACCTCTCTCCGGTCGATGACCGGCCCGCTGAGGTGTCTCCCGAAATGGTGAGCATCTGCTGGCCGTTCTCGGGTTCCGGCTCAACTTCCGTGGTCTGCACACGGTGAGTGACGATCAAACGATGCGGTGGGCGTCCGGAAGTTGCCCGGAATTCGCCCGAGTTCGGGCCGCGGTGGCCGACGGTGCGGGACCGTGGACGATCTGGTGCCCCGGCTGGAGGGGCTGCTGTTTCCGTCGGTCGCGGGCGTCGCGGTGCTGTCGGTCGACGTGAACGTCGATTCGGTGAACGTGGAGGTCAAGTCCTCGGCGACGGGGCACAGTTGCCCGGGGTGCGGGAGCTGGTCGACCCGAGTCCACAGTTCCTACCTGCGATTTCCTGTCGACGGGCCGGTCGGGGGGCTGAGCCTGAGGGTGCGGCGCTTCGTGTGCGGGAACTCGTCGTGCGGGCGGCGAACCTTCGTCGAGCAGATTGTCGGGCTGACGCGGCGCCACGGCCGGTGAACCGAGGGGTTGCGGTCGACGCTTGCTGCGGTCGGCCTGGCGATGGCCGGGCGGGCCGGCGCCCGGTTGGCCGAGGTGTTCGGGGTGTCGGTGAGCCGGAGCACGGTGCTGCGGCTGGTCGAGGAACTTCCCGATCCGCAGCCGCCGACCCCGCGGGTAGTGGGCGTCGACGAGTACGCGACGCGCAAAGGCCACACCTACGGGACGGTGCTGGTCGACGCCGAGACCCGACGGCCGGTGGACCTCCTGTCCGACCGGGAGGCGTCCAGCCTGGCAGCATGGCTGGCCGAGCGACCGGGCATCGAGGTCGTCTGCCGCGAGCGCGCCCCGTTCTTCGCCGAGGGTGCCACCGTCGGAGCGCCCCAAGCCGTGCAGGTCGCGGACCGCTGGCACCTGTGGCACAACCTCAGCGAGGCCGCTGAGCGAAGCGTCGCCCAGCACCGCCGCTGTCTTCAGACCCTGACCCCCGAGACGCCCGAGCCCGAGGCAGCCACCGCCATGGTCGAGGAGACGGCCAGCTCACCATGGCCGACCGGCCACCGTTTCGCCGACCGCATCCGGACCCGGCACGCCACCGTCCACGCGCTCTTGGAGGCCGGCCACAGCAGGCGCTCGATCCAGCGCCAGCTGGGCATGACCTACGGAACGGTCAAGCGCCTCGCCGACGCCACGCGCCCGGAAGAGCTCTTCACCGGCCAATGGCAGAACCGGCTCTCCGAGCTCGACGAGTACAAGCCGTACCTGGACAACCGCTGGATCGAGGGCTGCACCAACGCCTGGAAGCTGTGGGAGGAGATCGTGCCGCTCGGCTACCTGGGCAGCTACCAGACGGTCCGCGCCTACATCTTCCGGAAACGCACGTCACCACGACCCGTCACCGCACGGCCGCCCTCACCCCGGACGGTGACCAGCTGGATCCTCCGCCGACCCGAATCCCTGGCCGAGTCCGAGCAGTTGCAGCTCAAGACAGTTTTGACCAAGTGCCCCGAACTGGACGCCCTCACCCGACACGTCCGCTCCTTCGCAGCCATGCTCACCGAGCGCCACGGCGAGCGCCTGCCAGAGTGGCTCAACGCGGTCCGGCAGGACGACCTGCCCAGCCTCCACACCCTCGCCGCCGGCATCGACCGCGACCGCGACGCCGTCATCGCCGGCCTCACCCTCCCCTGGAACTCAGGCGTCGTCGAAGGACACGTCAACCGCATCAAGATGCTCAAACGCCAGATGTACGGCCGGGCGGGCTTCCAGCTCCGCAAGCGCGTTCTGCTGTTGTGCTGGCTTCTCCGCCCCGCTGGTCAGCGGTGAGGTCCCACAGATACCGCCGAGCTCAACAGCCGGATGTCGTATTCGGTCCAGCAATCTGAGATCTCGATGCCAACCTCGCTGTCGCAACAGGCGCACAGCAGGTTCGGGCCATTGATTCCATCCCGCCTGCAGCACCCGTAAAGCCGAGCCGGGTCCGTATGAGGCCGCAACTGCACGCCGTCCAGCGGGTTGATCACCCAGGTCGCAATCGCGCCAGCGGGAACATAAGGATCCGGGTCAGCAGCGACTGAACCTACCGCCACCGTCGATGGGCCATGGGTGTAGTGCTCTCTCCCCTTCACTCGCGGGAGAGGCTTCCACTCACGTCGTTCCAGCGGATTCGACAAGGCAGCATCACACTGCCGACATCTGAAAACGATCAGCACTCTCGTATCCCTCCCGTCCACAGCAAACCGTCGCCATCCAACCAGCCGGCCTGCCGTGCGACCAGAACCAGAAGGTCACCCTGTGTTGTCGACCACGACCGCACCACAGAACTCGTGCCAGAACCCGTTCTCGCGTGAACAAAGCCGCGCGGGGTGCCGGCGCCGATGCCGGGGAGACTGCGGGCGGAACGGGGGCGGAACGGGGGCGGAACGGGGGTGGAACGGGGCGCAGCGGGGGCGCAAATGCGGCGGCGGCCCCGTCGTCTGTCTTCCGGTCCCGGCCGGGCCGGGAGGGGAGACGGCGGGGCCGCCGTGTGCACGCGCGCGGGTGGCGGCGCGTGGGGCGGGTCAGGCCAGGACGGCGAGCGCGGCCTCGTAGTCCGGCTCGTCGGCGATCTCGGCGACGAGCTCGGTGTGCAGGACGGTGTCGTTCTCGTCCAGGACGACCACGGCGCGCGCGGTCAGGCCCGCCAGCGGGCCGGAGTTGATGGCCACGCCGTAGGCGTCGTGGAACTCGCGTCCGCGCAGCGTGGACAGCGTCTTGACGTTGTCCAGGCCCTCGGCGCCGCAGAACCGGGCCTGCGCGAACGGCAGGTCGGCGGAGATGCACAGCACCACGGTGTTGTCCAGGGCGCCGGCCTGGGCGTTGAAGGTGCGCACCGACGTCGCGCAGGTGGGGGTGTCGACACTGGGGAAGATGTTGAGGACCTTGCGCGCGCCCGCGAAGTCCTTCAGCGAGGTGTCCGCCAGCCCCGCGCCGACCAGCGTGAACGACGGAGCCCGGCTGCCCGAGACCGGCAGCGCGCCGCCGACCTCGACCGGGTTCCCCTTCAGCGTGACCTGAGCCATGAAAAGCCTCCTACCAGCGGTATACGGGTGTGCAACGCCGCCGATCCTACTGCCCGCCCCCCGCCCCGCCCACGGGGCGACCACCGGCCGGACACCCCGCCCGCCCGCGCACCCACGCCCACGAACACCCCGCCGTCGCCCGGGGCGAAGACAGCCCCGCCTCGCGCCGGCCGCGCCCCGCAGGGCCCGCGCCCCTTCGTGTCCTGCGGGGCCCGTGGCACTCCGGCTGTGTTCCGCGGGGCCTGCGCTCCTTCGGCCGTGTCCTGCAGGGCGCGTGGCGCTCCGCCGCTTTCCCGTCGCTCCCGTGGCGCTCCGGCTGCCGCCGACGGGGGTGTGGCCTCCCGGCCCGGGGGAGCGAACGCGCCCCGCGGCGGCCGGGCGGACCCGGGCCGCCGCGGGGCGGGTGGTGGCGGT
>NZ_JBHWBZ010000016.1:0-2663 GCF_042735475.1 Kitasatospora sp. NPDC059577 | reverse complement strand
CGCGCCCCCCCCCCCCCCGGGGGGGGGGGCCGCCCCCCCGGGGGGCGGCGCCGCCCCCCGCCGGGGGGCCGGCCCGCCCCCCCGCGCCCCCCCGGGGGCGGGTGGTGGCGGTGCGGCCGTCATGGTGCCGGCCGCGGGCCGGTGTTCAGTTGAAGACCAGGACGTCGGTGCGCATCGGCAGGGCGCTGCTCCAGCCGATGCTGATCTTGAACGTCACCACGCCGCTGCCGGGGGCGATGCTCGACACCTGGAACGGCGCGGCGCCGACGAACCGGACCCCGTTGGCGTTGATCTCGGAGGCCGTGATGACGACCGTCGAGTCCGGCCCGATGACGTTCCAGGGGATCTGGAGGTTGAAGGTCCCGTTGCCCGGGGTCCACGTCCACCACCCCCGCCACACGGCGCCGACGTTGCCGCCGATCGCCGCAAGGCCCTGGTCCTGGTCGGCGGGCTGTGAACTGTCCGCGATGTGCGGCACCCCGGAGGCGGAAGACTCGGCTGCGGCCATGACGGCTCCCCTCGCGACGGGAGAGCCCCCACGAGCCCTCCGTATACGGTGAGTGTCCATGCGTGCGCGCCGCGTAACAATCACTCGTGCGGGTGAACCTCCGGCGGGTCGCACCCCACCTGTCCCGTACGGCCCCGTCCGCCCTGTAGGGCCCCGCCCGTCCCGTGCATCCACGCCCGCACCGGGCCGCCCCGCCCCGGGGCCGCCGCCGGGGCCGTTCCCGTTCCCGGGCCGGGCCGTTCCCGTGTGTCGGGCGGGCCGTGACGTGCCCGGGGCGGGCGGTGACGGACGATGCCCTGACGGGGCAGACGCGGCGGGCCCCGCACGCGGCGGCCGGGCCCCGGGTCCGTCCCCGTCCGTCCCACCGGCCGAAGCCGAAGCCGAAGCCGAAGCCGGAGCCCAGGTCCAGGCCGGAGCCCAGGCCCAGGCCCAGGTCCAGGCCGGAGCCGAAACCGAACCCCGGGCCGTCCGGGCGCGCCGCCGCCCCGGCCGCCGTCCCGGGCCCGTACACCGGAGGAGAGAGCCCCCGTGAGGATCAACCTGACCAGCGTCTTCGTCGACGACCAGGACAAGGCCCTGCGCTTCTACACCCAGGTGCTGGGATTCGTGAAGAAGACCGAGGTCCCCCTCGGCGGGCACAGCTGGCTGACCGTCGTCTCGCCCGAGCAGCCCGAGGGCACCGAACTGCTGCTGGAACCCGACCACCACCCCGCGGCCAAGGCCTACGTGGCGGCGCTGGCCGCCGACGGGATCCCGGCCACCTCCTTCGCCGTGGACGACGTGCACGGCGAGTACGAGCGGCTGCGCGCGCTGGGGGTGCGCTTCACCCGGGAACCGACGGCACTGGGACCGGTGACCATCGCCGTCCTGGACGACACCTGCGGCAACCTCATCCAGATCGCCCAGTACCACTGAAGGGCCGTCACCGCAGCCGCAGCCTCGGAAAGTGTCGGGTCACCGGGTGACTGCTCGTTCTTGAGGTCGTCGGCGAGACGGCGGGCTGCTCCGGTCTCGATGGGGCCGCGCGGTTCGATCTCCTCGCCGGCGAGGCGGGCGGCCATGAGCCGGATCACGGCGACCTTGATCATCGCTTCGGCGTGCGCGGTCTTGCGCCCGTGGTCCCGTGCCGACCGTCTGCACCGCCCGGCCGGGAGAATTCCCGCTCGCCCATCCGCCCGGGGGGCGGCACCCGGAAGCCTTTCACATCCGCGTTCCGCAGCACCGCGACGATCTCCGGGTTCTCGCCCTCGGACGCCCGGCCGACCAGGCCGGTGTCGACGACGTTGACGTAGCCGCCGTCGGCCCGGACCGGCCCGACCTGCGGAAACCGCTCACGGATACCGGTCGGGACCGGCTTCGCGCCCGCCAGGTCCCGGAGGGAGACCGAGTGCACGACCGCCCGCAGCACGAGCCCGCAGGCGTCCACCGGCAGATGCCGTTGACGGCCCCGCACGCGCTTGCCCGCGTCGTAGCCGATCGCCTGTCCGCCCTGGCGGCTGCGAGCCGGCTGCGAGTCGAGCACCGCCGCCGAGGGCTGCGGATCCCGCCCGTCGCCCACCCGGACCCGCTCGCGCAGCACGTCGTGGACCGGTCCCGGGTCCCGTCCGCCGGCCCGGCACGAAACCACCGGTACGCCGCGTCCCACGGGGCGAGGTCGTGCGGCACCAGCCACCACGCACATCCGCTGACCAGCACGTACCACGCGGTGTCCACGACCGGGCGGCGAGGGAACCTCAGCGGGCGGCCACCGTGGCGCGGATCCCGCTCCGGCGGCAACGGCTCGATCACCGCCCACCGGGCATCCGTCAACGACGAGTCGTGGGACGGCTTGCACGAACAGACGCACATGGCAGTGATCTTCGTGCGCCCCTCGACTGCGAAGATCACCGCCGGCGCATCACGCCAAGGAGTTGATCAATCACCCGACACTCTCTCAGCCTCAGCCTCAGCCTCAGCCGGGGCGGGGCGGGGCGGACAGGGGTGATGTGCGACGGCGCCTCGGCAGGGCCCGCGGGTCCCGCCGAGGCGGGCGGCCGGGCCGCGCCCCCGGCCGGAGCCGGCAGGCGGGCGGCGGGCGGCGGGCGGCCGTGCGGACCGGGTGGGCCGGGTGGGCCGGTGCCGCGTGATCCCGGGCGAGACGGGGGCCGTGCCCGGC
>NZ_JBHWBZ010000015.1:142071-147754 GCF_042735475.1 Kitasatospora sp. NPDC059577 | reverse complement strand
GGGGCCGCGGGGGGGGCCGCGGCCGGGGGCGCCCGGGGTGGGCGCGGGCCCGGCGGGGGGGGGGGGGGGGGGGGGGACGGGCGGCCGGGCGGCCGCCCTTCCCCCCGTACGCTGGTGGGCGTGCTGGTAGAAAACGACGCCCCCCTCGCCCCGCTGACCACGCTCCGGCTCGGCGGCCCGGCCCGCCGCCTGGTGACCGCCCACACCGACGACGAGGTGATCGCCGCCGTGCGCGAGGCCGACGCGGCCGGCGAGCCGCTGCTCGTCCTCGGCGGCGGCTCCAACCTGGTGATCGGCGACGACGGCTTCCCCGGCACGGTGCTGCGGATCGCCACCGCCGGCTTCACCCTGGACGGCACGGTGCTGGAGCTGGCCGCCGGTGAGGTGTGGTCGGAGGCGGTCACCCGCGCGGTGCGCGAGCACGGCCTGGCCGGCGTCGAGTTCCTGGCCGGCATCCCCGGTTCGGCCGGTGCCACCCCGGTCCAGAACGTCGGCGCGTACGGCCAGGAGGTCGCCCACACGATCACCGAGGTCGTCGCCTACGACCGCGCGGCCGACCGGGTGGTCACGCTCTCGAACGCCGAGTGCGCGTTCTCCTACCGGCACAGCCGGTTCAAGGCCGAGCCGGACCGCTACGTGGTGCTGCGGGTCCGGTTCGCCCTGACGGACCACGACGGCTTCTCCAGCCCGGTCAAGTACGCCGAGGTGGCCAAGCACTTCGGCGTCGGGCCGGACGAGCGGGTGCCGCTGGTGGAGGCGTACGAGGCGGTGCTGAAGCTGCGGTCCGGCAAGGGCATGGTGCTGGACCCGGCGGACCACGACACCTGGTCGGCCGGCTCCTTCTTCACCAACCCGGTGCTCACGGCCGCGCAGTACGAGTCCTTCCGGACCCGTCCGGGCGCCGAGAACGCCCCCGCCTACCCGGCCCCGGAGGGCTGCACCAAGACCTCCGCGGCCTGGCTGATCGACAAGGCCGGCTTCGGCAAGGGCTACGGCAGCGGCCCGGCGACCCTCTCCACCAAGCACACCCTGGCGCTCACCAACCGCGGCTCGGCCACCGCCGAGGACCTGCTGGCCCTGGCCCGGGAGATCCGGGACGGGGTCCGCGAGGCCTTCGGGGTGGAGCTGGTGAACGAGCCGGTGATGGTCGGCGTCGCGCTCTAGACGGTCGTGGCCGTGACCGCGGCAGCGGTGGCGGCGGGCGCGTCCGCGGGGGCGTGCCCGTTCGCCAGCCAGGCGTCGATGTCCGCCAGCAGCTCCTTGCGGACGGCCTCCGGCGCGACCGAGCCGCGCACCGACTGCCGTGCCAGCTCGGCGAGTTCGGCGTCGCTGAAGCCCAGGACGTCCCGGGCCAGGTCGTACTGCGCGGCCAGCCGGCTGCCGAACAGCAGCGGGTCGTCCGCGCCCAGCGCCAGCGGGACCCCGGCGTCGAAGAGCCTGCGCAGCGGGACCTCCTCGGGGCTCTCGTAGACGCCCAGCGAGACGTTGGAGGACGGGCACACCTCGCAGGTGATCTGCCGGGCCGCCAGCCGCTCCATCAGCCGCGGGTCCTCGGCGGCCCGCACGCCGTGGCCGATCCGGCCGGCGTCCAGGTCGTCCACGCAGTCCCGGACGGACTCCGGGCCGGCCAGCTCGCCGCCGTGCGGGGCCGCCAGCAGGCCGCCCCTGCGGGCGATCGCGAAGGCCCGGTCGAAGTCCCGGGCGAGGCCGCGGCGCTCGTCGTTGGAGAGGCCGAAGCCGACCACCCCGTGGTCGGCGTAGCGGACGGCCAGCCGGGCCAGTGTCCGGGCGTCCATCGGGGACTTCATCCGGTTGGCCGCGACCAGCACCCGGATCCCCACCCCGGTGGCCCGGGCGGCCTGCTCCACCGCGTCCAGGATCAGTTCCAGCGCGGGGATCAGCCCGCCCAGCCGGGGTGCGTACGAGGTCGGGTCGACCTGGATCTCCAGCCAGCGGGAGCCGTCCTGCCGCTCGTCCTGCGCGGTCTCCAGGACCAGCCGGCGGATGTCCGCCTCGTCCCGCAGCACCGAGCGGGCGGTGTCGTAGAGGCGCTGGAAGCGGAACCAGCCGCGCTCGTCGGTGGCCCGCAGTTTCGGCGGCTCGCCGGAGCTGAGCGCCTCCGGCAGCCGGACGCCGTGCTTGTCGGCCAGCTCCAGCAGCGTGGCGGGGCGCATCGAGCCGGTGAAGTGCAGGTGCAGGTGGGCCTTCGGGAGGCCCCTGACGTCTCGCGGGTTCAACAGGCGTTCCATTCACCGATACTGCCGTATGCGGCCCCCAAACGGGAACCGCCCTCGTTCCATCCCCTGAAGGGGTGAAAGAGGGCGGTGTGCCGGGTGAATCCCGCGTGTCAGGTTGACCCCGGGGTCAGTCGCGGGCCTCGCCGAGCAGCTTCTGGATCCGGCTGACGCCCTCGACCAGGTCGGCGTCGCCGAGCGCGTAGGAGAGCCGCAGGTAGCCGGGGGTGCCGAAGGCCTCGCCGGGGACGACCGCGACCTCGGCCTCGTCCAGGATCAGGGTCGCCAGCTCGCCGGAGGTCTGCGGGCGGGTGCCGCGGATCTCCTTGCCGAGCAGGCCCTTCACCGACGGGTAGGCGTAGAAGGCGCCCTCGGGCTCGGGGCAGTAGACGCCCTCGATCTCGTTGAGCATCCGCACGATGGTCCTGCGGCGGCGGTCGAAGGCGGTGCGCATCTCGGCGACGGCGTCCAGGTCGCCGGCGACGGCGGCCAGGGCGGCGCGCTGCGCGACGTTGGAGACGTTCGAGGTGGCGTGCGACTGCAGGTTGGTCGCGGCCTTGACGACGTCCTTGGGGCCGATCACCCAGCCCACCCGCCAGCCGGTCATCGCGTAGGTCTTGGCGACACCGTTGACCACGATGCACTTGTCGGCCAGCTCGGGCAGCAGGGCCGGCAGCGAGGTGAAGGTCGCGTCGCCGTAGACCAGGTGCTCGTAGATCTCGTCGGTGAGCACCCACAGGCCGTGCTCCAGCGCCCAGCGGCCGATCGCCTCGGCCTCGGCCCGGGTGTACACCGCGCCGGTCGGGTTGGACGGCGAGACGAACAGCACCACCTTGGTGTTCTCGGTGCGGGCGGCCTCCAACTGCTCGACCGACACCTTGTAGCCGGTGGTCTCGTCGGCCACGACCGCCACCGGGACGCCGCCGGCCAGCTGGATCGACTCCGGGTAGGTGGTCCAGTACGGGGCCGGGACGATGACCTCGTCGCCCGGGTCCAGGATCGCCGCGAACGCCTCGTAGATCGCCTGCTTGCCGCCGTTGGTGACCAGCACCTGGGCGGCGTCCACCTCGTAGCCGGAGTCGCGCAGCGTCTTGGCGGCGATCGCGGCCTTCAGCTCGGGCAGGCCACCCGCCGGGGTGTACCGGTGGTTCTTCGGGTCGCGGCAGGCCTCGACGGCCGCCTCGACGATGTAGTCCGGGGTCGGGAAGTCGGGCTCGCCGGCGCCGAAGCCGATGACCGGGCGGCCGGCGGCCTTGAGGGCCTTGGCCTTGGCGTCCACGGCGAGGGTCGCGGACTCGGCGATCGCGCCGATCCGGGCGGACACCCGGCGGTCGGCGGGGCGGATGGACTGGTCGGGCTGCGGAGTCGAAGCGCTCATGCCTGCATGGTCGCAGAACCGGACGGACCGGGCGTCGTGGTTCCAGTATCCGTACGGTCCCGTCCGGATCGCGGCGCCCGGCGATCCGTCGGCGGGCACCCCGCCGGACCGGACATCCGGCGGGCGACCGGTCGTCCCGGAAGAAGAGGTTCGACCAAACACCCCTCGACCACGTACACTCGCTGCTCGACGGCCCGCCGAAAAGACCGGAGCTTTCACCGCTTGTGCAGACAGCGGGGAGAGATGCGGTAGGTTGGTCGCCACAGGAGCCGCGAGGCACCGTAGGGCAATAGCTCAATTGGTAGAGCACCGGTCTCCAAAACCGGCGGTTGGGGGTTCGAGTCCCTCTTGCCCTGCTGCTAGATCCGTTTTCAGCCCGTTCGCTCCACAGAGCGAGCGGGCTTGATGCGGAGATGGCACCGATCAGCACCGCTAAGCCGGCCGGTCGTGCCCCATCGGGTGTGCGGCGAGTCCGGCAGGACCCGGATTCAGGTGAGGACGAGTGACGGAGACCACGGGCTCCACCGCAACGCCTGAGAGCGGCAACCCCGAGGGTGCCGATGGCGCGGCCGAGACCACGCCCGCGGAGGGCGAGGAGAAGGCGCTGTCGCGCCGCGACCGCAAGCGGGCCAACCGCTCCGGCGACAAGAAGTCCGGCAAGCGGGCCAAGAAGGGCCTGTTCGCCCGCATGGGGCTGTTCTACCGCCAGATCATCGCGGAACTGCGCAAGGTCGTCTGGCCCACCCGGAGTGAGCTCACCAACTACACCACCGTCGTGGTCGTGTTCGTCGTCGTCGTGATGGCCTTCGTGGCCGGTCTGGACTACGGCTTCTCCAAGCTGAGCCTCTGGATCTTCGGCTGACGCGGCCGACCACCTTCGAAACAGCCTCCCGACCCGGGCCGATCTTCGGCCCGGGTCGAGCTGTCGGCGGCGGTCGTACGCGCCGTTACCGTTGACTCGGTACTGTTGAAGTCTCCGAGACCTCACCAGGCGCCCGCGCGAGCGGCAGCGTGCCGGGTCCGGTTTCGGAGCGCGCCACCTTCACCATCTCCAGGAAAGAAGCAGCCACCGTGTCTGAGTCCCCCCTGTACGACGCCGACGAGACCGTCCGCGAGGCGGATGTCGCCGCCGAGCTGGACGCGGCCGAGCTGGCTGACGACGCCGAGGCCGCCGAGCAGGTCGTCGACGCCGCGGACAGCGACGAGGACGAGGTCGAGGCGTACGACGAGGCCGAGGCGGGCGAGCCCGCCGAGGAGGACGACGTCGAGGCCGCCGCCGAGGAGACCGAGGTCGAGGAGGCCGAGGCCGCCGAGGAGGCGGAGGAGGTCGAGGAGGTCGACCCGGTCGCCAAGTTCCGCGAGGACCTGCGCTTCATGCCGGGCGAGTGGTACGTGATCCACACCTACGCCGGCTACGAGAACCGGGTGAAGCAGAACCTGGAGCAGCGCGCCGTCTCGCTGAACGTCGAGGAGTACATCTTCCAGGCCGAGGTGCCGCAGGAGGAGGTCGTCCAGATCAAGAACGGCGACCGCAAGACCATCCGCCAGAACAAGCTCCCCGGCTACGTCCTGGTGCGCATGGACCTCACCCCGGAGTCCTGGGGCGTCGTGCGCAACACCCCGGGTGTCACCGGCTTCGTCGGCAACGCCTACGACCCGTACCCGCTGACCCTGGACGAGGTCGTCAAGATGCTCGCCCCCGACGTCGAGCGCCAGGCGGCCAAGGAGGCCGGCAAGCCCTCGCCGGTCAAGCCGAGCGAGATCCAGGTGCTGGACTTCGAGGTCGGCGACTCGGTCACCGTCACCGACGGTCCGTTCGCGACCCTGCAGGCGACCATCAACGAGATCAACCCCGACTCGAAGAAGGTCAAGGGCCTGGTCGAGATCTTCGGCCGGGAGACCCCGGTCGAGCTCTCCTTCGACCAGATCCAGAAGAACTAGTCGTACGGTCTTCGGATCCGGGGGGGCGGCCGGGGGCCCGCCCCACCGGCCCGCCCCCCCCCACCGCCCGCCCGCCCCCCCCCCCGACGGCCGCCGGGGGGGCCGCGCACCGCCCGCGACCCCCCGGGCG